>NZ_JASNFO010000115.1:0-33079 GCF_032027725.1 Pseudofrankia coriaricola | reverse complement strand
GCGCCTCCACTGCCCCAGCGGCGCCCGCGAGGCGCGGCGAAAATCAGATGTCGCAGGCGGTCTGACTGGCCGTGTCGTCGCTGACACTGAGCCTGGCTGTCACAGCGCGGACTGATCCGCCGGTGCAATGGAGATCGATCGGCTCAATGCCGGAAGATCGCGTCCGTCGAGGGTCCTACGATCATGGGTGTAGGTGTCGTTGGTTGCCGAAGGATGGGCGTAAGCCGTGTCTCAGATGCCGAGGGTCGATCTCAGGTCGGGATCTCATGACGAGGTCTTGGCGCGGGTCGAGCGGTCCCTGGGAGTGCGGTTGGACCGTGGCGCGGCGGTGCGCAAGCGACGTTCGATCGGGCTGCCCAGCGACGCGCACACGTGGGTCCGGGTCGAGGCACGGCCGCCGTCGAAGGTGTCGGGGCAGGGCTGGAACGGGACGGAGACCGCCGCCGTGCTACGAGGCGTCGCGATGCCAGCCTGGTACCAGGGCGTCTCCTGGGCCGAGCCCGAGACAGGTTTGCTGTGGCGGGCGGACGAGACGAGCTACGTCGCGGCCGGCCCGGTCAAGCCGGGCGGGATCCTCACCGATGCGCCAAGCCTCGATGATGCCTGGTGGTCGACGCTGGGCCGGTCGCTTGCGGCGCTCGCCGGCGCCGTCACGACCCGGGTCGCGACTCTGCACACTGTGCCGATGAGCCAGGCGCGGGTCAGCGCGACGATCGGCCGGGTCTTCGGCGACCACCTCGAGACGACGGTCGACCGGTGGGCACCGGCGCATGCCGACCTGAACTGGGCGAACCTGACCGCGCCGGCGTGTGTGCTGCTCGACTGGGAGGACTGGGGCCTGGCCCCGGCCGGCCTCGACGCCGCCAATCTGCTCGTCAACTCGCTCGCCGTCCCTGCGCTGGCCGAACGGGTTCGCGACGCGTTCGCCGCCGAGCTGAACAGCCGCACCGGCCGGATCGTCACGCTGTTCCTGTGCGCGGACATCGTCAGCGCCCCCGCCGACTACTCCGGTCCGCTCCTCGACCCGGCGCGCGCGCTGGTCGACGAACTCCTCAAGACGCTGGAGACGTGAGAGAAGCTCGCGCGGCGAGAAGCCGCCGATAGCGCGCGACCTGCTCGCCCTCGACCTCCAGGTCAACGGCCGCCGACAGATCGCGCAGATGCTCGCCGCTGGTCGAGCCGACAGCGACGCGGGCGACCTGGGGCAGCTCGAAGGCCAGTCGGAAGATTGCTGGCATGACGTCGGTCTGCTGGCCGGGCCGCAGGAACGCCCCGGGACTGATCCGCTGCCAGGCGGGATGAGCGGCGTCCCCGGCGAACGGGCTCATGCCCCATCGCCCGGCCGGCGGCACCCCGAGCAGTGCCATGGCCTTCTCCGCCGCTTCCAAGGCGTCGGCGCCGACGGCCAGTCCTGAGCGCACCATCAGCACGTCAGGCCGTGGGATCGCGCCACGTCCCTCGGCGGTAACGAGCAGGAGCCGGGCGAGCGGCCGGCTGTCCCAGCAGGAGACGCCCCACGACCCGCACAGACCTTCTGCAGCGGCGTCGGCGAGGACGGCGCACGCCGCGATAAACCGGTCGTGGTCGGCCGCCAGATCCGCGCCGTCAAGCGACCGTTCCGGGCTGTGCAGCAGAACCACGTCGGGCACCCGGCCGAGCTCGCCCGGCGCCGTCATGATCGCCTGCCGAAGCCGCCGCGGATCGAGGGAATGCTCGACGCCGCCGGCCGCGGGGAAGAAGCCCACCTTGGTGGAGACCGTGAACTCACCGAGAAGATCAGCCGTTTCGGACGCCAAGGTCCGGTGGGCAGCGAAGTCCCGATAGTTGCTCGCCGTGTCGATCGCGCGGATCCCGGCCGTCAACGCCCTTCCGAGCAGCCCACGGCCATGGTCAGACCGGTACAGCCCGAGGATGATGCGCCGATCAGCGTCGCGCACACGCTCCGCCGGCGAGCCGGTCTCAGCCGTCCCGGTTCTCGCCGCTGTCGCCCACCGCTCCGTCGGAGTGCGCTACCGCCTCACCACGGTCCCGGACCACGGCCAATTCCTCGACCGCCACGACCAGCTCATCTGTCTCAGCCGCCATGACCACGCCCTCCATTCGCGCAGGATCCCACGCCGCCAACCGCTTGGGACTCTCCGAAGCGGAGCCTTACTCACTGATCGCCAAGACGCTACCGCGCAGGCACGAATGTCGCTCTGGCATTGGGAAAAGGACTTCCCAAGCACCGACGTGAGCCAGTGGCGGCGTCGGCGACGAACCGGCCTGCGCGCAGGAAGCCACCGCCGACCAGCTAGCAGCGGGCCGCAGGGACGTCGCCGACCACCCCGCTTCGCACCGCGGCGTGCGACCTGCGTGAAAGGCGTCAGGGCCACCAATGCCAGACCCGCAGCAACGATTCGCCGATCGTGGCGCCAGCTAGCTTCGGCACGCCCTCCAGGCGAAGCGCCACGAGGATGACGTCGAGCACGGCCTTCCGTCCCGCTGTCGAGGCCGAGGCGAGCGCTTCTGCGAGAACGGGTCCCTGCCGCTCGTGGGAGAGGTGGGCGACCAGGCCGGTCAACGCCTCCGCGCGGGCTCCGGGTCGACGGATGGCAGCCGCGGCGGTCAGTGCCTTGGCGAGTAGATCGGCCGGAAGGAGCGCTGCCAGGTCGGCCAATGCCTGAGCCTTGATGTGCTGGGTATCGATGTCGGTCGCGGCGGCCAGCGCCTCGGCGAGGACCGTTCGTTGCTGGCCAGTGGGAAGACGCGCGGCGAGCGCCGTCAGTGCGCCCGCGCGGGCGACTGACTGGTCGGTGTCGGGCACAGCCGCCACCGCCTTGGCAAGCAGTTCAGCTGGCAGGAAGGTTGCAAGGCCGGTCAACGCCCGCATCCGTGGGTGTGGATCAACGATGCTAGATGCGGTGGCCAGCGCCTCGGCGAGAAGGTCAGCTGGTAGGAGTTTCGCCAGACCGGTCAACGCGTCCGCCCTGGCGCTCGTCTCTTCGACGGTGGTTACGGCGGCCAGCGCCGCGCTGAGGGCGGTTCTTTGCTGGTCAGGGGGAAGGTGCGGTACTAGTCCGGCGAGGGTCCTGGCCCGGATCGTGGGTTTGTCGATGGCGGTCGCGGCGGCCAGTGCGTCGGCCAGGACGGCCTCATGTTGGTCGGCGGGAAGGTGCACCGTCAGTCGGGCCAGCGTTTCGGCCCGGGTCGCAAGATGGTCGACGGTCTTTGCCTCAACCAGCGCTTCTGCGACGGCCGTTTCGCGTTGTGCGACGGGTAGGAGTCCGGCGAGCTGGATCAATGCGCCTGCCCGTGAACCGGCATAGTCGATGGCGTTCGCAGCCATCAGCGCCTTGGCGAGAACTTCCCCTTGCTCCGCTGGAGGAAGTCGTGCCGCGAGCGCGGTCAGCGCCTCTGCCCGAGCGTCTGGATAGCTGATGCGCATTGCGGCGGCCAGCGCGGTGGGAAGCAGGCTGTCTGGTAGCTGGATCGCTAGCCTGGCTAGCACGTGTCCCTGATCGGGCCAAAACTCTATGGCTGCGGCGGCAGTCAGCGCCTTTCGGAACACGGGCGTGCGTTGTTCACCGGGCAGCCTCTCCACGAGCCCAGCCAGCGCCCGAGATCGGGCGCCCGGCAGGTCGACGGCCTCCGCGGCGGACAGCGCGTCGGCGAGCAGACGCTCGGGCAGATCCGCAGCGAGCCTGCTCAACCAATCTGCGCGTTTGTACTGATCGTCGACGGCGGTGAGGGCGTCGAGTGCGTGGGTGAGGACCGCTGCGCGCTGCTCGGGGGGTAGGTGTGCCGCCAGCTGGGTCGCCGCCTCGAATCGACTGTCAGGCGTGTCGATGGCTGTCGCCGCATCCAGCGCAGCGGCGAGGACCGTGGCTTGCTGTTCCGCAGGAAGGTGCACGGTCAGGGCCGCCAGGGCGCGGGAGCGGGAAGCCCGCCGGTCGATGGCAGTCGCCGCGGCCAGCGCCTCGCCAGCAGCCGTTCCACGCTGCGCTGCGGGCAGCTGCTCAACCAGGAGGATCAACGTGTCGGCTCGAGCGCCGGGTTGCTCGACAGTCCTCGCCGAGGCCACGGCCTCGGCGAGGACCGATCTGCGTTGTGCCTCGGGTAGATGGGCAGCCAGAGCCGCGAGCGCCCGTGCCCGGGGTTCTGGCCGGTCGATGGCGCTCGCCGCGGCCAGCGCCTCAGCGAGCAGATCGGCTGGCAGAGCCGGCGCCAGCGCGGTCAACGCTTTCACCCGATTGCGCAGGTCGGAGGTATCGAGGACGGCCCGCAGCCCCTCGGCGAGGGTTGGCCCGCGTTGTGCCTCGGGCAGATGCGCAGCCAGAGCCGCGAGCGCTTGCGCCCGGGGTTCTGGCCGGTCGATGGCGGTCGCCGCGGCCAGCGCCTCGGCGAGGAGATCGCCCGGTAGATACGCCGCCAGCCCGATCAGCGCCTCCGCCCGGCCCTCTGGGTCGTCGATGGTCCCGGCCGCGGCCAGCGCTGCGCTGAGCACGTCGGCAGGTAGATGCGCTGCCAGCCGGGCCAACACACGTCCCCTGCCATACGAATCACGGATCGCGGCGGCTGCCGCGAGCGCCTCGGCGAGGACGGGGCGATCGCATTCAGCGGACAGGTGTTCCGCGAGCTCGACCAACGCCCGTCCCCGGTCCTCCGGCGAGGCGACGGCAGTCGCGGCGGCGATCGCCTCGGAGAGGACCACCCCGCGTTGTTCTGCGGGCAGATGTTTGATCAGTCCATTCAGGGCGCCTGCCCGCCAATACGGATCGTCGATGGCGGAAGCTGTGGTCAGCGCCTCGGCGAGCAGACCTTCAGGGAGATACGGCGCCAGCCCGGCCAAGGCTTTCGCCCGGGATCCAGACCGCTCGATGGCGGTGGCAGCGCGTAGCGCCTCGCCGAGCAGCCCTGTGGGGATCCGCGGCGCGATCAGGCTCAACGTGTGCCCACGGTAGAACGCGTCATCGATCGCGGTCGCGGCGGCAACGGCTTCCGCGAGCATCGCCGCACGCTCCTGGTCGTCCGTCACATGCGCCGCGAGCTCGTACAAGGTCAGCGCCCGGACGGTCAGGTCCGGCACGGCGACGGCGTATGCGAAGGCTCGGGTCGCGGGCCACACTCCGGTCTCTACAAGGCGGATGAGGAGCTCTCGGGGGACGTCCCCGACTCGACTGGCGATCGACCCGAGCAGTAGCGCGTACGTGGCCTGGCGGCCCAGAGCGAGCGGTGAGCCAGGGTGGTCGCGGGTCTCCGCGTGATGGCGTGCGGCGCGGACCCCGGCCAGGTAATCCCCGAGGCTGCCCTCCTCGTCGTGGGCCGTGTACCAGACGCTTTCCGACCGGCCAACCTGTGTATGCCGCTCGATAGCCAAGACCGCGTCGACCGTGTCCGGATCGTCGGCGGCAAGAAGATGGTCGATTAGCCAGGTCAGGGCGTAACGGTCAGTGGCATCTCGCTGGCCCGCTGCGGGGAGTTCGGGAAGCCCGTTCGCTAGCCCGCCCCAGCGGTCGAGGAAGCGGCCGGCGAGCGTGGCGTGCCGACGAGGGACCTCGCCTGAGGACAGGCTCCCGCGGGCGAAGTCGAACACCAGATCGTGAACCGTGACCGTGCGCGTCTCAGGATGGATCCGGAGCAACGAGGCCCCGTCGAGTAGACGAAGCACCGCTCGGGCCGCCTTGCGGTCGAGCGCCCCGGTGATCGCCCACAGCTCGAGCAGCACCGGAATGGGGACCGGCCCTCGCCCCTTGAACACCGCCAGCTCGCATAGCCGCGGAGCTGCCTCCGCGGGCAGCAGCCGCAGCCCAGCGTCGAGGACGGCGAGCAAGTGCGGATACGGATAGCCCGGAAACCGTGCCGTCAGCTCGGCCAGGTCCGCCCGGTCGAACGCCTCAGCGATCTCGTCGAAGTCCCACGACTCGCGGACCAACCCGCCGGCGATCGCAAGCGCTACCGCCAGCCCGGCACACCGCTCCAGCACCCTCAGCGGCCCTGGCAGATTCGGCACGACCTGTCCGGCGTAGGCAGCGAGCAGTTGCCGAGCAGTCGGCTCGTCGACCGGCCCGACCGAACAGATCGGCGTGGCCGTGGGCAGGACTCGGCCGCTGCGGGAAGTAACCAGCAGCCGGACACCAGCGAGCCGGGGAAACCCGTCCACCACGGCCGGTCCCCACACGTCATCCAGGACGATGAGACACATCGCCCCCGCCAGAAGCGCACGCAGCCGCTCCCGGCCGTCCGCGATTTCCAGGACCGGCCGTGGATCCCCGAATGCAGCCAGTACCCGCGCCTGCACCGCGGTCACATCCCGGCCGGCATTCACCTCGACCCAGACCACACCGCCCGGGAACCGGTCGCGGACCTGATCGTCGTGAAGCAGCGCGCGGGCGATCGTCGACTTGCCCGCACCACCCATGCCGACCACGCCCACAGGCCCAGCCCCGGCGGCCGTCAGCAGATCCCGGACCTCGCTGACCGTCGTCGCTCGCTCCACGAAGGGATCCGGCAACGGCCACGCCGCGCGCTCGACCTCCCACGACGCCACGACCCGAACCCGCCCCGCTCCTGCCCCCGCGGCGAACACCTCGTTTCGCGGGAAGGTCTTCAATGCTGCCGCGCACACTCGCCGCCGGCCCTCGGGCACAGCCCCACCCGCCAGCCGCACGGACACCTCACGCCAGAACTCGGCCGCGGTCGTCACACTCCACCCCGGAAGATCCTTCCGGGAGAGCCCCGCGCCCTCCAGCACCTGCCGTGCCGCCGGTAGCTCGGCGAACAGCAACGCGAACTCGTCGATCTCCTCCTCCGACAGCCCGCCCACCCGCCACCCCCCTGATACGCGGCCGATGCGCATCATCCCAAGCGAAGACACCGAGCGGGCCGCCAGCCACGGCATCGATCGCCCGACGTGCGACCGCCGTCGCGACCGGCACGATCTAGACTCGGGGCGCGCTCTCGGGAGGAGCCAGCGAGTGTCTCAGGAGATCGGCGCGATACCAGCGGTCTACCGTGGCGTGAGATTCGCTTCACGCCTTGAGGTGGGGTGGGCCAAAACGCTCGACGCTCTGGATATCGAATGGCTCTACGAACCACAGCGCGTTCTCCTTCCCTCTGGGAGTAGGCACTGGCCCGACTTCTACCTGCCAGCGATCCGGACGTGGCTGGAGGTCAAGGGCCCCCACGACGAGCGGATCGAGAAGTCTCGCGAGCTGGGCGCCCTGGCGGCGCATTGGCCGGACTGCCCAGGCGGTCGGCGAGAACTCCTCGGTAAGACGTGCTGCGACCGATGGTGGCAGCCGTGGGACCTGGTGGTCATCGGCCGCGCCCCGGCGCCACTGTGGCCTGCCGCGAAGCTTCCCGGTCCGTTTGTCTCCGTCCCCGGGCCGCCGGGCCGCCGGGCCTTCTGGCCTTCGAGGCGGCAGTCGGCGACGAGAACGACATCGAGCTTGGTCACTGCAAGCGCTGCCATGGGTGGTACTTCTTCAAGTGGAGCGGATCCTTCGAGTGCCGACGGTGCGGGGCATACGACGGCGACAGCCATTTCGAGACGCCGCAGGTGCACTACGTGTGGCCATAAAACCACCACACCCTCCGGCATAAGTCTGGTACGCGAGGCGCGAACCCGCGCTCGGTGTTCGGTCGTTTTAAAGCAATCCGCGCCGTGCCTGGCCTGGTTCCTGGCTGCGCACGAGCTGTCGAGGGCGAGCCTGCTGGGCCAGGCCAAGACGTTGCGGAGGCCGTGTTAGACCCGGGCGGGGTCAGGTCGGCGTCGCCGAGTTGCGCCTACGTGCGGGCTTGGCCGGGCCTCTGTCGCGCGATGCGCGGGCTGTGAGATAGTGGCGCGATCATGGTCAAGGCAGCCGACACCCCTCCGCAGCAGCTGCCCGCGAGGTCCAGCGACTACGCCATCACGATCAAGGACTGCAACAGCATCACCGAAGCGCAGATCACTCTCCGGCGCGAGTCGCTCAACATCAAGTACGGGCCCAACGGCATCGGGAAGAGCACCATCGCCCGTGCGCTCGTTCTCAACGCCCGGGGCGGGTATGCCCTCCAAGACCTACTTCCGTTCAAGTACCGCCATGGCGGCAGCGGGAAGACGCCGACGGTGGTGGGTGCCGACGAGATCAAGAACGTCCTCGTCTTCGATGAGCACTACGTATCCCAGTTCGTCTTCCAACCCGACGAGGTGGTCAAGAACAGTTTCGAGATCTTCATTAAGACGCCCGAGTATCAAGCGGGTATCGAGGAGCTTGAGGCCATCTTCGAGGACCTGAAGAAGGTGTTCCTGGAGAACGAGGCGCTTGATGATGTGATCGCCAGCTTCACCGAGCTACGCAACGCCTTCACCATCACCAAGTCCGGCGGGATCGCGAAGACCAGCAAGGGGTTCAGGGCACTCGGCATGGGCGGGAAGCTCGCCGCGATCCCGAAGCCCCTCTTGGGCTTCGAGAAGTTCCTCCATAGCGACGACCCGGCGGGATGGCTGTCGTGGCAATCGAAGGGTAAGAGCTACCTCGAGCTATCGGACAACTGCCCCTTCTGCTCGATCCCCAACATGGACAAGAAGACCGCCGTCCACGTATCTGAGGAGTACGAGTCCGCCGCGGTCAAGAACATGGGCGCGCTGCGTCTCGTTATCGACAAGCTGGCGGACTCCTTCGTGCCCGAGCGCCTTGAGCAACTGCGGAAGATCACGACGAGCCTGGAGGAGATTTCCCCGGAGCAACACCAATTCCTGGCGAGCTTGCGAGGTCAAGTCGAGACGCTTCTGAACAAGTTCACCGCACTTAAGGAGCTCTCGTTCGTGTCCCTCCGCGATGAGCCCGACGTGGACAAGGCGCTGGGGAGTCTGAAGATCGAACTGGAACTTCTGGACGCGCTCAATTCCGAGGACACACAGCATGTCGTGGGAGGGATGAACGCGGAGCTTGATCGTGTCGCGCTGCGGATCAACGACATTAAGAGGCGCGTGGGCATCCAGAAGACGCAGGTGGCGAAGTCGATCGAGCGGAACCAGGACGAGATCAACGAGTACCTCCGGTCCGCCGGCTACAAGTACGCGGTGCGGATCGAGTCCAGCGGCGACTCCTATCGGATGGTCCTTGAACACCAGGATGCTCCGGGCCACCTGGAGGCTGCCGCCAGTCATCTGAGCTTCGGCGAACGTAACGCCTTTGCGCTCGTTCTGTTCATGCATCAGGTCCGCCGCGACGCGCCTGACCTCGTCGTCCTCGATGATCCCGTGTCGAGTTTCGACAAGACGAAGAAATTCGCCATCCTCCACAAGCTCTTTCATGGCAAGCAAAGCCTCCGGGGATTCACCACGCTGCTCCTGACCCATGACATCGAGCCCGCCATCGACATCGTCCGAACGGCGACGTCGGGGCAGTTCCAGGCGGCGACCCCCGCCGTCCATTTTCTCCAGAGCCGGGAGGGGCGGGTGGAGGAGAAGCCTATCAAGCCTGCCGACATCATGACGTTCTCTCAGGTCTGCGACGAGAACATCGGTTCATCAGCCGACCCGGTAATCAAGTGCATCTACCTTCGCCGTCGCTACGAGGTCCACGGCGAGCGTGGGGCGGAATACCACGTTCTCTCAAGCCTTCTCCACGTTCGGGATGAGCCCAGCTCCAAGGGCGAGAAGGGGGGGTTCATTCCCCTTGGCGAGGAGGAGCGCGAGCAAGCGATTGCCGAGATCCAGGAGGTCATTCCCGGCTTTGACTACGACGCGCTCCTGGCGCAGCTTAAAGACCGGGGGGTCCTGAAGGTCAAGTTCGAGTACACGAACGTGGGCTACGAGAAGGTCCAGATCTTCCGCATCGCCTCGGTGCTTGACCCCGACGCCCCTGGAGGCGATGCCGCCTTCAAGAAGTTCGTCAACGAGTCGTACCACATCGAGAATGAGTACGTGATGCAGCTGAACCCGCGCGAGTTCGATGCGGTCCCGGAGCATGTCGTCCAAGCGTGCGCGGACCTACTCGTGTAGCGCGGCCGCATATACGTTGAGCTGGTCCGGTGCATCGCGGGACGCGTTGGACACATGCGCAGGAGGTCTAGCCTCTGGCAGTTCGACATCCAAAGCAATCGCAGTAACCGTGCGTCCAGCCGGGATATGGCTTGGGCAAAACGGGTCCCGGTGTATAGGTGGGTTGTTTGATCGGCAACTCTGTCATCGCTTCCACCGAATGCGCGGACCTCCCACCCAGGTGTGCGACCGAACATAAAAGCGTTGTCTGTCGCCGGGATCCTTATCTCGACCGGTCGACGCCAACTCTGGACCTGTATTACACGACCAAAGAGATTGTTGGTTATAAGCATGTGGTAACAGGAAATATGAAACGTGTCATCATGGCCACGCGAGAATCATGCCGCGGCAGCCGTCGATGCTCGAACGACGGTCAGGATCGCAGCGGCGTCTCGGATACCGCAGGAGAATACGCTGCGGAGGTGTGAGTCTGCGAGCTGGCATTGTCTACATGTACTGGGCGTATCTCGTGGCGATGGCTTGGCTCTGGTCGCAGAATCGCAGGACGCGCTTGACTTTGTCCGCTGTGTGCAGGGTGATCGGGTAGCGGCCATCGAGGCGTGCCTGGTTCCAGTTCATCTTGCTTAGCGCCAGCAGTTCGAGGGCGAGCTCGCGAGGGCTACGGGTGGGGCGGACTGGGCGGAAGCCGATGGGATGCGGTACGTACATGCCGGGGTAGGTGGAGTAGAACTCGATGCTGCCGCCGGTGTAGAGGGCGTGTTCGGTGGGGCTGAGCGTGAGAAGGGTGCCTCGTAGTGGCGGTGCGGCCCCTGGGCGGAAGAGGGTGGCGTCTTCGCTGTCTGTGATCCAGATGAGGTCCAGCGCGGCGAGGTCGCGTGCTTCGGCGGCCGTGTCGAATCCGTCGATCTCGGCGGCTATGAACCGGGAAGACTTGTGGATCACGACTCTGGCCGGCAGGGTGTGGTGTTCGCGGCGGTAGGTGTCGAGCGCGGCCTGGAGGAGGGTGTGGGCGTCGTCGGCGGCCAGGTGTGGCTGGTTGTCTTCCTTGCTGATGTGGGCGGCGCCGCCGCGCACGATGACGCCGTCGCCGCGTTCGTTGAAGACGTGCGCGACTGCGGTGTCGAGGCTGGTTCCCGTGTTGGCACGGTAGAAGGAGATGCCGACGAAGCAGGTGGTCAGGTCCGTGGACAGGCGGCGTAGCCGCCACGGCACGCCGCCGGCCTTGTAGTACATGGCGATGTGGAGGTTCCAGGCCCTGCTTGCTTCGTCCTGTCGACCGCGGCCGGGCGGTGGCGGGGTTGCTTCGTCCCACGTGCTGCGACGCACGATCTGGAGCGGTTGTCGCACGTGCAGCATCCGAGCCTTGAGTAGATCATGAAAGTTCTCGAAGCTGGTGGTCGTACTGGTGGCCTTTGGCCCTCGTGCGCGTCGGGCGCCGCGCATTTGGCGGCGGGTACGGGTGTCTTGCAGTTGGTCGGGCCGCGCGACGACCATGAGATCGACTCGGTTCTCTTCGGCCAGCGCTGTGAGTTCTTCGCCGTACAGGTGCACGGCGTGGCGGATCGCCTCGGGCCGGGAGAGCTTCTCCAGCGGACGCAGGGCGCGGTCGGGAATCTGGCGGGTATTGCGGTCGGAGAAGACGAGTGTGCTGTAGAGGCCCCGGTCGATGTCGTTTCCGGGAAATGGCGGGAACAAGTGGGGGTACCGCTCGTCTTTGGCTCCGATCGGCTCGCGGCAGCGTTCGAGCCATCGGCGTAGTCCGTCGAGTTGGTCGGCGGGACCGACCATGCCGATGCGGATCGCGGCGGGGGCGTCCGGAGTGCCGAGGTCGGCCGGACCGTAGGCGGTCAGGCCGAAGCGTGGATCGATGTGGCCGCTGCCGCCGCCGAACTCCAGCTGCGGTTCGTCCAAGACCTCGACGCGCATCATGCCCGCTTTCCAGTCCGCGCGCCCCGTGGCCCGGTTCGGCGTCGGGTCTTGGGCCGCGTGTCCACCTTCGGGGGTGGTGCGTCGTCGTCTGGCCCGTCGTCGTCGAGCGCGAGGAGGTCCGCTGCGTCGACGCCGGCCGCCGCGAGCCCCGCGTCGACCGCCGCGGTGGTGGCTGAGCCTTCAGGGTCTTCGGCTGCGGTCTGCGCTGGCGCTGGCCCCCATAGTCGGTCATCGATGCCGCGGTCGACCTCGAAGGTCGCCAACGCACCGAAGCCAAGAGCTCTCTCGGCGGCGAACAGGTCCGCGGGCCGGGTGAGGTAGGTCGCCCAGGTCCGTGTCCAGCCGGCTACAGCGGCGTGGCGGTCCAGTCGCTTGATCCCGGCCAGCAGGGCGTCGGCGTGCCGGTGCTCCGTCCACCCGTCACTCGTGAAGCAGTAGTCCGGGCTGAGCTGGCAGTGCCATCTGCCGTCGAAGCGGCGGAACCGTGTCATCAGCGCGGCGTGCCGGTAGAAGCCGATCGCATCCGGATCCGTCTTCGAGGAGTGGGGCCCGAAGACTGTGTGGCCCCGGCGTCCGTCCGCCTTGCCTTCGCGGCGAGGCCCGAGGTCTGCGGTGGCGCGGAAGTGCAGGTGCTTGCGGTCGTTGTGCCAGCGCAGATCGCCGCGGTGGTCGGCGGCCAGGGCGCGGGCGAGCAGGTCCATGAACCGGTACTGGGTGTCGAGCTCGTCGCTCGATGCCCACTCGGTCGTCTCGTGCAGCTCGACGTCGCCAGCGCGCAGCGAGTTCAGCGGCTCCTCGGCCAGATCTGTGAAGCTGATGACCATGCCGTCTCTCAGCATCCAGCCGCCGACGGCGCCCTGCCGGCCGGCGAGAAGTTCTCCGGCGGCTGGGTAGGTGGTAGCCGCCGAAGGTGCCACATAGATGACCGGCGGCATGGTCACGATGGGCAGCAGGTTGCTGGTCAGGGTTTCCTTCTTCGGCGGCGAGGTCAGGAACAGACCCGAGTCCCTCGGCATCGCCATCCGCAGCAGATGGCTGGCGGCCGAGGCGTCGAAGACCTGTCGCTGCTTATCGACGACGACGCTGCGCTCGGCGCGGCGGCGGGCATCGGAGAACTCGGCCCTGACATCGACCCACCACGCCTGCTCGCTGTCCGGGTGAGACAAGACCAGGAGAACCGGCGCGTTGCCGCTGAGCCAGTAGTTTAGGTCGGCCTCAGAACACGTGTACTGGAAGCTGGTCTCGGTCTCATACGAGTACGGCAAGCCGCTGGCCTTGCTCTGGACCAGCAACACAAGGTTTAGGACCGCCCCGCTACCCGGATCGACAAGATCGATATGGCCGTCGATGCCATGGTCGACTCGACGCGGATGGAAGAGGTAACCCATCTCGGTCACGCGCTTGTGGATCAGCGCGATGCCCGCCTCACCGATGAGGGTCTGGCGGACGACCGTCTTGCTTCGAGACACGCTTCCGCCGCCTCCACATGGCACGAGCCCCGCCGCGACCATGCTCACGACGTGATCCCGAAGTATGCCCGAGGGGTCCGACATTTCGCCCGACCGCTCGCGTCAGGCCAGCGCGTCGGCCCCAGTGAGCTCACGGTCGTCACCCACGAGGTCCTCTGCCATGGGCCACTCGGTGGGCCGGGTTGACTGCTCGTCGATCTGCGTCATACCTACATCACGACGGTCGGCCTCTGACGAATCCGTCCCGCATGGGGATGGCCCGACGCCGCGCCCGTTGCCGTGCGAAGCCAGATGTCACTCACAGCAGTCACCCGAGGGCCGTCGAGTGAGGACCATCTTTCCGTACGAACCAGACGATCAGACCGTCTACCTGCCCGTTTCGACGACCTTCAGACAACCCAACCGATAGATCAAACTTATTGACCGAGGTCAGAGGATAGCTACGTAGCGTGGTGGGGTAGGTGGGGCTCGAACCCACGGCTTGAGGATTAAGAGTCACGGAGAGTTACTGTCGTTCGGTGTCAGGGCGGACCGGTTGATGCCGTGGTGTCAGCAGTCGCAAGGGTTTTCACGGTCCGCCTCTGACGTCTGGTGTCGGTGCGTGACGGCTTCTGCTCGCGCTTCCGCACCCATTTCACACCCACAACGTCGGAGTGCGTCCTGGCCTACTGCGACGTCGAGGAACTGCTCGCCGAGCGCGGCCTCCACATCGACCACGCCAGGATCTACCGGAGGGTCCGCCGGTACACACCGCTGCTGATCGATGCCGCCAGGCCGTGTCGCCACAGCCCGGGCAATAGATGGTTTGCGGACGAGACGCACGTCAAGATCGCGGGCAGGTGGTGCTGCCTGTACCGTGCGATCGACCACTTCGGACAGGTCATTGACGTGCTCGCCTCTGAGGAACGGGACCTGGTGTCGCTGCTCGTCGGTTTTTCACCGCCGCGCTGTCGCACGGCCGCTGACCAGTCGAGGTGACCACCGACCGGGCTCCGGCCTACCCGCAGGTCCTCGACGAGCGCCTGCCCGCTGACTGTAGTGCTCGGCCACCGATGTCGGGTGGATCTCTGGTGGCAGGCGTTCCCGCGACGATTCGATCTTGAACACACCTTCCGTATGTTCAAGCAGCCCCTGGGCTGGACCCGCCCGAAGATCCGCGGCCAACAGACCGCAGACCGCTGGACCTGGCTGCTGGTCGCCACCCACGCCCAGCTCCGCCTCGCCCGATCCCTGGCCAAGGACCTGCGCCGCCCCTGGGAAAACCCGTCCCACCAGGCCGACTCGCACTTGCCCGGATCCGGCGAGGATTCCGGAACATCCGCGCGACCATGCCCCTGCCCGCCAACGTGCCGAACCCACCAGACCCGGCCCCCGGCCGCCCACCTGGCACGCGCAACCGCAGACCGGCGCCCCACCATGACGTGGGCCTGACCGGCAAGCGGGAACTGGCCATGACCGCCCCCGAACAGCGAGAAGGTTAAAGATCAAGCTAAGACGCCGCCTGCGGGCCCGGCTGAAACCAGACGGCGGGGCCGGGATCTTGGCGAGCGTCATCTGGCAGGCTGTAGAGGTGAACTTCGGTCCGGGCGCTCCAGTGGCAGGCAGCGGCAGGCCATCGCCTGGAGAAATAGCTGATCGGGTTGACTTCTTTGTCTCTCACGCGGGGCCGGACTCGGACTGGGCGGAGTGGGTCGCTGCGACGCTCGAGAACGCTGGGTACAGCGTCGAGTTGGACATGTGGGACTGGACTGCAGGCACGAGCGTCGTCACGGCGGCGAACCGAGCACTACGGCGGGCCGGGCGGGTATTGGTGCTGGCCAGCCCGGACTACTTCGCACACAGCGCGACCTCGGCGCAGTTCGACGCCGCCTTTATCCGGCAGCAGCAGGAGCTGGAAGGCGCGCTCGTCCCGGTACTTGTTCGACGCTGCACGCCGGACGAGTACCCGCCGCTACTGAAGCCGCTACTCAGTATCGACCTGACGGATCTCGACGAGACCGCGGCCAAGGCGCGGCTGTTGAAACAGCTGGCCACGCCACGCCACCCGCCGACGGGCACCATGGTTCCGTTCCCGAGCCGGACGACGTCGTCTACCACGGGCGATGCGGCCACGGCACCGACGGTAGTGTTCCCTGGCCGGTTGCCACCGGTATGGGGTCCGGTGCCCGCGCGGAACCTGTTTTTCACCGGTCGCGAGGGTCTGCTCGCCGAGCTGCACGACCGGCTGGCCGCCGGGCCAGTAGCGATGACGGCGTTACAGGGGTTCGGCGGTGTCGGCAAGACCCAGCTGGCCGTCGAATACGTCTGGCGGTACGCCGGCGACTTCGGTTTGGTGTGGTGGGTCGACGCCGAGACCTCGACCGCCCTGACCAGTGGGCTTGCCGCGCTCGCCACCGTACTCGGGATCGGCGCGGGCGACCTCGCTAACCGCGCCGCGGCAGCGCGGGCGGAGCTCGGCCGCCGTCAGGATTGGCTCCTTGTCTATGACAACGCCGCTGACCCGGCTGCCCTCGCGGCCCTGCTGCCGCCCACCTCAGGTCGGCTGATCGTGACCTGCCGCGACGAGGGACTGCGTCGGGTGGTCGCAGACGTGCTCGGGGTCGGCGAGTTCGCCCGTGAGGAGTCGATCCAGTTGCTCCACCGCCACGTCCCCGAACTCCCTGAGCACGACGCGCACCAGCTCGCCGAGGCGTTGGGGAACCTTCCGCTGGCCATCGATCAGGCCGGCGCTTTCCTCGCCACCACCGGCATGGACACCGTCACCTACCTGCAGGTTCTCGCCGACCAGCCGCGGTCGCTCCTCGCCCAGGACACTCCTCACCATCCGGGCCTAGCCGCGACGGTCTCAGCCGCATACACGCGGCTGGCCGCCGAGCAGCCGCTCGCCGCGGCTCTCCTGAGAGTGCTTGCCTTCCTCGCGTCCGAGCCGATCCCGCTCGCCGCCAGACCCCTGAGCAACGTCACCCCAGTGCCAGGCGCATTGCTCGTCGCAGACGCGCTGACAACCCACACCGCGGTGGCCGCGATCAGCCGTTTCGCCCTCGCCCGCCGCACCGGCGCCGCGCTGCGGATCCACCAGCTCGTGCAGGCCCTGCTACGTGCCCATGTACCTGCCGAGCAGGCACACGATGTCTTCGCGGCCGCCCTGAACCTGCTCGGCACCGTCGTGCAAGGCGACGCGGGCGACCCCGCAGCCTGGCCGGCCTACGCGACGTTGACGCCACACGTCGCCGCAGCGGCTGAGCGCCTCTCCGCCACGGAATGTCCTCCCGAACCGGATAGGTTCCGCTGGCTGCTGATCTACACCTGCTGGTATCTGGTCCACTCCGGCCAGAGTCACGCCGCACGCCCCCTGCTGGAGCCCGCTCAGAGTCGGTGGCGTACCGCCCTCGGTCCGGATCATCCCGACAGCCTCGCCGCGGCCACCGCTCTCGCCGCCGTCCTCGACGCGCTTGGCGAGCTACAGGCCGCCCGTGAACTCGACGAGGACACGTTGGCGCGCCGTCAGCGACTGTTCGGTGACGAGCATCCCGACACCCTCGCCTCCACCAACAACCTCGCCAACCGGCTGTCCAAGCTTGGTGACTACCCCGCAGCCCGGAAGCTGAACGAAGACGTCGTGGCTCGCATGCGGCGACTCCACGGCGATGACCACCCCGACACACTCGGCGCCGCACACAACCTCGCCGCCACGCTTTCCGACCTTGGCGACCACAGGACGGCCCGGAGCCTCGACGAAGACACCTGGACGCGCCGCCGCCAAACCCTGGGCGACGACCACCCTGTCACCCTCGCCTCGGCGAACAACCTCGCCAAGGATCTCGCCGCGCTAGGCGACCACCAAGCGGCCCGCGAGCTGGGAGAAGACACGCTCGAGCGCCGGCGACGAGTCCTCGGAGCCGATCACCCAGAGACCCTTTCCACAGCCTCCAACCTCGCCATCTGGCTGGCCAGACTCGGCGACCTGGAGGCCGCCCGAGACCTCACCGAGGAGACCTGGGCACGTCAAAGACGGCTGCTGGGAGACGACCATCCGGCCACTCTAGGCTCGGCCGCCAACCTCGCCATCCGCCGTTCGGAACTGGGCCAGCACACGGAGGCAAGAGCACTGGCCGAGGACACCTTGGCACGTCGGCGGCGAGTCCTCGGACATGACCACCCCGAGACCCTCAATTCAGCGAACAACCTAGCTCTCGATCTGGCCACCGCCGGCGAGAACCAGTCAGCACAGGAGTTACTCAAGGACACAGTGACCCGGCAGCGACGGGTTCTCGGCCCCGACCACCCCAGCACCCGGCAGAGCGAGCGGATCCTTCGACGTCTCACAGAGCGGACCCGCCCACATTAATGAACCCAGCTCGTCCACCGGCGCCGACCGGCGCTGCTCCATGGTGCGCCGCCGATAAGACGGACGTACGGCGGTATCTCTGTCATCTGGCTCGGATACAACAATACTTGGTTAGAGTCAATCGTCGACCACCAAGTACCCGCGATCAAGGAATAATAAGGCGAGGAGGGAACGATGAGAGGATTGCTGGACGACGAAACTCTCGACGGTGCGCATGTGGCGCGGATTACCTATCGCCCCGCCCGCATTGCCCTGCCTGTTAGCAGCACCGCAAACTTCTTGCAGGGCGTGCAAGACGTCTGCCAGCTATGGGGTGGCGCTACCGCTCCGCTCGTCCCTGTCGATGCCGATGGAGTAATCCGGCCCGAGTACGCCCGGCTGCTGGCCGGAGCCGCCGTTGACGGCGTCTACGGCATGCACCGGCACGGGCTATTCAATCTACCAACTGCCAGAGCCACCGACAAGCAAGGGCGGCGATATCCAGGCATCCAAATGGCAGTAGCGCTTCTCAAGCATGGACAACCTGATGACTACCGGACGGTGGAAACCATTGAACTTGCACCAAACGATCCGTGGAAAGGAATCTACGCGGCTTGCCTAGGACTTCTTCCGGAGCACCCAGCCTCCACAGTCCTCCACGACGGCGGCCTAAGGCCGGATCTTCGCTTTGAAGAGTTCGTCAACATTAGCAGGATCTCTTCAGTGGGATCTCTCGACGATCTCCTGGCCAGGGCGACCACAGACAATGTCTTGAATCCTCGCGAGCTCTCAATGGTCCACCTTCCATACGGAAATAGTGGCAGCTCGACCATCAGTGCCGAAAACTACGTTCTCCCCGACCCGCGGTTTGTACTACGCGATGCGGGCCCGAACATCGTCGTAGTTTGCTCGCCAGAAGACTTAGGCGATCTTACCCTGCTTTGGAATCTTCGTTCCGCGCACGGCGACGCAAGTCCGCTACCTATTGGCGTTCCCGTAGCCGAAGCCACTCCTGACTTAATTTCGAAGCTAATCGACGATCGTCGGATCCCGCGCGGCGGATTCTCTACGCGCTCCATCTACGTGACAAGTTCTAGCCTTTCAGTTGACCAACTTTCCGATATGCTCGGCCAGCCGCATGGCCGCGATTTCGGTCTCAGCAGCTGCGATGAGATTATTTCATTTGGCAGACCTGCAGGCTGGTCACGTGATGAGGCTCTAGTTTGGAAGCAAGGAACTGCGCGATTCGTTCCAATGCCGCCAGGTATTAACCGTGAACTTTTCACCAACCGCGCCTTAGGTATTTCGACTCACATGCACGCAGACCTCGACGTCCTAGGAAACTCATTCCCACACGGTGACGATTTGCGGATCCAGGCGCCGAACTCTGCTTTCTACGCGGGGGCGCTATCCTACAATTCCATGTCAGTGAGGTATCGTTCCCGGCCGTGCGACGCGATCTGGCCTAGCCGGCTCTTGATGGCCAGGTCGGTAGCCAGACGGCGTTCCTTCGACCTCCGAGAGTCGGAACCGGGCCGCGCAGCTAGAATCGCACTAGCGGGTTTGGGCGACATCACCCATATTGATCATATTATTCACGCTCCGCTTCTTTCGCTACTCGAAGAAATGGCGGCGCGACAGGGATTTGGCTGGTTCAAGGACCGACTCCGAATTTCGGGGCAGACTGCTAATCCTATTGATGCCGTTCCACCGACCACCGACGAGCTCCCCGTAAAATCATTCGGCGACTTCAAGAAGGTGTTCGGAAATAATCAGAAAGCAACCAAATACTGGCTACTGTGGGCAGAGAAAGCAAAACTCATAGTCAAAGGGTTTCCGCTTCACTGCGGAGCTTGCGAAGCGAAGCAGTGGATACCGGTCACTGCGTTTGCGCCGCCGATCATCTGTCGCGGATGTGCCAAGGAGATAGCCGAGCCATTCGGCGACCGCCATCAGGTCGACTTCAAGTATCGCCTCTCGGAGCCTCTGCGCCGGGTATACGAGCACGATGCTATAGGGCATCTGCTTGTCACGCGATATTTGTATACAATCTTTCGCGGATACATGGACAGCAACATTGTTGGACTGCATCCCGGCATGGAGATCTGGCGCGAAGGCGCTAACTCTGCCGCCGGCGAGGCCGATGTTCTACTTCTTACCAAAGGTGGCGACTTCGTGCCGGTCGAGGTGAAACGCTCCTCGACCGGATTCAGCGAACGGGAGGTTCTGAAGCTCAACCAGCTCGCTTCGATCCTCAATTCCCCTTGGTCGGTCGCCGCAACCTGCCAATACGCGCAAGATATATCGGACTCCTTTCCCGAGCTAGAGCAGGGCGGAAAAGAGTCCGCGAGGACGCGCGTCATACTCAGCTATGATACCTTGCTGGAACCCTCGCCATTTTGGACACTCGACTCGGATCCGTTCGAATGGCGACCTTTAGAGCCTGCAGAGATTGAGAAGCGTGAGGCAAAATTTATTCGTGGGCTTACCATCCAAGCCGATCGGGGACCCATTGACTGGCTGAGCGACGAGATGCTGGAGCATCCCTCCTTACCGGCAAATTAGTTGCAGCACGCACCTGTTGGCGACGTCCAGCTGCAACTTTGGCCGCCGCTGCCTGCGCTTTCAGTTTTAACTTTCAAAGCCACAGTAGCCACGAATTTGAACTTGCACATGCGGTGGCGAGGAAGAGTTGGTCGGAGCGGACGGCTATGTGAAGCGCACGGTCGGCTCGAACGGTGGCGCGGTGTTCTCGCCTGTATTCGGATGCCGGTATAATAAAGCGGCAGGCGGCACAGCGCTCCGACCTAATCAGAGATAGCCGGCTGCTGCCAGCCCGGGCTGCCTGTACCGTGCCAGAACTCGATTTAGGTCGTTGACCTGCGACTTCGCTGCCCACCACGACGGTGGATGATTGTGGTTCATGGTGGTGCGATTGACGTATCTGGCGATGGTTCGGGTGTTCGGCTGGCTGGTTCTGTTGACGCGCAGCGACGCGGCGCGGACGGCGGAGCTGCTGGTGCTGCGCCACGAGGTGTCGGTCCTGCGCCGTCAGGTCGGGCGGCCCCGGTTCAGCTGGCCGGACCGCGCGGTCCTGGCCGCGTTGGCCTGGTTGCTGCCCCGGGAGGTCCGGTCACGCTGCCTGGTCACGCCGGCGACGTTGCTGGCGTGGCATCGCCGCCTGGTCCGCCGACGGTGGACCTACCCGCATCGGATGGGCCCCCGCCAGTAGCTGAGGAGCTGCAGGCTCTGGTGATCCGCCTCGCCCGTGACAACTCGACCTGGGATCATCGCCGTATCCAGGGCGAACTGCTCGGCCTGGGCCATCGGATCGGCGCGGGCACGGTCCGTCGGTTCCTCGCCGGTGCCGGTCTCGGCCCGGCGCCGCGCCGACACCAGCTGGCGCGCCTTCCTGCGAGCCCAGGCCAGCGGGCTGCTGGCGACTGACTTCTTCCATCTCGACAACATCATGCTGCGCCGGCTGTACGTGCTGTTCGTGATGGAGATCCAGACCCGCCGTGTCCACATCCTCGGTGTGACCGCTCACCCGACCGGGTCCTGGGTCACCCAGCAGGCCCGCCACCTGGTCATGGACCTCGACGGGCGGCTCGACGCGTTCCGGTTCCTGATCCGCGACCGGGACGCGAAATACACGAGGTCGTTCGACGACGTGTTCGCCGTCGAAGGCATCCAGGTCGTGCGGACTCCCCCGCGGACTCCGCGGGCGAACTGCTACGCGGAGCGGTTCATCCGTTCCGTCCGCCAGGAATGCACCGACCGGATCCTCCTCTACGACGCACGCCACGCCGCCACCGTGCTCGACGAGTACGTCCGACACTTCAACGACCATCGGCCCCACCAAGGACGAGACCAGCGCCCACCGAACCACGACCCGGCCACCGTCGTACCTCTCGACAGTCCGATCCGCCGCCACAAGATCCTCGGAGGCGTGATCAGCGAGTGCCATCGCGTCGCTTGAGCGAACAGCGAAACCGCAGGTCACACCCTGAATCGACTTTTGGCACGCTACAAGGTGTGGAGCATGCAATCGCCCCGACGGGGTGCGCCAGGTAGACGGAGGGATGCCGCCGCTGCCCATTGAGGCCGCTGCCAGTGCAGCACGTACTCGGCCCTAACCAGGTGCAACAGGTCCTGCTCGCACGCATCTGGTCCGTTCTGGCCGCACCTGGCCTTGGTCTGCCGGCGGGCCGGTTCAGCTGCTGACGGGCCGGTGATGGCCGGCCTAGGCACGCCGTCCGTCACACCTGCCCGACCAACCCGGGTCTGCCCGTCGTTGTTGCCTGCATGGCTCGTCATCGTCAGATGCAGGGGCTCCGGGAGGTCAGTGGCATTCGGAAGATCACAGATTGGTGATCCGTCGCGGCGGGTAGGTTACCCGGGCGAGGGCGGTCGCGTCGACGAGCCGCTGTGGCGGTGCGCTCGACGGCGTCGATGGTCAGCGCGGTTAGCATCCGCAACGCCCGCGGTCCGCAGGAGGGGCGCGCTGCTCGGCGGCCGCGTTTCGATCTCGTGACCGGGCTGGTGGATCACGTGGAACGGCACCGATGGTGGCTGGAGCCTGCGAGTACCAAGGAGCATGGTCGTCGGAAGTAGGCGAGAAGACGACGGAGCCCTGGTCGGCGCTGCAACGAGCGTATTCTTTGTCGGGTGACGATCAGCCCCAGCTCGCGCGCTCACGGTACGCGCATTGCTAGTCCGTACGCGACGGGCGGGGGAGGAGTCGTGCTCGAACACCGGTACGGTGCCCTACTACTGAGTGGCTTGCTGACCGGTGGCCCATTGCCCGAACTAGGCGATGACGTCACGCCCCAGACGATCGCCTTCCAAGCAAGCAGCTTTAGTCCGGTCGACGACATTGTAATCTCTGGCATCACCGCCGCCCAGGAGGAAAGGAGGGTCTCGATTGGGGTCCGACGTGACCCGTCGTTCGTGCCCAGTGACCGGGCAACGGTACAGTTGATCGCGTCCTATCTTCAGATGCTCGATCGGCATTGGCCGCCAATCGCATCGGGGCAATGGCGGCTGGCGCTTGCGGTGGCCAGTCGAAACGCGCACGTGGGCCAAATAGCGGAGCTCGCGACGTTCGCGAGAGACGCGGCCAGCTCAGATGAGTTCCGTGACAAGCTGGTTCTAGTGAATAAGGATGTACGTCAGCGACTCCTGTACCTCGATGAGGTGGTGGCTGCGGCATCGGAGACGGTCCCTGTCGAATTCGACGTCACGCCAGGTGACCTCACCTGGCGTCTGCTAAGTGCGCTCCGCGTGCGTGAGATTAGGCTGGAAGGTGTCGACGAGACTGACCGAACTCACGCCATCGGCCAGCTCCGCCTCTCGACGGCGTCTGGAACGGTCGCCGCGGCGGATCGCTTGTTTAGCCGGCTCGTCGAACTTGCGGGCAGATATGCGCCCGCAAGTGCAACTAAGAATTTAGCCACTCTATATCGAGATCTATCTGGTTACGATCTTGCGCCAGCGGGGCCTATAGGTAACGCGTTCAATGCAGCTCACACTCGGCCCTTGGTGCGATCCGAGTATCTCGAACGGGTCAAAGAGATTGCCCCTGCCAAATTGCAGGCGCGGGATAGGGAACTTGCAGCGATGGCGGAGTTCGCTCTCGGTGCCGGATCGAGCCCTTTCCTGTGTTGGCGAGCGGACGCATGGGCGGGGAAGTCGGCGTTGATGTCGACGTTCGCGCTCAACCCTCCTGACGGCGTGCGGGTCGCCTGTTTCTTCATAACTGCCCGCCAGCCCGGACAGAACAACCGTGTCGGGTTCAGCGAGGTAGTTCTCGAGCAGCTCCTCGAGCTCCTCGGCGAGCCGATGCCGATGTTGTTGACCGACTCTACGCGGGACGCCCATTTCGCCGGAGCGTTGGCCCGGGCCGCACAGTTCTGCAGTCACTCCGGCGAGCGGCTGATCCTGCTGGTCGACGGCTTGGACGAGGATCAGGGCGTTACCGCAGATGCGGACTTTCATAGTATCGCGTCCCTGCTTCCAGCCGATCCGCCCAACGGCATGCGCGTTATCGTCTCCGGACGGCCCAATCCGCCTATCCCTCCAGACGTTCCTGAGATCCATCCGCTACGAGGCGATGGTACCGTGAGGGTCCTTCCGGCCTCACCCTACGCAGATGTTGCCAGGCGGGATGCCGAGCGAGAACTCAAGCGACTGCTGCGTGGGGCACCGGCCGAAAGAGACCTACTTGGACTACTAACAGCCTCCGGCGGAGGCTTGTCGAGCGCCGACCTGGCGGAATTGGCGGGGTTGCCGTCGTGGGAGATCGACGACCTTCTTGGCGCCGCGTCCGGCCGGTCCTTTGCAATACGCGCTGGGCATTGGCTGCCGGATAGCGCGGTCTATGTGCTGGGCCACGAGGAGCTCCAACAGCAGGCGGTTAGATTCCTGGGTGAGGTTGAGCTGCGACGGCACGGCGCCCGGCTACATGACTGGGCCGATGGTTACCGAGAGCGTGGTTGGCCAGCGGGATCGCCCGAATATCTTCTGCGAGACTACTTTCAATTCGTCGCAGGTGAACGAGATTTGCGACGTGTACTGTTGCTCGCCATCGACGCGAATCGTCATGACAGGATGCTCGATATTGCGGGTGGCGACGCAGCGGCATTTGCTGAGATCGAGACCGCTCAGCAACTTTTTCTTGGTGAACCTCGTCCAGACCTGGAGGCGATGGTTAAACTCGCCTTTCACCGAGACCAGATCGCACGGAGAAACGACTTCGTCCCGGCCGATTTACCTCAGGTATGGGCGCTGCTGGGTCAGTATGAACGAGCCGAGTCTCTTGCCTTCTCCATAAAAGATCCATACCGGCAGGTACAGGCTCTTGCGGCTATAGCCCGCGAGGCCGTATCGGTTGGAGAAGAACGCCGTTCTTATGATCTTCGTGTACGGGCCGAGCGCCTCATCCCGTCGATCCCCAACATTCTCGAACAATGCCGCTCCTACGCCGATGTCGCCCGGGCTGCCGCTCTTGCTCATGACGTGGGCCGCGCCGACACATTGATTTCCACCGCCTTTGGGATGATCGATACGTTGAGTGAGGCCCAGCGCCCGCTCGCCTCCGCCGACGTGGCACGCGCCTGGGCAGCCATGGGTGAACTTAATAAGGCAAAGGAATTGGCGCTCTCGATCGAAAATTGGATGGAACGCTCGCGGGCCCTCGCTCTTGTCGCAGGAGAAGTTGGTCGTCTTGGGCTTTTCCTCACCGCTCTCGCCGTAGCGGAGACTATCGACGACCGGCCTCTCCGTGCTGAGGGGCTCTCGGCGATCGCTAGGGCGATGACGGCGGCCGGAGACACGTCCGAAGTTGCGGGGTTGATCCAAAAGGCGGAGAAACTCGCGGGCGCTATTCGGCATCCGTACCGTCAGGCATGGACACTGGCCGTAGTTGCACACGCAGTGGCGGAAAGCGGCGACGTTGCCCAAGCGATGACCATAGTCCATCGTGTTGTGCGTCTCGCCGCTCGACCTGGCAAGCAAAAGCACCGAACGCCTTGTCTAATTGCGGCAGCACGTGTCGCCGCGATGTGTGGCGAGGTTGACTACGCCGAGGCGATGGTCGTGGGCGTCCCGGGTGGCGTCCACCGGGCGCAAGCCAGCACCGCTATAGCTGCGGGAATAGCGAAAGGAGGCCAAGACCGGTCCGCTGAGGCGGCCGTACGGAAGGCAGAGTTGGTTGCCCGCTCTGCCGGAGGTGGACCCGAATACGACGACGAGCTTTTGACCCTCACGCGAGTAGCCACGCAAGTCGGTTGTGTGGATCTCGCAGAAAAGGTTGCGCGATCAATCGCAGACGAATCACAGCGCGACCTAGCGATCTTTCTAGTAGCTGACGCCGTCGCGACCTCCGGCGACGTGGACCGTGCCGAGCGAATCTCGGCGTCCATTAGGAACCGAGGCGAGGCGGCAAAAAAAGCTGCGACTGGCATTTCGGACGCAATTGGGAACAATGTCGAAGTCGATCGAAGGCGCTCCGGGACTCAACTCGCTCCAAACCTCCTAGGGGGAGGGAAGATTTTCGGTGCCACCGATGAACCGCGCCCAAAAACTGGTGCGCCTCAGTCGGGTCCGGTTAATACCTCATACTCCAGCGACTCGGATGAAAATGACGAATTGCATAACCGGGTGACGGCTGACGTGGCAGTTGAGCACGCAACAGCCAAGCCTTTCGCGCAGGCAAAAATACTCACCCAGGCTGCTCGTGAGGCAGTTCAAGAGCAGGACTTCGAACGGGCCAATAGGATTCTCTCGACAATCACTAATGAGCAGCTACGCGCCAGTGCCTTCGCGATGGTCGCGGAGGAGGTAGCGTGGCGCGAGGGCACCGAACAGGCGCAGCTTCTCCTGGAGCGATCGATTGCAGCTATCGACGCCATCGCCGCAGCAACTCGGCGTGACCCGGCAATTGCTTCGGTTGTCGGAGTGCTGACTCGGTTGGGTTGGCAGATCAGGGCAAGGCAGCTCGCGCAGTCGGTCGTGGATCCTGCATACAGAGCGAGAGCGCTGACCTCCGTGGCTGCAGCCGCAGCAACGCGCGGCGACATCATCTTGGCGGAAAGTATCGCGGCTGAATTCACCGATCCCGAGACAAAAGACAAGATCCTGGCGTCGATTGTGCAATCGTGTGCGAGCAGGAGAGATCTCCAGGGAGCAGAGCGGATCGCCCAGAAGATTACGCATCCAGGTCCTCGCGCTCGGGCTATTCACGCGCTAGCTCAGACCGCCGGCGAGATCGGAGACGTCGAACGCGCGATGCGCGCGATCGAATCGATACCGAATGTTGTCGGTCAGGCTGAGGCGCTTATCGCTCTAGCGCAGTCCGCACCACGCAGCGTGGCTTTGCGCTTGGTGGCCGAAGCTCTGCATCGCGGCCACTGGCGCATCTCGCTCCCGACCGTCGGACGCATCGAGCCAGATGCTGTGCGTTCCTTCCTCAAGGCGGATATCACATTGTAACGGCGATTTATCGTCCGAGAATGTCGGCGCCCGGACGCCAAGCGAGCTGCAGGATCTCCAGATTTTTACGACTGCCGATGAGGTAGGCTTTTATGCGGCTCGTTCGTATTCGAAGATCGTACCGAGAGGAGTTGGGCGCTCGGTCCGGTCCGTCTTGACGCCTGCGATCGGGTAGTCGGACCGGGCTGAACGAAGGTTGTGGCTGCAAAGCCGTCGTTGGTCATTAACCGGATGTGCGGTCGACAGGATCCACCGGTGCCGATCGCTGAGGATCGATTGTACGGTCGGTGACCTCGGTCCGGACCGTGCGGACAAACCGCTCCGTAAGCATTCGCCCGGGCAGCTCGAGGCGGGATCTTGGTCGCGGTTATACTGGCGTCGGCGAAGACTGTGTTGAGACGAAGTGATCTGGAGGGTGCGGCCGCGTGTCGGGAACCCGAAGCCGGCTGGCTGGTCTCTTCGTCACCCGCGACACATCCCCGCATGCGACCAGAGCGCCCTCGGGGGTGGCGGCGTAGCCGCCACCCCCATAGGTGCACGGCGGATGGCGGTGACCCGGGAGGGGTTGTGGTTGCCGTTGACTCGACTGACGCCTCGTGTCGTGCTGTCCGGCGGTTGGTGAGACAGGAAGGTGAGTAGCTGGCGGCCGGGCGCTCGCTCCAGGATGGAAGCAAACCAAGTCATCAGTATAACTATGAATTAATATTGGTGATTTGTATCCCTAGAGCTGGTTCACAAAGATCGGTCAACCACGGCGTGTCATACCGGGATGATCCGGGCGGGCCGGTAGATCTCTGGTGTCATGCGCGATGAGGTGCTGACAGAGCAGCTGTGGAAGCGGCTCGCGCCGCTGCTGCCAGCGCGGCGGCGGCGGTTCCGTTACCCAGGCCGGTTGCTGGTGGATGACCGGGCGGCGTTGGAAGGCATCCTATGGGTGCTGCGCAACGACGTGCCCTGGCGGGAACTGCCCACGACACTGTTCGGGGTGTGTCGGGAGTGACCTGCTGGCGGCGGCTGCGCGACTGGCAGGCCGCCGGCGTCTGGCAGCACCTGCACGAGACGCTGCTGGCCGAGTGCAAGGCCGCGGGCCGGCTTGACCTGCACCGGGCGCTGGTCGACTCCTCCCACATCCACGCGCTAAAAGATGGCATGCATCGGGTGGTTGCGATCACCGGATGCTGAGGATGCGCCCTTCGGGCAGTAGAAGACCTCCTCAGCTCAGACGCATGATGCGTTGATCGGACACGTGTCGCGGGAGCTTGAGGAGGTCCCGATGGCCATCGTAGGCGGGTTAGACATCCACCGGAAGCAGTTGACGTTCGACTACGCCGACACGGAGACCGGCGAGGTGCGCACGGGGCGGATCACGCCGGCGGACCGGGCGCACCTGGCTGACTGGCTGCGCGGGCGGTTCAGCGGGCGGGACGAGGTGACGTTTGCCGTTGAGGCGTGCACCGGCTGGCGGTACGTCGCCGAGGAGTTCGCCACGGCCGGGGTCGGGGTGCTGCTGGCGGAGCCGGCGGACACCGCCGCCGCGCGTGGCCCGAAGCGGCGCGCGAAAACGGACCGCGCGGACGCCCGGCTGCTGCGTGACCTCGTCGCCGAGCAGCGGGTCCCGGCCTGCTGGGTGCCCCCGGTGCGGGCGCTGGAGGACCGGGCGCTGCTGGAGCTGTACCAAGACCTGCGCCGCGAGCACACCGCCTGGGTGCAGCGGGTGCATGCCGTGCTGTTCCACCAGGGCGCCGAACCACCGGGCGTCGAGGTCGGCGGCGAGGCCGGCCGGGCGCGGCTCGCCGAGTTGGTCACCCGGCTCTCTCCGGCCGGGCAGGTCCAGGTCGCCACCGCGCTGCGGATGCTCCAGGCCGAGGAGGACGAGCTCGCGGCGGTCCGCCGGCGGCTGGAGGCCGAGGCGCGGTACCTGCGTGGCGCGCGGCTGCTCGCCGACGAGCTCTACGGGGTCGGCCCGGTCACCGCGCTGGCGCTGACCTGCTGGCTCGGTGGCGCTGACCGGTTCACGTCGTCGCGCCAGGCGGTCCGTTTCGCGGGCCTGGATGTGACCGTGTACTCCTCGGACGGCAAGCGCTCCCCGGGGCACCTGTCCCGGCAGGGCCCGCCGGTGTTGCGGTGGTGCCTGTTCGAGGCCGGCAAGACCTACGCGCGGACCACCGCTCCCGACCATGCGTACTACGCCCAGGTCAAGGATCGTCTCGGCGGGAAGCAGGCCACGCTCGCCACGGCCCGGAAGATCGTCCGCCAGGCGAGTCACTTGCTCACCGCCCTCGGTGACGATGCGTTCGCGCCGGCCCTGCCCCGCCCGCGCCGGGCTGCCCCGCCCCAGGCGGCCTGACCCCGGCCTGATCCCGACCACTCGGGTCACCGTGGTCTACCAGTGGACGTGGCCAGGGCACCACGATCACCAGATGGGGCTTTCCCAGCCGCGGCCAGCTCCTGACAGCCCCCTGTCAAGCCGTCGCCTCGCCACGCGGGGCACCACGGACGGCCTCAAAAGACTGAGCGGCCGCACCCCCGCTGGCGGGGGGCACCCAATCCATCATCATGTCGCCGGGCCACGGACACGGCCCGTGCACCCAGGTAAGGCTGGCTGCCCCCGACCGCGCGCCACCAGGCGCGACCCCAGGACCCGGGGAAACACCGCACCCACCGGAGGACCGAACCCGGACCGCACCGTCATGGCCCAAGGCCCCTCCCTACCCCCCACAGCAGGCGAGTGTCCGCTCCCGGGCGGGCGCGTCAAGGGCGCCTATGGCGTCGCTACGCGAGCGCTGCGCGCCCCTTGACCCACCCACCCGTCCGCGGGATCGGCACCTGCAGGGAGCAGGGAGGATAGTGGCGTGCGCCCCGGAGTCCCCAACAAACCGTTCCAGCGTGGGGCGAAGTGGTCACCTTGACGCTGCAGGCCGATACAGGTAGGGGCGAAGTGGTCACCTTGACGCTGCAGGCCGATACAGGTAAGGGGGGCCCAGACGGGTCCGAGCCCGGTCAACCGGGCCCATCCCGGCAGCAAACACCATGTGATCACCGACGCGACCGGGGTACCGCTGGTGACGACCGTGACTGGCGGCAACCGCCACGACGTCACCCAGCTGATCCCGTTGGTCGAGGCGATCCCCCTCATCCGCGGCCGCCGTGGCCGGCCTCGCCGGCGCCCTCACCACCTGCTCGCGGACCGGGCCTACGACCACGACATCTACCGCCGCAGACTCACCGCCCGGCAGATCACCCCGGTCATCGCCCGCCGGGGAACGCCGCATGGCTCCGGCCTCGGCACGCAGCGTTGGCCCGTCGAGCGCACCATCGGCTGGCTGCACCAGTTCCGCCGCCTGCGCACCCGCTGGGAACGCCGCGTTGACATCCACCAGGCGTTCCTGAGCCTGGCCTGCTCGATCATCTGCCTGCGAAAACTTCGAGGATCATTCTGAAACGGGCTTTTAAAGGGCGTTTGATCCTTTTTCGGGTGTTGACGGCTGGGTTCGTTCGCCGTCAGGCAGTCACGCTCAGCCATCTCTCTCCGTGATTCACGGGCGGTCCGGCCTATTCTGGCCGGTACGACACCTATGACGGCGCGGTGTTCGTACGGAAGATCCTGTCTCATCCCGCAGGCTGATGGTCTGCGGCCCTTACCGGTGACAGCGAGAATTCCGGGTAGGCACCGCCGGCCTGCGGTAGGCCGCAACCATGACCGACGAGCGTTACCCCAGCGACCTGTCCGACGCGCGGTGGAAGCTGGTCGAACCCGTGCTGACCGCCTGGCGCGCCGAACGCCACCAGAAAGGCCTGAACATCGGACGCCCTCCAACACACGATCTGCGCAGCATCCTCAACGCGATCCTGTACGTCGACCGCACCGGTATCCCCTGGCGCTACCTCCCCCACGACTACCCGCCCTGGGCAGGGACACGGCAAAGTCGTAAATTCCGGAGCGGTTACGTCGCCGATGCGGGCGGTTCGGTCAGTGAGGCGATGCACGCGGCGAGTAGGCGCCGCATCTGATCTTGCTCGCCGGTATCCAGATTGGCCAGCATGTCTTGCTCGACGCGGCGAACCGCGGCGCTGGCCACCTTGAGCTGGCGGCGCCCGCGGGCGGTCAGCTCAGTCGGCAGGGCCCTGCCGACGGGTGCCTGTGCCGGGCGGACGACGAGTCCCTGGCGTTCGAGGGCCTGCAGGAGCACGTTCATCGACTGCCGGGTGACGAAGGCGCCGCGGGCGAGCTCGGAGTTCGACAGGCCCGGCCGCTGGGCAAGCAGCTCCAGGCAGGCGTAGTGGGTGATCGTCATGCCGAGCGGCCTCAGTACGGCCTCCAGGGCAGAGTGCAAGGCGCTCGCGGCCGCCTTCAGCATGTACCCCAGCGATGTGTCCAGCTCGATTCCGGGCTCGCCTTGACTCATGTCAGGAGTCTGACATACATTCGGTGTGTCAGAAGACTGACATCCAATGAGGAGGCAAGGATCATGGCCGTCACGGGACCCGACTTCGTTTCACTGCAGGTGCGCGACCTGGAGCGTTCCGCCGCTTTCTACGAGCGGTACCTGGGGCTGAAGCGCTCCGACGCGGGACCGCCGCACGCCGTCGTGTTCGGCACCAAGCCGATCGCGTTCGCCGTCCGCGACGTCGCCGCGGGCACCGACCTGGACGCGATCGCGCAGCCGGGCCAGGGAATGGCGCTGTGGCTGCACGCCTCCGACGCGCAGGACATCCACGACGCCCTCGCCGCAGCCGGCACGACGATCGTCTCAGCGCCCGTCGACGGGCCGTTCGGCCGCACTTTCACGTTCGCGGACCCCGACGGCTACCAGGTGACCCTCCACGACCGCGGCTGAGCCGGGCGTCCCGGTCTTCGGCGCGGCAGGCGCCCTGAGCGGGCTTCTTACAGCGGCAGGCCAGCCGCCAGGGACACGGCAAAGCCGCTCATGCAGTTTGAAGCAGCTTTAGCGTCCGCTGCGGGTCGCGGGCGTGGTGGCGGTTAGCGGCGGCGATGTTGGCCTGGCCGTCCAAGTGCAGCAGGCTGATGGCCAGGCTGCGCAGCGAGGCCATCACACGGGGCGCGTTTCCAGCGATTTATCCTCCTGATAAGTCACGTCGCGGACCCAGTGAAGCCGGTTTTCTATCTCCCAGTGGCCGCGGACCCAGGCCGCCAGGGTGGCGGGATCGGCGTCGCGGTCGCTGGTAATGAGGTACACGACCTCGACGGTCTTCTTGCCTTTCCTCGTGACCGTGCGGCGGACCTGCGCGACCTGGGCGGCGCCGGCGAACTTGATCCAGGCCGGCACCAGCACGGCCTTGATCGTGCGACGGGCCCGGCGGCCGTGGCCCGTACTCACGGCCGAGGTCGCGGGGATCGCGGTCCAGGGTAGCTTCTTCAGCTGCTTGTACAGGGTCGGCATGTTGGCCTTGACGGTCATCACGTAGTCGGCGTGCCGGCCGGTGATGGCCTGCGCGGTGTCGCTCTGCGTATGCAGGGCGTCTTATGGTGACGTCTTCGTTATGCCGATGTGCCGTGGTCGCTGCTGGTGGGGGCGGCGGCCACGGCTGTGAGGTCGGGATAATCAGACGTTGATCGCTGTTCTCCTTCGTGCCCGCGATGGGCACGAAGGAAGGAGCGATCATGAGAGATCCGACTCGGGTCCGGGTAACCGGACCGTTGGCGCGGTATGCGGAGGGATTCCGCGGCGAGCTGACGCAGCTGGGCTACGGGCGGGACGGCAAGCAGCCCGGCCAGCGAGTGCCGCCGCCCGCGTCTCTTCCGCGGGTCCGGTAGCTGGGCAAGGAGATCAAGAAGGTACCGGCTGCGGGCAGCAGCCGTCAGGGAGGAAGATGGCATGAGCGGGCGGGCGTTCCCTCGTGGCAGACGACGGTGAGTGTGAGAGCTTCCATCGTTCCGCCCGGCTCCCGCCCGCCACCCTCAGACCTAAATCCGCCAGTAGCGCTGCTGGAGATCGTCGACGGGCTCCCTGATTGATCGGCATCGGGTTGGGGGGCGGTTTTCCTTGTTTCGGGGATGCGGGAGGTCCGGATGCGCTCCGGGGTAGCGGTTCCGGGTCCTTGGGTGCTGGGAGAGTGGCGGTGCGGTCGGGTGGGATGGTGCGACGGGTGCGCGGGTCGGGCTGGGGTGACCGTCAGCTGGTGACGGGGCGCGGGGCGCGCAGTACGGCGAGGGCGTCGGTGAGCAGGTCGCCGCGGCCGGGTGGCAGGCGAAGGGTCAGCTGGCCGGCGTGGCGGACGAGCCGGCCGGGGACCAGGAGTAGGTCGTGTCGGAACCGGGCGGCGTGCGCGCGGCCGGCGTGCTGGTCGTAGCCGCTGATCGCCTGCAGCAGCGCGGAGATCCAGCCGGCGAGGACCGCTGCCCACATCCAGACCTGGTTGATCGTCGGG
>NZ_JASNFO010000114.1:0-37531 GCF_032027725.1 Pseudofrankia coriaricola | reverse complement strand
TCAGATTCGCTTGCCCCAGCAGGCCTTGGAGGCGTACCAGGGGTTGGTGCCCTGCTGGTTGTAGAGCTTGACGGCCTTGGCCCACTGCTCGGAGCTGGAGGCGTTCTGGGGCAGTCCCGCGCCGCCGAGTCCGTGCCAGGTCGACGGCAGGAACTGGAAGAGGCCACCGGCGCCGATGGAGTTGACCGCGCGGGGGTTGCCGCCGGACTCGCACGGGATCACGGCGGACAGGAACCGCTGGGCCGAGGCAGGGTGGCTGGCCGCGTGGGCGGGCGTGGTGACGGCGAGGCCGGTGCCGACGGCGGCGGCGAGGGCGGGGCCGAGAACGAGCGCGCGGACGCGGTTGGAGATGCCACGACGAGCCAAGAGTCTTCTGGTCCTTTCCCACGCCTACGAAGACGGACACGCGCGGCAGTCCACCGCCGCAGGAAAAGGTTCGGCGGGAAACCACGAAAAGGGCTGCGCTGGCCGTGACACGTGTGGACGGTGTCCGACGGTCCGTCTCCGGTCCCTGCCATCGGGTCCGAAGCCTGTGCGCCGTGTGGCGGGGGCAGTGATACGGCGTCCCGCCCGGCGTGTGCCCCGATCGGGCACTGCAAACACCATGACAGCCAGCCCGGGCGCCTGGCAAACCCCGAAAACAACGTGACCCGCATCACCGGCATTGGAAGCCGAAAACAAATACCGCCCGGCCGGGAAACGGGTCGGTAATCGTCGCCCCGCGCACTCGGCCGCCGCCGCCGCGTGGCAATACTTCACCAGGGTGACCGGGTCACCACCGACCTGCGCGCCCCGTCTATCCACCCGCCACCCCCCGTCAATGTCTGTGACGAGCGCCACAGCGAAAACCCGCCATCCGACATCGACGTTGTTAGGCTGATTTGGCGGGCGCCTTCGCGCGACTTCCTGGGCCAGGCCCAGGCGGCACGTTCCACCACCTTCGGCGGTCTTTGGGCAGTTGGACCGGATTGGTTGTCGGTGCTGCGCGAGGCCGGCCGCGGGGTCAGCCAGGCCGGCCGCCGGGCTAGAGGGCCAAAGGGTGTGCGAAAATGATCTTCCTTCGCACGCCCGGCGGCCGTTGTCCCCAGGATCACTAACGGGTCGCGACGGTGGTGGTGTCCCGGCCGGAACGCAGCAGGGTGCCGGGGGTGGCGCCGGTCGGCTGGCCGTCGGCGACGATCTGGACGCCGCCCACGAAGACGGCGGTGACGCCGACCGAGCCGGCGGTGAGCCGGGCGGCCCCGGCCGGCAGGTCGCGCACGAGCCGCGCGGGCTCGGAGTCGACCGTCGCCGGGTCGAAGACGATGAGGTCGGCGGCGTTGCCCTCGGCGACGACGCCGCGCCCGCGCAGGCCGAACGCCGCGGCGGGCTCGCCGGTAATCATCGCGACCGCCCGCTCCAGGCCGACGAGCCGGCGCCCGCGCAGGCAGTCGCCGAGGAAACGGGTGGGGTAGGGGGCGCCGGCCATCCGGTCCAGATGGGCGCCAGCGTCGGAGCCGCCGAGCAGCACGTCCTCGTGCTCCCAGGTCTGCGCGCGTAGCGCCCAGGACTCGGGGTTGTTGTCGGTCGGCATCGGCCAGAGCACGGTGCGCAGCTCGTCGGCGGCGGCGATCTCGACCAGGGTGGCGAACGGGTCCTGGCCGCGCTCGGCCGCGATGTCGTCGACGACCCGCCCGGACAGGCCCTCGTTCGCGGGGGAGTAGGTGTCTCCGATGACGTAGCGGCCGAAGTCCGCCAGGCGCCGCAGGACGCCGGCCTCCGGCGCGTCCGCGGCGGCGAGCATCCGCTCCCGCACGTCCGCGTTTCGCAGGGCCGCGATCCGCTCGGGGAGGGACAGGCCCATCACCTCGCCCCAGCCCGGGATGAGGTGCAGGGCGCAGAACGTCCGCAGACTCATGTTCATCGGGACCAGCGTCGGCATGGTCAGCGCGATCACCCGTCCGCCCAGCTCGCGGGCCCGCGCCGAGGCCGTGAGCTGGCGCGGCACCCGCTCCGGCGCGGCGGCGTCGATCGTCAGCACGTTCCAGTTCAGCGGCCGCCCGGCCGCCGCCGACAGCTCGGCGAGCAGCTCGATCTCGTCGTCGCTGAACATGTTCAGGCAGCCCGGGACGATGCCCTCCAGGACCGTTCCCTCGTGGTCGCCCACCGCCCTGGCGAGCGCCGTGAGCTCGCCCCGGTCCGCCCAGCGGGAGGCGACCGGCTGGCCGTCCCCATCGCTGTGGGTGCCGGACAGGGTGGTGGAGAGGCCCAGCGCACCTGCCTCGAGCGCGGCGTGCAGGCCGGCGGCCATCGCGGCGACCGCCTCATCCCCCGCGGCCGAGCCGACCGCCGCCGGGCCCATCACGTAACGGCGCAGCGCGCAGTGCCCGACCAGGAAGCCCGCGTTGACGGCGATCCGGCCGTCCAGCCCGTCCAGGTACTCGGCGAAGGACTCCCAGCCCCAGGCGACACCCGACTCGAGCGCCTCCAGCGGCATGCCCTCGACCCGCGCCATCATCCGGCGCAGATAGTCGGCCTCGTCCTGCCCGCCCTGCCCGCCCTGCCCGCCATCCCCGCTCTGCCAGCCGGCGCCGCCGGGCCCGGCGCCGCGCGGGCGCAGCGGGGCCAGGGTGAAGCCGCAGTTGCCGCCGAGGACGGTCGTCACCCCGTGCTGGCTCGACGGTGTGGCGTACGGGTCCCACCACAGCTGGGCGTCGTAGTGGGTGTGTACGTCGATGAACCCGGGGGAGACGACCAGGCCGGTGGCGTCGACGGTCACCCCGCCGGCCGGCGCCTCGGCGGTCCCGATGCTGCCTGGGGCGCCGACCGCCACGATCCGCCCGTCCCGCACGCCCACGTCGGCGGCGCGTGCTGGCGCCCCGGTGCCGTCGACGAGCAGCCCACCCCGCACGACCATGTCGAGCACTGCGCTCTCCTCCCACGCGACGTCCCGACATTAGCTCTGAACCTGACGACCCGTCAGGTTCTTGGGTGGAAGCCTGTGCACCGCCCCCGGCCGCTGGCCACCGACGTGCGCCGACGGGTCGACCGTGCCCTGACGAACGGTCAGGAAGTCGCTGGATCGCTTTCGCTCGGAGGGGAACCTGTTCTAGTCTGTGGCGGCGCTCACGTCACCAGGGAGTATTGCCGCGACCACGGGCGCGGGCCTCCGGGCCGTCGCGACCGCCCGCTGACGCGTACCGGCCGGCGGACGCCCCAGACACGAACAGACCGCTGGACCGAACACGACCGCAGGACTGACGACGGAGAGGTCCGATGGCCCGCAGACACGTCCTCCCGATGTTCCTCGGGACAACCGGACCTACCAGATCGCTTCGCGATCCGGCAGGAACCCCGGCCGGGCGTGCGAAGAAAGATCATTTTCGCACGCCCTTTGGCCTCCCGGTCGGCCGCCGGCGCGCACGACTCGCGCCGGTTCTCGCCGCCGCCAGCGCCCTGCTGGTCATCGTGGCCGGCTGTACCCGCTCATCGGACGAGACCGAGACGGGCGGTGGCGGCTCAGAGGCCCCGGCCACGTCGGCGCCCGCCGCCGCTCCCGGCGACTTCGGCACCGAGAAGGGCATCTGCGGCCCGGGCACCGCCTCGAAGGCGACCGGCCGCGGCGTCACCGCCACGTCGATCACGATCGGCACCTTCGGGGACCCCGGCAGCACCATCACCCCGGGTCTTGGCCAGGAGTTCTTCGACGTCGGCGAGGCGTTCGTCGCCTGGTGCAACAAGGCCGGCGGCATCAACGGCCGCCAGTTGGTCCTCAACAAGCACGACGGGAAGCTGACCGACGTCGCCGCGCGCATGATCGACGCCTGCCAGACCGACTTCATGATCGTCGGCGGCGGCAACGCCGTCGACGCCCCCGGCGTCCAGCCGCGCGAGGAGTGCAAGCTCGGTTCGGTCCCGGCCTACGGCGTCTCCCCGGAGGCGCTGAACGCCAAGCTGCAGGTGCGCGCCCAGCCGAACACGGCCGCGCGTTACCCCGTCGGCGGCTTCCAGTCGATGGCCCGCCTGTACCCGGACGCGATGAAGGCGCTCGGCGTCGGCGGCAGCACGCTCGGGACGCTGCGCCCGCAGGGCCTGCGGCTGCAGGAGGGGCTCACCCAGCTCGGTTTCACCGTGGCCGACTACCAGGAGCTGCCGCCGCTGGTCACGAACTTCCGCCCGTTCGTCGAGCAGCTCAAGAACAAGGGCGTGCAGGGCTACCAGCCGATCGGCCTCCAGGACCCGTCGCCGCTGGTCACCGCGATGAACGACGTCGGCCTGTCGCTCAAGTTCATGATCTTCGAGAACCAGCTGTACGACCCGCTGACGATCCAGGCCGCCAAGGCGACGAAGTTCCCGACGACCTACGTCGTGCTCGACCACGTCCCCTGGGAGCTGGCCGCGCAGAGCCCGGTGGCCCAGGAGGCCGTCGACCTCGTGCACGCGACCGTGCCGAACGCGAAGCTCACCGACTTCACCGCGCTGTCCCTCAACGCCTGGGTGCTGTGGGCCAAGTCGGCGACCGCCTGCGGCGATGACCTCACCGCCGACTGCGTGCTCGGCAAGGCCGGCGCCGAGAGCGCTTGGACCGCCGGCGGCCTCTACCCGGAGCGCAACCTCGTCGCCGGCCAGCAGAAGACCACGAACTGCTACCTGCTGATGAAGGTCACGCCGGACGGCTTCGTCTACGACAAGGACGCCACCGGCCCGAACAAGGGCTTCTTCAACTGCGACGACAAGAACGTCGTGACGCTCGCCAACCCCTTTACCGACGTCTCCGGCTGAGCGGTCCCGGGTGGACATCGGCATGATCTACTTTGGAGCGGTGACGTGAGCAGCGAGCCGGAGCACGGGCCGGAGACCCAGCCGGAGACCGGGTCAGAGCCCAGGCTGGGCACCGGGCCGGAGCCCAGGCCGGGCACCGGGCCGATCAACTTCGCGGACATGCTCGAACTGATGGCGGACGCGGTGCCCGACCGGCTCGCGCTGGTGGCCCCGCCGGTCCGGCTGACGTTCGGCGAGCTCGACGCCCGCGTCGACCGGGCGGCCCGGCTGTTGCGCGGGGCCGGCGTGCGCGCCGGCCAGCATGTCGGGATCTACGCGGTGAACCGGGCTGAGTGGGTCGAGTCGATGTTCGCCTGCATGAAGCTGCGGGCCTCGTCGATCAACATCAACTTCCGCTACGTGCCGGCCGAGCTCCGCTACCTCATTACCAACGCCGACCTGACGGCGATGGTGGTCGAGCGCCGCTACCTGCCCACCGTCGCCGAGATCCTCGCCGACGCGCCGGACCTGCGCGTGCTGGTCGTCCTGGAGGACGGCACCGACCCGGCCGACGACGGCGGGATCGGCGCGCTCGCGGGCTCCGCCGGCGCGCTCGCCGACCGTGGGATCCGGGTGATCGGCTATGAGGACGAGCCGGCCGACGGCGGCCCGGTGCGCGCCCCGCGCAGCGGCGACGACGTGTTCGTCCTCTACACCGGCGGCACCACCGGCATGCCCAAGGGCGTCCTGTGGCGCCATGAGGACCTGTTCCATGCGGCGATCGGCCGCCCGCTGCCGGACGGGTCGGAGCCGCGGGCGCTCGCCGACACCCTCGCCCACACCGCGAACCCACCGCTGAAGTACATGGTCATGGCGCCGCTCATGCACGGCGCCGCCGAGTTGAGCCTGCTGATCAGCGTCGGCACCGCCGGGACGGCGGTGCTCTGGTGCGGCCGCCACTTCGACGCCGACGGCGTGCTCCGCCTGGCCGCCGAGGAGCGGGCGACGTCGATGACCGTCGTCGGCGACGCGATGGCCCGGCCGCTCGCCGACGCGCTGAAGGCGGCCCCCGGCCGGTACGACCTGTCCGGGCTGCTGGCGTTCTCGAACACGGGCGCGCCGATGTCCGGCCAGGTCCGCGACGACCTCGCCGCCGCGCTGCCGAACGTGTTCCTGCTCGACTCCTACGGCGCCTCCGAGTTCGGCCACAACGGCAGCGCGGCCGGCGGGCGCCGCGTCTTCCAGCTGACCCCCGACACGGCCGTGCTCGACGAGAACCTCGAGCCGGTCGCGCCGGGCTCGCCGGAGCCGGGACGGATCGCCCGGCGTGGCGCCATTCCGCTCGGCTACTACAAGGACAAGGAGAAGACGGACGCGACGTTCCTGCGCGACGCCCGCGGCGTGCGCTGGGTCGTGCCCGGCGACCTCGCGCTGGCCCACGAGGACGGCACCGCCCAGCTGCTCGGGCGCGGCAGCACGGTGGTGAACACCGGCGGCGAGAAGGTCTTCCCCGACGAGGTCGAGGACGCGCTCAAGGCGCACGAGGCGGTCTTCGACGTCGCGGTCGTCGGCGTGCCGGACGAGCGGTACGGCGAGCGGGTGGTCGCGCTGGTCGCGCTGCGCGCGTCGGCGACGGCGACGGCGCCATCACCGTCACGGGCGGCGGCGCCGCCCGGCGGGCCGACGACCGCCGCGGAGCTCCTCGCTCATGCCCGCGTGCACGTCGCCGGCTATAAGGTTCCCAAGGAGATCCACATCGTGGACGCGATCGCCCGCAACCCCGCCGGCAAGCCGGACACGGTCTGGGGGCGGACGACCGCGCGGCGCCTGTCCGACGAGGCCGCCGCGGCCGAGGCGCGGGCCGCCGCGGCCCACGCCCCCGAGGAGGCGAACGCGTGACCACCACCGCCGAGACGTCCGGCAGCGCGCCCGCGGCCGTCGCCGCGACCCAGGCTCCGCAGTCGGGCGACCTCTACCGGCCGTCGTTCCTGCCCGACCTGCTCATCGCCGCGCTCGGGCGCAATCCCGACAAGCCCGCCGTCTACATCGGCGACCTCGCGCTGACCGCCGCCGAGGTGGCCGCCGAGATCAGCCGCTACGCGCAGGCCTACGCCTCGGTCGGCCTGCGGGTCGGCAGCCGGACGGCGATGCTCGCGCCGAACCGGCCCGAGGTCCTGTTCGCCATGGGCGCCAACATGATCACCGGCTGCCGTTCGACGTCGCTGCACCCGCTCGGCTCCGTCGACGACCACGTCTACGTGCTCACCGACGCCGAGGTCGAGACGCTCGTCGTCGACGAGAAGTTCGCCGACCGTGCCGCCGTGTACCTGGAGCGGGTGCCGACGCTGCGCCAGGTCCTCACGTTCGGCCCGACCGACCTGGGGCCCGACCTGCTCGCGCTCGCCCCCGGCTTCACCCCGGCGCCGCTGCGCGCCCCGGCGGTCGGCCCCGACGACGTCGGCGGCCTGACCTACACCGGCGGCACCACCGGCCGCCCGAAGGGCGTGCTCGGCACCTACCGCAACGCCGCCGCGATGACGCACATCCAGCTCACCGAGTGGCAGTGGCCCGACGAGCCGCGCTTCCTCATGTGCACCCCGCTCAGCCACGCCGGCGCGGCGTTCTTCATCCCGGTGCTGCTGCGCGGCGGCTGCCTGGTGGTGCTGCCCGGCTTCGAGCCGGGCGCGGTGATCGACGCGATCGAGAAGTACCGGATCAGCGCGACCATGCTGGTCCCCACGATGATCTACGTGCTGCTCGATCACCCGAAGCTCGCCACCGCCGACGTCTCCAGCCTGCGCACCATCTACTATGGCGCCGCCGCGATGTCGCCGGCCCGGCTGGCGGAGGGGATCAACCGGTTCGGCCAGGTCTTCTTCCAGTACTACGGCCAGTCCGAGTCACCGATGACGGTCACCGTGCTGCGCAGGGAGGAGCACGACCTGTCCCGGCCGGAGCGGCTGGCCAGCTGCGGCCGCCCGGTGCCGTGGGTACGGGTCGCGCTGCTCGACGACGACGGCAACGAGGTCCCGGACGGCGAGCCGGGGGAGATCTGCGTGCGCGGGCCGCTGAACTGCGGCGGCTACTGGAAGCTGCCCGAGCAGACCGCCGAGCTGTTCAGGTATGGCTGGCTGCACACGGGAGACATCGCCCGGCGCGACGAGGAGGGCTACCTCTACATCGTCGACCGCAAGAAGGACATGGTCATCTCCGGCGGTTTCAACATCTTCCCGCGCGAGGTCGAGGACGTCCTGTCCGCGCACCCGGCGGTGGCCGCCGCCGCCGTCATCGGCGTCCCCGACGAGAAGTGGGGCGAGGCGGTGAAGGCCGTCGTCGTGCGCCGCCGCGGCGTCACCGTCCCCGACGACGAGCTCGCCGCCGAGCTGACCGCGCTCGTCCGCGACCGCAAGGGCCCCCACCACGCGCCGAAGACGGTGGACTTCACCGACTCGATCCCCGTCAGCCCCCTCGGCAAGCCCGACAAGAAGACGCTGCGCGCCCGCTACTGGTCCACGACCGCCCGCCAGGTCAACTGAGCGGGCGCCACAAGCCCGAGCGTCGCCCCGCGGAGTCGCGGTACAAACGGAGGCACCGGACCGAGGTCCACCCGCCCGCCGCCAGGCCCGTCCTGCCGCCATCCGTCCCGGCCCAGCCGGGCCCAGTCCTGTCATCACCCGGCGCGGCGGGTTCCGTGCCATCGCGAAGAGGAGCTTCCATGCCCGTCATCGTCGCCAGCGTCGTCCCGAAGCCCGAGCATGTCGACGAGGTGCGCTCGGCCCTGCTCGACGCCGTCCCGGCGGTGCACCAGGAGCCGGGCTGCAAGCTCTACTCGGTGCATGAGACGCCCGGGAAGTTCTACTTCATCGAGGAGTGGGCCGACGACGCGGCGCTTGCCGCCCACTCCGGCTCGCCCGCCCTCGCCGAGATGGCCAAGCGCCTCGACGGCCTGACCGACGGCGCCTTCGACCTCGCGATCCTCACCCCCCTCCCCGCCGGCACCCCCGAGCAGGGCCAGCTGCGCCCCTAGCCGGCGTCCATCCCTTTGGGGCCGTGCCTGATCAGGCATGCCTCTGCGCCGCGCCTCCGTTCTGAGAGCGGAAATCCTGGCGCAGGCGGCGGATCGCGTAGATCACGCGGTATCTGGCGTGGCCGCGGAAACGGTGCAGCGGCCACAGGGCGGTGGTGCCCTCGACCGGGCTGGCGTGCAGCAGCAGGTCGTGGCCGGCCGCGCGGATGCCGGTACAGACGGCGACGTGGTTGACGGGGAAGTCCCCGAAGTTCAGCAGCTCACCGTCCTGGTAGCGCGGCACGAACTCCTCCAGGCACACGCGTGGTTGGTCCGTGCCGAGCCACACGAGGTCGCCCGCCCGCAGCTCTGCCAGGGCCGGGACCGGCTCGAAGCGATCCAGGTCGTAGAACAGCTCCAAGGACTGGAACTCGGCGGGAAGGACATAGCCGAACAGGTCACGGATCACCAGGTGGGCCAGCGTGACGCAGTTGAGCCCGTCACGCTGGGCGTCCACCCGGTGGCGGACTCGCGCCGGGCCCTGGGAGAAGACGTAGCGGAACGGGGGGTCGAGATAGGACCGGAAAACCTCGTTCACTCGCGCCTCCTCGGCGCAGCGTAGCCGGCTTCGACACGGCGCTGCCTGGTTTCCAGCCGGTGGGGACCTGCCCTCAACACGGTGCGGTGGGCGTCTGCCGCCGCGCTGGCGGTGCCTACCGCGGTCCAGGCTCGGCGGCTCCGAAGAGCTGGGCGACGTAGCGGGTCGGCGGGTTCTCGGCGAGATCGGTGGGCTTGCCCTCGGCGGCGACCGCGCCGGCGTCGAGGATGACCACGCGGTCGGCGAGGCCGGCCGCGTCCGTGGGGTCGTGGGTGACAACCAGGACGGCGGCGCCGGTCGCGGGCAGCGTCGCGCGCAGGAAGGCACGCAGATCGACGCGGGTGGTCGCGTCGAGCGCGGCGAGCGGCTCGTCGAGCAGCAGCAGACGGGGGCCGGTGGCGAGCGCCCTGGCCAGGGCGACCCGCTGGGCCTGGCCGCCGGACAGGGTCGCCGGCCTGCGCGGGCCGAAGCCGGCCAGGCCCATGCGGTCCAGCCAGGCGTCTGCCGCGGCGTGCGCGTCGCGACGGGAGGTCAGGCGACGGGCACGCAGGCCGAAGGCGACGTTGTCACGCACCGACATATGCCTGAACAGCAGATAGTCCTGGAAGACGACGCCGACGGGCCGGTGGCGCGGTTCGACGAACCGGTCGGCCGCCGCGTCGTCGAGCACCTCGCCGTCGAGCGCCACCAGGCCGTCGCGCAGGGGCAGCAGCCCGGCGAGCGCCGCGAGCAGGCTGCTCTTGCCGGCCCCGTTCGGCCCGAGCACCCCGACGACCTCACCCGGCGCGACATCGAGCGCGACGTCCAGGGTGAACGCCTCGCGGCTGACGACCACCCGCGCCCGCAGCCCCGCGGCGCCCTCCTGGACGGTCACACGGCCGCCCGGCTGACGGCGTCCCGCGCCGCGGGCAGCCAGCGGCCGCGCAGGGCGGCGAGCACGACGACGGAGGTGACGAGCAGGACCAGGGACAGCGCGATCGCCGCATCCGAGTCGCTCTCCATCGCCGAGTAGACGGCCAGCGGCATCGTGCGGGTGGTGCCGGGGAGGCTGCCCGCGAAGGTGATCGTCGCGCCGAACTCGCCGAGCGCCCGCGCCCAGCACAGCACCGCGCCCGCCCCGATCGACGGCGCGACCGCCGGCAGGGTCACCCGGCGGAACGTGTACCAGGGTGAGGCGCCGAGCGTCGCCGCCGCGTCCTCGTAACGCCGGTCGGCGCTCAGCAGCGCGCCCTCGACGGCAACGACGAGGAACGGCATCGCGACGAACGTCTGGGCGACCACGACGGCAGTCGTGGTGAACGGCAGGCTGACGCCGAACGCCTCGTACAGGTAGCGCCCCGCGACGCCGCGCCGGCCCGCGGCCAGCAGCAATGCCACGCCGCCGACGACGGGCGGCAGCACCATCGGCAGGGTCACCAGCGCCCTGGCGAGCCCCCGCCCGGGGAACTCCACCCGCGCGAGCAGCCATGCCAGCGGAACGCCGAGCAGAAGGGACAGCACCGTCGCCACGGTTGCCGTGCGGATCGACAGCCACAGCGCCTCGCGGACGTCCGCCTCGCGCAGCAACCTCGGCAGGCTGTCCCACGGCGCCCGCCACACCAGCCCGACGAGCGGCAGTAGCAGCAGCAACGCGCCGAGCGCCGCCGGCACGACCAGCGGCCATGGCAGCCCACCGCCCCGCCGGCCGCGTCCCCGGCGCACCCGCCGGTTCGGAGGCCGGCGGGCCGGTCCGTGCCTACGGCCTGGTGCCGGCGCATCGACCGCCGGCGTGGCGGCCGAGGCCCGGGGTGACCCGTCGTTCTCTCCCGTGGAGCCGTGTGCGGCCAGCGCCGGCACGTGGTCCGATGACGAGGCCGCGGCCCCGCCATCGCGTGACACCGCCCCGCCTCCAGACAACCCCGCCTCCGACGGTCCGCCGCCAGACGGCCTGCCGTCGGACGGTCCGCCGCCGGACGGGCCGCCATCGGACGGCCTTCCGCCAGACAACCCGGCGTCCGACGGTCTGCCGTCGGACGGCCGCCGGGCTGGGGGCTCGGCGCCGCCGCGCGCGGGCGCCTTCGCCGAGCCTCGATCGGGCGGCACGGCCCGCGGATCAGCGGGGCCGCGGGCGCCGGCTCCGGGAGCTGTCATGGCTGGGTCACTGAGGCTTGCTGAAGCCGGCCTTGCCGAGGACGTCGATGCCGGTGGTCGAGAGGACGAAGTCGGCGAACGCCTTGCCGGTGGCCTGGTGGTCGCCGCCGGTCAGCGTCGCGATCGGGTAGTCCGTCGAGGCGTTCTGGGCGTCCGGGATCTCGACGCCGAGGACCTTGTCACCGGCCGAGGCGACATCGGTCTTGTACACCAGTGCCGCGTCGACCTCGCCGAGCTGGACCAGCGACAGCACGCTCTTCACGTCCTGGCCGAGGGTCGCCGGCTTGACCGTCACATTGGCCTTCTTCAGCGCCGCGAGGCTGGTGGCGCCGCAGGGCACCTTCTCCTCGCACAGGGCGACCTTGACGCCGGGCTTGGCGAGGTCGGCGAGGCTCGCGATGTGCGCCGGGTTGCCCGGCGGGACGGCGATCTCCATGCTGTTGCGGACGAAGACCGTCGGAGTGGCGGCGGTCAGCTTCGCGTCGGTGACCTGCTTCATGGTGGCGTTGCTCGCGGAGGCGAACACGTCGGCCGGGGCACCGGCGATGATCTGCTGGGCGAGCGCGGAGCTGGCCGCGAAGTTGAGTTTCACATCCGCGCCGGGGTGCGCGGCCTCGAACTGGTCCGCGAGCGCGGTGAACGTCTCGGTCAGTGAGGCGGCGGCGAACACCGTCACCGGCGTCGCCACCGGGTCCTTCGTCGGTGACGCCGACGCGGTCGTCGACGCCGCGGCAGACGTCCCCGAACCGGTCGTGTCGTCGCCGCAGGCGGCGGCGCTCAGCGCCAGTGCTGTGGCGGCCAGGAACACGGTCAGTGCGCCGCGACCCCGCCGTGTCCGCCGTAACGGCTCGTCCGTCGCCGGGCCGGCAGCCCGACGTCTCGCGTCAACCCACGATCTGATCATTTTGCCCCCACCTGTCCGAGAAGAGGCCGGCCGGCCGATCCGGCCGGCGATGCCGAGTGACTGTGCTGTCACCACCGACACGCGCCGGAGCTGCGCGCCTACCGCCTGACCGGCAGCTCGACGACGACGTTGGTCGCCTTCACCGCCCCGACCGCGAGCACTCCGGGCTCCAGCCCCAGCTCGTCGGCCGCCTCCCGGCTCATCAGCGAGACCACCCGGTAGGGGCCGCACTGCAGCTCAACTTGGGCCATCACGCCGTCGCGCAGGACTCGCGTGACGATCCCCGGGAAGCGATTCCGGGCCGACTCGCCCGCGATGGGCGCCCGGCCGAGCGCCGGTTCGTTCGACGAGCTGACCTCGCTCGCGAACCGGGCCAGCTCCGTCGCCTCGATCGCCTGGCGGCCGGCGTCGTCCCTGACTGTCGGCAGCCGACCACTGTCCGCCCACCGGCGCACTGTGTCGTCGCTGACCCCTAACAGCGCGGCGGCCTCGCTGATCCGAAAGTTCGGCACGGTGGTCACCATACCGACGCATTAGCGGGGCTGCCTGCCAGTTCGCGCCGCGGATGCGAACCGGTGTGGCCGGCCGCGGCCGCGGCGCGAACCGATGCCGGCCGACACCCGCCATCGCCGGGGTCGCGGAGTCGACCATCCGGCTCCGCGGGCCCACCCGGGTGTGGTTGCCTGGTACCACCAGGTTTCCCTGATCCGAACCGGCCGAAGGAGGCGCGACAGCGACGTTCGCCCGCCTCTGGCCCGGCTGGTGTGCCTCGTTCGCGTCCCCGGCGGCCCCTGCTCTGTGGGGGTAAGCCGTCGATGACCGTCGACGTCACCAAGGGCGCCAGCATCGCGCTCACCAAAGAGGGCTCGGACCTCACCCGCGTGACCGTCGGCCTCGGCTGGGATCCTGCCCCGCGGGGCTCCGAGGAAGACTTCGACCTGGACGCGAGCGCGCTCGCGCTGCGCGCCGACGGCCGGATCGTGTCCCGGGACTACTTCGTCTTCTTCAACAACCTGTCCAGCACGCACAGCGAGATCACCCACCGCGGCGACAGCCTCACCGGCGAGGGCGACGGCGACAACGAGCAGATCGACGTCCAGCTCGACGCGCTGCCCCCCACGGTCGAGCGGGTCGTCTTCGCGGTCACCATCCACAACGCCGACTACCGTCGCCAGGACTTCGGGCATGTCCAGCGCGCGTTCATCCGGGTTGTCGACGCCGTCCGGGGTGTCCAGCTCGCCCGCTACGACCTCACGACCGACGCGGCCACCGACACCGCGATGCTCTTCGGCGAGCTGTACCGCGACGACCGGGGCTGGCATTTCCGCGCGCTCGGCCAGGGCCGGCACGACGGCCTCGCCGGTATCGCCCGCCAGTTCGGCTTCGACGTCTGACCCGGAGGCAGCGCGCGCTCTACCGCGCGCGGCCTTCGGCGCTCCGGGGCGCGACCTCGACTTGCGACCGTGGAAGCGGCGGAGGTACGACATCCATGCCAGCGCCGCCCTGTCGCGGTCGCGGTCGCTCGAGTCACCTGAACCGCCCGGCGGCCAAGGCGCCGAGTCGGATCTGTCAGCCGATTGTCTTCCTTGTCGTTGTTTGGGAAGCACGGGGCGAGGTAGATAGCAAGCGATCGACTGTCTCCCGCCGGAGGGATTCCCGTGCTAGTCACTATCATCTCCTGGATCATCCTCGGCCTCATCGCCGGCGCGGTTGCCCGCCTGCTGGTGCCGGGCCCGGACCCGATGGGCATCCTGGCGACGATCCTGCTTGGTATCGCCGGCTCGTTCGTCGGCGGTTTCCTCGGTTACGTGTTGTTCGACAAGGACCTCGGAGAGGGCGCGCTGCAGCCCTCGGGCATCATCGGCTCCATCATTGGTGCCATCATTCTGGTGCTGGTTGTCCGGGCGACCCGGCGGGGGCGCGCGCTGCGCTAGGCCACTGGTGAACGCTAGGTCACTGGCAAATCCGACGGTGCCGGCCCGTCCGCCCCGCCGGGCAGATTCTGACGGGAGCATGAGGCGTTGCACGGACTCGGGGTGTGGCCGACGGCCACACCCCGAGCGGCGTTTCGGAATGACAGGCAACGGGTGGCGACGATGCCAGGTGGGGAACGATCCTGTCAGACCGGAATTCCGGCGGCGCGGGCGGAGCGCAGCCAGGCCGGGAACTCACCAAGCATCCGGCGGTAGAGGGCCTCGTCGTCGATCGCGTCCAGGTCGTCCACCGCGAAGAACCCGGCATTGTCGACGAGGCGGCCCGAAAGTGCGTCCAGCTTCTCGAGAATGCCGTACTGCGCCTTTCCGACCCCTATGAACTGCCAGAAGATCGGTAGGCCAGCGGCCCGCCGCAGCAGGTCGGCGATCAGCCGGTCGCGGTAGAGGCCGCCGTCCGTGAGCACCAGCACCAGCGCCGGCGGTGGCGAGGAGAGGGGCGCGAAGTGCTCGACGACGAGCGTCATCACCTTCTGTTCCTCGTTCTGCCCGCCGATGCCGTCCCAGTTCGGGATCGGCCAGCCGGCGGCCCGCGCCGCCTGCTCGCGGGCGAGCGTCGCGTCCGCGCCGCCCTGGCCGGTCGTCGCCTTGCGCATCCGCACATAGAGCGGGATCCAGTCGGCCAGGTAGTCGACGCGCAGCGGCGGGAGCGCGAGCGGCTCCGTCGCGTAGGACCAGACATCCAGCGTCCCGTCGTCGTCCATGGTCGCCGCGACGGCCGCGACCCGTTCGACGACGCGGGCGACCGTGCCCGCCTTGTAGAGGCCGCGCATCGACCCGCTGGCGTCGAGTGCAAGCGCGACCCGTGCCTGCCGGCCGGCGATGCCCTGCTTGGTGAGGACCGTCTGGACGGTCTTCTTGCGCAGGTCGAGCCGCTTGCGCATGTCGATTCTCGCGTCACCGGTCGACGGAAGGTCCGCGGCGTTGGCCACCGCGGGCTCCGCGGCTCCGTTGGGTGCCGCGGGCGTCGCGGGAGCGGAGGCCGCGGCGGGTCCGGGCTGTGCGGCTGGTTTCCGGGTGGCGAACGAGGGCGCCGACGCGACCGGCGGCGCTGGCACCGGAGCCGCGGCCGGCATGGGCGGGGAGATGTCCTCATCGCCGCCGACGTCGACGCCGTAGTCGGTCGCCAGGCCCGCGAGGCCAGAGGCGTAGCCCTGGCCGACGGCGCGGATCTTCCAGGCATCGGCGCGCCGGTAGAGCTCGACGACGACCAGCGCCTTCTCCGGCCCCAGCCGCGGCGGGTCGAAGCTGGCAACCTCCGTACCGCTGCTGAGGTCCTTTACCTTCGCCCAGACTCCCAGGCCGCCGAACGTCAGCTGTGGGGTGACGACGTCGATAGTCGCGGTCACGACGATCGACTGCACGTCCGCCGGCTGGGCGGTCGGGTCGACGGTGACCACCTCGGCGGCTCCGTCCGGCGTGCGTCCGATGTGTCGGACCGACCCGTCCGGGCTGCTGGGCGCGTTGAAGAAGATCATGTCGGTGTCCTCGCGGACCTTACCGTTGGCTCCCAGCCGCAGCGCGCAGACATCCAACGAGGTGTTGGCGCTGCCGGCGTCCGCCGGCCGCCAGCCAACCGTGATCTCGAGCAACCTGTCCGGAAGTGCGGCATTCGCGCCTTTGGTCAACTCCACACGCGCAATATTGCTCCCCGTCCGGGAACGGCCGCGCAGGCCGGTCCAGGACCTCTCACCTCAGAGCGTGACCCAACCTCGGCGGCGTGCGCCGTCATCGCGGCAGACCGTGCGCCGCTGAGAAGGTCGGAGACGCGTGGGCGAGCGCGGGTCGGGGTCCTCGCCTGGGCCGCCGACGTGATCGCGAGGGTGTCACCCGGCCGGGCTACCGCCGCGAGCGCGAACTGTGGCAGATCAGCCCGTCTATGGGCTCGCCCATCCGACACACATTGATGGCAGCGCGGTGAAGTGTGTCAGTTCAGCCCGTCCATAGACCCGCCCATCCGCCACAGTTCGAGGTCGGATGTCAGTCGTCGGCGGCGCTCTCGGCCCAGTCGGCGGCGATCTCGCCGAAGACGGCTGGGTCGCCGTCGCGGTTCCAGTAGGCGGTGGCGACCTGGACGGCGCTGGCGCCGGCGCGCAGGAAGTCGGCGACGTCCCTGCCGGTCGTCACCCCACCGGCGCCGACGATCTCGACGTCCGCGGGTAGCAGCTGGCGCAGCTGCCGGACCTGGCCGAGGGCGACCGGACGCAGCGCCGGACCGGCGAGCCCGGCGAGTTCCACCCCGATCACCGGCCGCCCGGCGCCGTCGAAGGCCAGCGCGTTCGGGAAGGTGTTGGTCGAGCAGACATAGCGCGGACCGCCGCGCCCTGCCCCGCTCGTGGCACCCGTTTCGCCGATAGCGCCGGTTTCGCCTGTCGTGCCGGTGGCCAGCTTGCCGATCACGTCGGCGAGGCTCGCCAGCGCCTCCGGGTCGGAGAACGGCGAGACTTTCACCCCGTAGGGGATCGGGGCCGGCACGGCGCGCAGCACGTCGTCGACGGCGGCGCAGATCGCCGCGGTCTGGCCCGGGTCGAAACAGGCGATGCGCTTCTGGGCGCCGCCGTCCCAGACGTTGGGGCAGGCGAGGTTGAGTTCCAGCAGGTCGACGCCGGTTGGCGCGGCCGCCGCGGCGGCCTGGGCGTAGTCCCCGACGGAGAAGCCGGCGATGCTCAGCACCAGTGGCTTGCCGGCGTCGTGCGCGAGGCGTGCCATCGCGGGCAGGTGCTCGCGGTAGTAGTCCAGGCCCCGGTTGGGCAGGCCGAGCGCGTTGAGCGAGAAGCCATCGCCGGCATGGTAGGTGGCCCCGGAGTTGCCCGTCCGGGCCGAGACCGTGATCGATCCGACCATGACGGCGGCGGTGGCCGAGCGGGCGAGTTCCGACACGTCCTCGAGGGACTTGCCCGTGCCGGCCGCGTTCATGACCGGGTGTTCCAGGTCGATCCCGCACAGCGCCGGCATGCGTCCGCCCCTTCCGGGCCGCCTCGGCGGCCGACCGGCACCGGCGTCCGCCGGTGGCGCCTCCATCTTGCCTGGCGCCACCGGATGCCCGACGAGCCCGAGACCGGAGCAGCCTGGGGAGGGCGTCCGGCGCCCTCCCCAGGCCAGCCGTCGGCTGGGTCAGCCGAAGAGGCTGTCGATGAGGGAGAGGCCGCCGTCGGCGGACTTGCCGATGTCGAAGCAGTGGTCGAGGCCCCGGAAGTAGCCGGTGGAGAAGGCGGCGGTGCGCTGGGTCGGGTTGCCGTGCGCGCCTTCCTGGGTGTTGGCCTCCGAGGCGAACCAGTTGCCGCCGTCGTCGCCGAGGCTGAAGAACAGCAGTGCGCCCTTGCCGACGTCGCCGAGCGGCAGCCGGCCGGCGTCCTGGGTGAACTTCGCCTCCGCGCCGGCGAGGCAGTCGGCCTGGTTCTCCTCGGAGCGGGACACCACGCCGACCCGGTTGGTCAGCGCGCTCGCCCGGTGGCCCAGCTCATGCATGAGCACCAGCATCGGGTAGGCGGTGTCCTGCTTGGAGAGCTCGGCCATGAACTCGGCGCTGTAGGCGACCGTGTCGTCGAGGCTGCAGTAGAACGCGTTACTGGCGAAGTCGTCCGGGTCCCTGCTCTGGGCCCCGCACTCGTCCTGCGGGATCTCACCGTCGTGGTACTCGAGGAAGCGTGGCACAGTCCAGCCGCTGCCCAGCTTCTGCGACCAGAACGTGTTGGCGCCTCCGGGGCAGCCAATCGGCCCTGTAACGACCTTGAGGGCACCGTCGGGGGTGTCCGCGGAGCCGCCGCACTCGGCGCTGGTCCCGCCGCCCGCGGCTGTCGCCGCCGCCGTCGGGTCCGCCGTCGCGGTGCCCCCCGGCTGGCAAGCGGCGAGCATTCCCGCCGACAACACCACCGAAACCGTGATAGCGGCGATTGTCGCCCATCTCGTACGCACGTCGCGACCGTACCGGTTTGGGACCCGTCCGCGGCGGCCCCGTCGGCCCGGCGACACCGACCTCGGCCCCACAGGACGCCTGGCGGGCAGGCGCTCACGGGTCCGGTGACGCCCGACTCATCGTGCCTCGGGAGTGTAGGACTGCCGATAGTGGGTAATTTCCAGCCCGGGGGCGACCGCCCGCATGGCCTTTCCGGTGGGGAGAATCGATGGCCGACACTCGGACGTACAAAAGAACGACCGTCGGGGTACTTATCTATCTAGTCGTCGGCCTGATCATCACGGTGAACCAGGGCTACTGGCATCCGGACCGTTGGGACGGCCATTTCCTGTCCAGCCTGCTCACCGGCATTGTCGCCACCGTGCTCTGGCCGCTCGCGTTGTTCTACACGTTCATTCTCACCAGCAACTGAGCAGCTTCTCTCCCCCGCCGAAATTGACGGTGCGGGTCGTGTCCGGGCTGCCGGGGCAGCCGATCGGCCCGGAGACGAACCGGATCGCGCCCGCGAGGTTTCCGTACCGCCGCGGGCGGGATCGGGGCCCGCGCTGCCGCCGGCCGGCGTCGTGCCCGACGTGCCCACATCCTCGAACTGGCAGCCGGTCAGGCTGCCCCCCGACAAAAGCACCGAGACCGTGATAGCGGCAATTGCTGCCCATCTCGTACGCACGCCGCGACCGTACCGATTTGGGACCCGTCCGCGGCGGCCCCGTCGCCCCGTCAGTCCGGCGACACCGACCCCGGCCCGGCAGGACGCCTGCCGGGCCGGTGCTCGCGTGGTCCGGTTCCGCCCGGCTCATCGTGCCTCGGGGGTGTAGGGCTGGTCGATTGTGGGTAATTTCCGGGAACAAGCCACATTATGAGGCTCCGGGAGTGACGATGGTCGCGGTTCGTAGCTACACGAGGGCGTCGCTCGCGACGCTTGTATACCTAGTCATTGGCTTGATCATAGCGGTGAACCAGGGTTACTGGCATGTGGACCGGTGGGACAACCATTTCGCGTCCAGCCTGCTGACCGCGCTGGTGGCGACGGTGCTCTGGCCGATCTCGCTGTTCTACAACTTCATTCTCACCGAGAGATGAGCCTCCGGGGGCATTCCCACCTGGCCCGTGGCGCGAGCGGGCGAGGTCAGGTGATGGTGACCGGTGTTCCGACCGGAAGCAGGTCGGCGAGTTCGGTGATGTCCTCGTTACGCAGCCGAATGCAGCCCATGCTGACGTCGGTGCCGACGCGTTCCGGCTGGTTGGTGCCGTGCAGCCCGATGATGCCGTCGGCCCCGTTGAAGGTGGTGACGACGTCGGAGAAGCCGGAAAGGCCGAAAGCGTACGGTCCCCACGGCCCGGCCGGGCTCGCGGGCTTCAGCAGCTCGGCCAGGTAGAAACGCCCCGCCGGGGTCGGCGTGCTCCCGGTGCCGATGCCGACGGGGTAGACCCGCGCCGGCTTCCCGTTCTGGAAGACGGTGAGTTCGTGGCGGGTCCGGTCGACGGTGAGCGAGTATGGAGTCGCCATGAGCCGGACGCCGGGCCGCCGGATCCAGCCACTCGTCCCGTTCGGCCGCACCGGCAGCGAGACCCGCAACCAGTCGGCGTCGTAGTGCTCGACGAGCAGGGCCAGCGGCGCGCCCTGCGCGTTCGGGTTGGCCAGGGTGCGGGTGGCCGCCTTCTCGGTGGCGGCGCCGGTCGGCGGCGAGTCCGAAGGCGGAACCGACGCCGGGGCGGTGGAGCCGTCGGCAGTCCCGGTTTCGGGCGCCCGCTCGGCGAAGATCGGGACGTCGCGGTCCTGGGGCCAGGCGACCAGGCTCCATCCCTTCGGCAGATGCGCGGGGTCGAGACCGTCGTCGGCGCCCGTCGTGGCCGACGGCCGTGGCGGGCTCGCCGTCGTGCCCAGCCGCGCCGCCGGCCTGGCCTCGTCGTGGCTCTTCCCGCAGCCGGTCGCGAGCGCGCCGAGCGCCGCGACGACCGCGAGCGCGACGGGCATGCCGGCTCGACGCCTGGTGCGTGATCCGGCGGCGCGCGGTCGTCCCCATCCGGTCGGTTGGGCCGTCGCCGCCTGGTCGTCTCGCCGTCGCAGCACCGCTCCGACCCTCCCGCCCGTCGCCTCACCGCTCGCCTCGCGAAGACTACGGGGCGTCGTCGTCTGCTTGGGCCCGCGTGGCGTTCCGGCGCGACCCGCCGGGACACCCCGATCCCCGCCGTTCGGCGGCCCGGGCCGGGTGTGAGCCGGGCCGGGCCGCCGAACGGGCAGCGGGGCGGGTATCCGCGCCTACGGCTCGGGCGGAGGTGCTTGCGGTCAGCGACCGGTGCGGGGGACGCCGTTCTCGTCGACGAGGCCGGCGCGGCGCAGCGCGTCGGCGATCGCGCCGGTCGGCGGGGGCGCCGAACGCCCACCCCGCTGGCCACCGCGCCCGCCGCCACCACCACCACCACCACCGCCGCGCTGGGCACCGCCGCCGCGCTGGGCACCGGCGCCGCCGCGCGTGTCGCCACGCCCGGCACCCCCGCCATCGCGCTGGCCACCACGGCTGTCGCCGCCGCGGCCCCCGCCACGGGGCTCGCGGTCCCCGGGGCGCCCGCTCTCGCGGGCGTCGCCACCGGGCTGGCCGGCGCCGCCCCGGCCGCGCGGGCCACCGCCGCGCGCGTCCCGCCCGCCGCCCTGGCCGGCGGGCCGCGCCGCGGAGCCGCCGCCCGAGCTCGCCCGGTTGGCGGCCTCGTCGTCGAGCCGCAGGGTCAGCGAGATCCGCTTGCGTGGGATGTCGACGTCGAGGACCTTGACCTTGACGATGTCGCCCGGCTTGACGACCTCACGCGGGTCGCGCACGAACGACTTCGACATCGCCGAGACGTGCACCAGGCCGTCCTGGTGCACGCCGACGTCGACGAAGGCGCCGAACGCGGCCACGTTGGTGACCACGCCCTCCAGCACCATGCCGGCGACCAGGTCCTTGATCTCGTCGACGCCCTCGGCGAACGTCGCGGTCTTGAAGCCCGGGCGCGGGTCGCGGCCGGGCTTCTCCAGCTCGGCGAGGATGTCGGTCACCGTCGGCAGGCCGAAGGTGTCGTCGACGAAGTCCGTCGCCTTCACGGTGCGCAGCGCGCCGGCATTGCCGATCAGCCCGCGGATGTCGGTGCTGGTGGCGGTCAGGATGCGCCGGACCACCGGGTAGGACTCGGGGTGCACGCTGGAGGCGTCCAGCGGGTCGTCGCCGCCCGGGATGCGCAGGAAGCCCGCGCACTGCTCGAACGCCTTCGGCCCGAGCCGGGGCACCTCGCGCAGCGCCGTGCGGGTCCGGAACGGTCCGGTGGCGTCCCGGTGCGCGACGATGTTGTCGGCGAGAGTCGCGCCGATACCGGACACCCTGGTCAGCAACGGCGCGGATGCCGTGTTCACGTCGACACCGACGGCGTTCACGCAGTCCTCGACGACGGCGTCGAGCGAGCGGGACAGCTTGACCTCGCTCAGGTCGTGCTGATACTGGCCGACGCCGATCGACTTCGGGTCGATCTTGACCAGCTCGGCGAGCGGGTCCTGCAGCCGGCGGGCGATCGAGACCGCGCCGCGCAGCGACACGTCCATCTCCGGCAGCTCTCGGGAGGCATAGGCACTCGCCGAGTAGACCGACGCGCCGGCCTCCGAAACGACGATCTTGGTGAGCTTCAGCTCCGGCACGCGCTGGAGGAGCTCCTCCGCGAGCTTGTCGGTCTCCCGCGACGCGGTGCCGTTGCCGATCGAGATCAGATCGACCTTGTGCGCCGCGCACAGCCGGGCGAGGGTCGCCAGCGCCTCGTCCCAGCGCCGCGCCGGGACGTGCGGGTAGATCGTGTCGGTGGCGACGACCTTGCCGGTGGCGTCGACGACGGCGACCTTCACGCCGGTGCGGTAGCCCGGGTCAAGGCCCATTGTCGCGCGGGTGCCGGCCGGCGCGGCGAGCAGCAGGTCGCGCAGGTTGGTGGCGAACACCTTGACGGCCTCGTCCTCGGCGGCCTGGAAAAGCCGCAGCCGCAGGTCGATGCCCAGGTGGACCAGGACGCGGGTGCGCCACGCCCACCGGACCGTGTCCGCGAGCCAGCGGTCGGCGGGCCGGCCCTGGTCGGCGACGTCGAAGCGGGCGGCGATCTTCGTCTCGTACCCGGACGGCCCGGCGGGCGCCGTCACGTCGGCGTCCTCCGGCTCCGGGTCGAGGTCCACGTCGAGGACCTCCTCCTTCTCGCCGCGGAACAGCGCGAGGATCCGGTGCGACGGCAGCGACGTGAACGGCTCGTCGAAGGCGAAGTAGTCGGAGAACTTGGCCCCGACCTCCTCCTTGCCCTCGCGGACCTTGGAGACCAGCCGGCCGCGTGTCCACATCCGCTCGCGCAGCTCGCCGATGAGGTCCGCGTCCTCGGCGAACCGCTCGACCAGGATCGAGCGGGCGCCGTCGAGCGCCGCCGCCGCGTCGGCGACGCCCTTCTCGGCGTCGACGTACCCGGCGGCGGTGCCCGCCGGGTCGAGCGTCGGGTCGCCCAGCAGCGCGTCGGCGAGCGGCTCCAGTCCCGCCTCGCGGGCGATCTGCGCCTTGGTGCGCCGCTTCGGCTTGTAGGGGAGGTAGATGTCCTCCAGCCGCGCCTTGGAGTCGGCCGCGTTGATCTGCGCCTCGAGCGCGTCGTCCAGCTTGCCCTGCGACCGGATCGACTCCAGGATCGCCGCCCGCCGCTCCTCCAGTTCCCGCAGATAGCGCAGCCGCTCCTCGATGGTGCGCAGCTGCGCGTCGTCGAGGGTGCCCGTCACCTCCTTGCGGTAGCGGGCGATGAACGGGACGGTCGAGCCGCCGTCGAGCAGCCCGACGGCCGCCGCGACCTGCGCCTCGCGCACCCCGAGCTCGCCGGCGATGCGGCCCTCGATGGACAGCTGGGATCCGCTGCCCGCGCCAGGTCGCGCCGTCGCCGCCGCGGCCCCCCCAGATCTCTCCTGAACCGGCGAAGCGGGCCCGGGAGGTCCGGAATCCGCGTCAGCAGGTCGTTGGGGGAGCGCGTCGGCGGGTACCTGGGCTTGCGCGGTGGACGTCGTCGTCACAGATGATCTCCTCCGGTCCCGTCCGATTATTCCGGAGCCGGGCCGGCGGAGGCCGCAGTGCCCCTCCCACCGGTCGCGCTTTCCCCAGACATGGGATCGGACCGATCGGTGCGGGGCTCGACTATGCCGCCACTGTCAGGCGCCGCCACTGTCAGGCGCCGCCACTGTCAGGCGCCGCCACTGTCAGGCGCCGCCACTGTCAGGCGTGGTCGCGGACCAGCTCCGGGCCGACGCCGGCGGCCCGCGCGCAGTGCGCGCAGCAGAAGAACCGGCGGTCCACCTCCACGCCATGACCACTGATCTTCACGCCGCAGTGCTCACAGACCGGGCTCATCGCGTGGATCGCGCATTCGAAGCTGTCGAAGACGTGCACGGCGCCCTGCGCATGCACCTCGAAGCTCATCTCGTAGTCGTTCGAGCAGACCTCGCACACGGCCATCGTCGCGCTCCCTTCGCAGCCCACGCCCCACCGCTCGCGGGGGAGCTCGTCGCTACGGAGAGTAGTCGCGGTTGTGGGATCGGGCTACGGGAGCCGGGCCAGGATCCGGTAGGCGTTGGCGCGGGTGCCGCGGGTCAGATAGGGACGGCTCGCGGCCTCGGCGAGGGCGGCGGCGGGCAGCAGCGGAGCGAGCGCGGCGAACGTCGCCACCCGCCTGGCCCTGCTCAGGCCCGGGTGGGCGTCGGCGCGCCAGGGCAGGCTCGGTGACGGGGCGAGCCGCTGGCACAGGCCCCACCACGCCATCGGCGCGTCTCCGGAGATATGGGTCTCGCCGAACGCGACATCCTCGACGCGCAGTCCGCGCTCGGTCAGCGCCGCGGCGAGGTTGTCGGCCGGGAGCAGGTTCAGGTGCTGGGGGATGAGCATCCCCGACGCGAGCGGCCCGTAGACCCGCATCGCCGGGCTGTCCGGGTTGGGGACTTCGATGAGGAGGTGGCCGCCGGGGGTGAGGGCGGTGGTGGCGGCGTCGAGTTCGGTGCGGGGGTCGCGGGTGTGTTCGAGGTAGTGGAACATGCTGATGACGTCGTAGTGGCCGGCGAGTTTTGGGGCGAGGTCGGGGAATTGGCCGCGGTGTGCGGTGTCGATCCAGCCGCGTCGGGCGGCTTCGTCGATGCCGTCGCCCATGTCGAGGCCGTCGAAGACTGTCTCGGGCCAGACGTCGCGGGCGACGAGGCAGAAGTGTCCTAGGCCCGCGCCGACGTCCAGCCAGCGCCGTGGGGCCGTGGGGACGGACCGCGCCCGCGCCGGGTGGGCGCCGGGACCGAAGCCGAGCAGCCACTCCATCGCCGGGCCGCCGAGGCCGTCGTAGAAGTCGCGGTAGTAGAAGTCCAGCCCCTCCGGGGTCAGCCGCGGGTTCTGGAAGACGTGACGGCACTCGGAGCAACGGTCGTAGCGGAACCGGCCCGGCTTGACCTGCATCGCGTCGACGCCGACCAGCATCCGGCGCAGCCGGGAGCTGTCGCACCAGGGGCAGGTCGTGCGCCTCGGCTCGAGGAACCGTTCGAGGCCCTCCGCGAGCTCGGCGAGATAGCTCTCCCGGATTTCGGTGGCCCGCGCGCGATCCCTGGCGGCGTACTGGCTGGGCAGCGAGACCCGCCACCGCGAGAGCCGGCCGGGCTCGCCGGGCTCGCCGAGCTCGCCGTGGTGGCCGGGTTGGCCGTCGTCAACGGGACCGGTGCCGACAGCGACGGCGGTCGCCCCGGCGGAGCCGGTGTCTCCGGTGTCTCCGGGCGTCCGACCCAGGCCGCTGCCCGCGCGGCGCGCGTGTACACCGGTGGATTCGGTCAGGTCGGCGAGGAGTTCGGCGGCGCCGCGGCGGCGGGTGAGGGGGGATGTGAGTGGGTCGGTGAGGTGGAGGGGTCCGCCGGCGGCGACGAGCGCGGGTTGTAGCCAGGTTGCCGCGGTGGCGGCGAGCGTCCAGCCGGGCGAGGCCGTCGCCCCGATCGCGAGAAGCCCGTCGCGCACCAGCGGCGCGGCGAGGCCCGTCGGCTCCCAGGCGTACACCGCCCGCTGTACGGCGAACCGCTCGGCGCCTGACCGCGCCGCCGGCCGCAGGCCGGGGAGCACCGCGAGCCCGGTGGTGACCGGCGCGTGCCGCTTGAGCGTCTCGGTGACCGCGACGAGGTCGATCTCGGTGACGTCCTTCAGGTCCAGGCCGGCGCGCGTGAGGACGTCGCGGTCGACGAGGAGCGCCTGGTAGGCGCCCCGCCCGGGGGCCAGCCGGTTGTTCTGGTAGGTGGTGGTGTCGAGCATGCGGGCGAGGTCGAGTATTCGGTCGGCGGTGAGGTTGTCGGGGATGAGGTCGAGGACGTCGAGGTGGTGGCGGGTGGCGTGGGTGCTGGCGGCGCGTTGTTGGGCGTCGTCGAGGTGGATGCCGTCGGCGAGCAGGAAGACGTGGTTGTGGTGGACGGGGTCGTCGGAGGGCTCGGTGACTGGTAGTGCGGACAGGCGCCGGCGCAGCCTCGCCGTGTTCAGCCCGACGGCAGCGAGCACGGTGACGGGCAGCCAGTAGCGGCGGCTCACGGCGCCCCTTTCTGGTTGGTGTCTTGTCGGTGATGTCGCCCGCGGGCCGGCTGTCGGGCCTGACCCGCGGGTTGGTCCGGGCCCGGCTCGGCCGGCTCGGACCGGTTCGTTCAGGGCAGCCGGGCCAGGATCCGGTAGGCGTTGGCGCGGGTGCCGCGGACGAGATAGGGGCGGCTGGCGGCGTCGGCGGCGACGAAGGCGGGGAACAGCGGAGCGAGCGCCGCGAGGACCGCTGCCCGTTTGGCCCTGCTGGCGCCCGGCAGCGGGTCGTCACGCCACGGAAGGCCGGGCGACGGCGCGAACCGTTGGACCAGCGCCCACCAGGCGTACATCCCGTCGCCGGCCAGGTGCGTCTGGCCGAACTCGATGTTCTCGACCTGGAAGCCGCGCTCGGTGAGAGCGGCGGCGAGGTTGTCCGCGGGCGGCAGGTGCTGGTGCTGCGGGACCATCCAGCTCGGTGAGAGCGGCCCGTAGACCCGCAGTGCGGGGCTCTCCGGGTTGGGGATCTCGATGAGGAGGTGGCCGCCGGGGGTGAGGGCGGTGGTGGCGGCGTCGAGTTCGGTGCGGGGGTCGCGGGTGTGTTCGAGGTAGTGGAACATGCTGATGACGTCGTAGTGGCCGGCGAGTTTTGGGGCGAGGTCGGGGAATTGGCCGCGGTGTGCGGTGTCGATCCAGCCGCGTCGGGCGGCTTCGTCGATGCCGTCGCCCATGTCGAGGCCGTCGAAGACTGTCTCGGGCCAGACGTCGCGGGCGACGAGGCAGAAGTGTCCTAGGCCCGCGCCGACGTCCAGCCAGTTGCGCGGGGCTGACGGCACGGCGCGGGCGCGAGCCAGGTATGGACCCGGACCAGCGCCGGCTACCAGCTCGGCGAGCTCGCCGCCGAGGCCGTCGTAGAAGTCGCGGTAGTAGAAGTCCAGCCCCTCCGGGGTCAGCCGCGGGTTCTGGAAGACGTGACGGCACTCGGAGCAACGGTCGTAGCGGAACCGGCCCGGCTTGGCCTGGGTGGCGTCGAACCCGGTGATGACCTTGCGCAGCTGCGCGGCGCCGCACCAGGGGCAGGTGGAGCGCGCCGGCTCGAGGAAGTGCTCCACCCCAACCGCGAGCTCGGCCCGGTAGGCCGCGCGCAGCTCGTCGGCCTGCGCCCCGGCCTCGGGCGTGAACGCCTTCGGCGGCGCGACCCACCACCGCGCAAGCCGCCCGCGGGCCCCGTCCCCACCAGCGCCGGCGTTGCCGGCGGCGTGACTGGAGATCGCGTCGTCGCGGCCTGGCAGTACCTCCGTGCCGGAGCGTTGTGACGCTACTGCCGGCGACACTTCGGAGCGCCCGGTGAGGTCGGCGAGGAGTTCGGCGGCGCCGCGGCGGCGGGTGAGGGGGGATGTGAGTGGGTCGGTGAGGTGGAGGGGTCCGCCGGCGGCGACGAGCGCGGGTTGTAGCCAGGTTGCCGCGGTGGCGGCGAGCGTCCAGCCGGGCGAGGCCGTCGCCCCGGCGACGAGCGCCAGGTCGCGCACCGTCGGGCCGAGCGTGCCCACCGGGTTCCAGCGGTAGGCCACCCGCTGGACGTCGAGCCTGCGGGCCCCCGTACGAGGCATGGCGCGCAGCCCCGGGAGTACGGCCGTTCCCGTGGTGACCGGCGCGTGCCGCTTGAGCGTCTCGGTGACCGTGACGAGGTCGATCTCGGTGACGTCCCTTGGGTGCAGGCCGGCGCGGCTGAGGATCTCCCGGTTGATCAGCAGGGCCTGGTGGGCGCCCCGGCCCCAGGCGAGCCGGTTGTTCTGGTAGGTGGTGGTGTCGAGCATGCGGGCGAGGTCGAGTATTCGGTCGGCGGTGAGGTTGTCGGGGATGAGGTCGAGGACGTCGAGGTGGTGGCGGGTGGCGTGGGTGCTGGCGGCGCGTTGTTGGGCGTCGTCGAGGTGGATGCCGTCGGCGAGCAGGAAGACGTGGTTGTGGTGGACGGGGTCGTCGGAGGGCTCGGTGACTGGTAGTGCGGACAGGCGCCGGCGCAGCCTCGCCGTGTTCAGCCCGACTCCGGCGAGGACGGCGATCGGCAGCCAGCGCCGCCGGCTCATGGCGCGTCCCCGCCAGGCTCGACCGCGAGCGCGGTGACGATCAGGCCTTGCCCGACGACGAACCGCCCGCGCAGCGTCGTCAGCCGCTGCCCGTCCGGCAACACCGGCCCCGTGACCAGCAGCCGCGCGACGAACCCTCCGGTCCGCCTGCCCGCCCCCTCGGCGCCATGCTGGCCGGGACCGCCGTCCGTGAGGGTGATCTCGGCGTCCTCGAACCCCAGCCACTCCTGGGCGAGCGGGAACCAGGCCTTGTAGACGGACTCCTTGGCGCAGAACAGCAGCCGGTCCCAGCTGACGTCGGGGGCGCGGGGGCTGACCGCCCGGATCCAGTCCCGCTCGGACGGCAGGGAGATCCGTTCCAGCACGCCCTGCGGCGTGGGGCCGTTCGGCTCGGCGTCGATCCCCACGGAGACGAGGTGCCGCGACCAGGCGACGGCGGCGGCCCGGTACCCGTCGCAGTGGGTGATGCTGCCGACGACGCCGGCTGGCCACAGCGGCTCCCGCTTGGGCCCGGGCAGCAGCGGCGCCGGCTCGACTCCCAGCCGCGCGAGCGCGCGGCGCGCGCATATCCGCCCGGTGGTGAACTCGCGCCGCCGTTTCTCAACGGCCCGCGCGAGCACCGCCTCCTCGGCCGGGAACAGCTCGGCGTCGGTCTCGTCGGTGAACATCTCCACCGCGACCGCAACCTCCGGCACCACTCCGCCCAACAGCCCCGCCGCCACCCCCGCTCCCGCGTCAGACATACCGTGAAGCTTGCCATCCGTCCCCGATGCTCCCCGTCCGCCGCCCACGGTCGTGTGGCCCCGTTGTGACGCACAGGCTCCCCGCGGATCGACGCGCCTCGGCGGCGAGCCCACGGAGGCGGCGGGTGCGTCAGGCGCATAGCGACGATGCCCCACGGCCCTTCGTGGCCGGTCGTTCGGGGTGGGGAGCCAGGCGAGCGGCGATGGGAGGACCAGACGGTCTCGTGGGCTCCAGAGCTCGGCCCCGGAGGAACCTGATGGGCAGGGCGCCGGGACTCGGACAGAATTGGCGGCCCGGGGCTGGTTGGTTGCGCGGGGTCCGGAGTCCGGCCGCGGCAAAAAATGGCCCGGGACCAAGTGCCCCGAAGGGGCGCCAAGCAGCCGGATGGTCGCCAATGATCCGGTCGGCAGGCTGCCCGGGATTCAGGCGGAATTGGCCGTCTGGGGCTGATCGGCCACGTGGGGTCCGGGGCTCGGCCTCGGGGCGAGATGACGGGCCTGGGCGCAGATGTCCCGAAGGGCATCAAGCAGCATCGGCCGCCGCGAGCGGGTGACCGGGATCGAACCGGCATGGCCAGCTTGGAAGGCTGGGGCTCTGCCATTGAGCTACACCCGCGTTGTGATCGTGGTGGTCAGCTTACCCTGGAGATGACGTCTTCGGCGTGGCGGGCGGCGCGAGGGCCCCTTGCCGGCATGACCATGAGGTCCCGGTTGAGCGGGTGGCTGACCGGGGCTGGGCAGGATCTTGGACCCGCCTCGTGATCGAGGTGTATCCACACCGTAGGATGGGTGGGCAACGCCTCGGGGCGTAGCGTAGTGGCTAGCGCGCCTGCTTTGGGTGCAGGAGATCGGGAGTTCGAGTCTCCCCGCCCCGACGAGCTGGCTTGTCCTGTTCGCTACCCTTTCGGGTAGCTTCCCGGAGGCCGCGATATCGCCTGGGGGGTCGACCCCCCAGACCCCCCGGTGTCGAGCTTCGCTCGACCCAGGGGGCAGGTCTTGAGGGCAGCCCCCAACGCCGAGCCTCGCTCGACGAATGGGCGGGTTCCTGAGAGACAGGCTGGGGTCCTCGGGCCGCCGTGAGGCGTAATCTCGGCGCGTCCCCCGTCCGACGTCGTACCAGGAGACATCCGCGCCGTGAAGGCCACCAAGGAGTCACTCAGCCCGACCAGGGTCAAACTCACCGTCGAGGTGCCCTTCGACGACCTGAAGCCCTCCCTGGATGCCACGTACAAGAAGTTGTCCCGGCAGATCCGGGTGTCCGGGTTCCGGCCGGGCAAGGTGCCGCCGCGGATCCTGGACCAGCGGCTCGGGCGTGAGGTGATCCTCGACGAGGCGCTGCAGGAGGCCCTGCCGAGCTTCTACTCGCAGGCGGTCGAGGCCGAGGACGTTGACGTGCTGTCACGGCCGGAGGTGGACGTCACCGAGTTCACCGAAGGCAGCCCGATCGTCTTCACCGCCGAGGTGGACGTCCGGCCGGACGTCACGCTGCCGGAGACCGATAGCCTCAAGGTCACGGTCGACACGGTCGAGGTCACCGACGAGCAGGTCGACACGCAGCTGACCTCGATGCGGGAGCGGTTCGCGGTGCTCACGCCGGTCGAGCGGCCAGTGGCCTCCGGTGACTACGTGTCGCTGGACCTCTCGGCGACGGTCGACGACGAGCCCGTCGAGGACGCCACGGCGACGGGCATGTCCTACGAGGTCGGCAGCGGTAACCTCATCGACGGCATCGACGACGCGATCATCGGCGCGGGCGAGGGCGACAGCCGCACGTTCGACACCGAGCTGCTCGCCGGTGACAAGCAGGGCCAGACCGCCCAGGTCACCGCGATTGTGCGCGGCGTCAAGGAGAAGGAGCTCCCGGCGCTCGACGACGAATTCGCGACCACCGCGAGTGAGTTCGACACGCTGGACGAGCTGAAGGCCGACCTGCGCGAGCGCCTCGAAAGCACCCGCAAGTTCGAGCAGGTCAACCAGGCGCGCGAGCGGCTGCTCGAGCAGCTGGTCGAGACCGTCGACGTGCCGGTGCCCGACTCGGTGCTGGCCACCGAGATCGAGGCGCGGGAGCACCGGCTCGGTCATGACCTGGAGCGCTTCGGCGTCGACCGGGAGACCTACCTCAAGACGCTGGACCAGGAGCCCGAGGAGTTCGACAACCAGGTCCGCGACTCGGCGACAAAGGCGATCAAGTCCCAGTTCATCCTGGACACGGTGGTGCGCACCGAGTCGATCGGGATCGACCAGGGCGAGCTGATGGAGCAGATCGTGCTGCTCTCGCAGCGGATGGGCATCGCGCCCGAGCAGTACGCGCAGCAGCTGGCGTCCGGCAACGGCGCGGGCCTGACCGCGCTGATGTCGGACATCATGCGCAACAAGGCGCTGTTGCACCTGCTGCGCACCGCGACCGTCGTCGACGGCGAGGACAGCCCCGTCACGCTGGAGCTCCCGGAGCAGCCAGAGCCGCTGGACATCGACGCCCACGACCACGAAGGTCACGACCACGACCATGACCACGAAGGCCATGACCACGAGGGTCACGACCACTAGGTCCCGCTAGACCGCTCGCGGTCCACCATTTCCAAGCCGGCCCCCGCGGTAGTCATCGCGGGGGCCGAGCCGTATCCGGCCGTGATGGCCAGATGCATGCCCAGGTGTCACGTCTGTGGAGGGCCCTGGACTCGTCCTGGTGAGCCACAAGCGTCCCCAACCACCACTGGTGACGGCGCATCGGCGCAAGTGCCAAACCGGCCACCTCACCAACCCGGGACCCGGCGCAGCCTCGTCATATGCCTGAATCCGGATCCAGCTGCGGGAGGGCGCCCAGCGCCCGACCAGGCGGCGCCCGGTGGCGAGGCGCTCCGCGCCTCGGCCACGGGACCGCCCCTCTGCCTAGCGCGAACATCGAGCCGGATGGGCCGGAACTGGCGCGGGTCACAGATAGTGTCGAGCCGGTCAAGCTGTCGCCCGTGGGTATTGCAGATCTGGGCAGGGAAGCCGAGGAGCCGACCGTGAGTGAGTTCGCAGTGCCGAGTCTGGCCGTGCCGGGTAGCCCGAGTCTCCGGTCGCCGGGCCAGGGTAGCCCGGGGTTCGACGATCAGGTCTACAACCGTCTCCTGCGGGAACGGATCATCTTCCTCGGCTCGGTCGTCGAGGACAACATCGCGAACCAGATCTGCGCGCAGCTGCTGCTGCTCAACGCCGAGGACCCGACCAAGGACATCTCGCTGTACATCAACTCGCCGGGTGGCTCAGTTAGCGCGGGTATGGCGATCTACGACACGATGCAGTTCGTCGAGAACGACGTGGCGACGGTCGCGCTGGGCCTGGCGGCGTCGATGGGCCAGTTCCTGCTGTGCGCCGGCGCGCCGGGCAAGCGCTACTCGCTGCCGCACGCGCGGATCATGATGCACCAGCCGTCCGGCGGCATCGGCGGTACCGCGTCCGACATCGCGATCCAGGCCGAGCAGATGCTCTACACCAAGCGGACGATGCAGGAGCGCATCGCCTTCCACACCGGTCAGCCGATCGACCAGATCGAGCGAGACTCCGACCGTGACCGGTGGTTCACGGCCGAGGAGGCGAAGGACTACGGCTTCGTCGACAACGTCGTCCAGCAGGCCCGCCAGGTGCCCAGCGACGCGAACAGCTAGTCGCGGCATTTCTGACGGCCTGGCGCCAGAGCTTCTTCGGAGGGCACGATCATGTCCCGTTACCAGCAGACCGGCCGCTACGTGCTGCCGAACATCATCGAGAAGACCTCCCGCGGCGAGTACGGCATGGACCCGTACTCGAAGCTGCTCAAGGAGCGGATCGTCTTCCTCGGTGTCCAGATCGACGACGTGTCGGCCAACGACGTCATGGCGCAGCTGCTCTTCCTCGAGTCCGAGGACCCGGACCGCGACATCTCGATCTACATCAACTCGCCCGGCGGCTCGTTCACCTCGCTGACGGCGATCTACGACACGATGCAGTTCGTCCGCCCGGACATCCAGACCATCTGCATGGGCCAGGCGGCCTCGGCCGCGGCCGTGCTGCTGGCCGCCGGCACTCCGGGGAAACGGTTCGCACTGCAGAACAGCCGCATCCTCATCCACCAGCCGTCCGGCTCGGGTGAGGGCCAGTCGAGCGACATCGAGATCCAGGCGAAGGAGATCCTTCGGATGCGCGCGCTGCTGGAGAGGATGCTCGCCGACCACACCGGCAAGCCGGAGGAGGAGATCCGCCGCGACATCGAGCGCGACAAGATTCTCTCCTCCGAGGAGGCCAAGGAGTACGGCCTGATCGACGAGGTGATCAAGACCCGTAAGTCGTCTCGTCTGGCGGCTGCCCGCTGACGGTGCCAGACAGCCGTACGCTGAGGGGAATGAGCCGCGCGATAGGGCTCTCACCGGACGGTGTGGCGGGGTACCGTCCCCCTCGGGACAATCTCCCGCGGCGGGCCGGCGGGGGCCGGCAGGCAGGTTGGCCGCCGCGGGAGCGGGAGACGGTGTGGCAGTACCGGCTGGGGGCGGGCACGGCGGGCGGCGTGTGTCCGTGCCTGAGCCGGCTGGCGGGCTGGTCGACTGGCCAGTCACGGGGGCGCTGGACGCAACGGCCCGAAGCGGCTGGCGGGTTGACCTCCGCCGGCTGACGAGGGCGCATGGGAAGATCCGCCCGGGGCGGCTGGCGGGCTGGCCGGTGGCGGACCTTCCGGATCGGCTTCCTCGGTCCGGGAGAGACCCCGAGCCGCGGATAGCGCAGGAGACAGCGGTGGCTCACTCGACACGCGACGACCGGGCGGTGGCAGCCGCCCCCGAGCTGCAGGCGAACCCATCGTCTGGACGAAGGGACTGAGTCCTCGGTGGCACGCATCGGTGATGGCGGCGACCTGCTGAAGTGTTCGTTCTGCGGGAAGTCGCAGAAGCAGGTGAAGAAGCTCATCGCCGGTCCCGGCGTCTACATCTGCGACGAGTGCATCGATCTCTGCAACGAGATCATCGAGGAGGAGCTGTCCGAGTCCTCCGAGCTCAAGTGGGATGAGCTGCCCAAGCCGCGGGAGATCTACGAGTTCCTCGACGGCTATGTCGTGGGCCAGGAGACCGCGAAGAAGACGCTGTCGGTGGCGGTCTACAACCACTACAAGCGGATTCAGGCCGGGGGCGCGGCCCAGGGCGAGGGGGGCAAGGGCGACGTCGAGCTGGCCAAGAGCAACATCCTGCTGCTCGGGCCGACCGGCTGCGGCAAGACGCTGCTCGCGCAGACGCTCGCCAGGATGCTCAACGTGCCGTTCGCGATCGCTGACGCCACCGCCCTCACCGAGGCCGGCTACGTCGGCGAGGACGTCGAGAACATCCTGCTCAAACTGATCCAGGCGGCCGACTACGACGTCAAAAAGGCCGAGACCGGGATCATCTATATCGACGAGGTCGACAAGATCGCTCGTAAGTCGGAGAACCCGAGCATCACCAGGGATGTCTCCGGCGAGGGCGTGCAGCAGGCGCTGCTGAAGATCCTCGAGGGCACCACGGCGAGCGTGCCACCGCAGGGCGGACGCAAGCACCCGCACCAGGAGTTCATCCAGATCGACACGACGAACGTGCTGTTCATCGTCGGCGGCGCGTTCGCGGGGCTTGACCGGATCATCGAGTCTCGGATCGGCAAGAAGTCGCTCGGCTTCCGCGCCGTGCTGCATGGCAAGGACGACCCGGACGCCGCCGACGTCTTCGGCGACGTCATGCCGGAGGACCTGCTCAAGTACGGGATGATCCCCGAGTTCATCGGCCGGCTGCCGGTTCTCACCAGTGTGCAGAACCTGGACCGGGAAGCGCTGATCCGCATCCTGACCGAGCCGAAGAACGCCCTCGTCCGCCAGTACAAGCGGCTCTTCGAGCTGGACAACGTCGACCTCGACTTCACCTCCGACGCGCTGGAGGCGATCGCCGACCAGGCGATCCTGCGCGGCACGGGAGCGCGCGGCCTGCGCGCGATCATGGAGGAGGTGCTGATGTCGGTGATGTACGACATCCCGAGCCGCAAGGACGTCGCCCGCGTCGTCGTCACCCGCGAGGTCGTGCTCGAGCACGTCAACCCAACCCTGGTGCCGCGCGACATCGCCGCCAAGCGCAACACCCGCCAGGAGAAGTCGGCCTAGCGCGGGGTGCGGTAGCCGGCCAGTTGGCGGCCCTGGGCGACCAGGCGGTCGGACGAGTCCCAGACCTCGGCGACCTCGGCGTTCCAGACGCCTGCGTCGTCGACCTCGGCGACGATCGCCTTCTCGAACTCACCCACGCCCGCTCACGCTAGCCGCGTACCTACAGGAAACGGGCGCGCCGTGGTGTCGGTCACCCCCGCGCTGCACATGGTGATCGGCGGGCGGTGTGTCCGTACCCGATAACCTTCATGTGTGGTGGACAACGGGCGAGACGGTCGGCCGGCGAGCACGCGGGGCGGCGCGGCGGGCGCGGCGGGCGATGACCTGTCGCGGGTGGAGAAGGCGCTCGCCGGGCGGTTCCCGCATCTGATGATCCCCGACCTGGAGCGGATGCGCGACCTGGTCGACCTGCTCGGCCATCCCGAGCGCTCGTTCCCGGTGGTTCACCTGACCGGCACGAACGGCAAGACATCGACGGCTCGGATGATCGACGCGGTGATGCGGGCGTTCGGGCTGCGCCCCGGCAGGTACACCTCGCCGCACCTGGAGAGCGTCACCGAGCGGATCAGCATCGACGGTCAGCCGGCCAGCCCGGAGGTGTTCGCGCGGGCCTTCGACGACGTGCTGCCCTACGTCGAGATCGTCGATGGCCGCCACCCCGAGCGGGTCACCTTCTTCGAGCTGTTGACCGCCATGGCCTTCTCCGCGTTCGCCGACGCCCCGGTGGACGTGGGCATCATCGAGGTCGGGATGGGCGGCACGTGGGACGCGACCAACGTGGTCGACAGCGTCGTGCAGGTGGTGACGCCGATCGCGCTCGACCACCGCGAGCTTGGCGCGACCGTCGAGGAGGTCGCCGGCGAGAAGGCGGGCATCCTGCGCCCCGGCGGTCTCGCCGTGCTCGGCACGCAGCCGCTGGGCGCGGCCCGGGTGCTCGCCGAGCGCGCCGCCGAGCTGGGTACGACGCTCGCCCTCGAGGGGCTGGAGTTCGGTGTGGCCCGGCGGCAGGTCGCCGTAGGTGGCCAGATGCTGACGCTGCGCGGCCTTGGTGGCGTCTACGACGAGATCTTCCTGCCGCTGCATGGCGAGCACCAGGCGCACAACGCCGCGTGCGCGCTCGCCGCCGTCGAGGCGTTCCTCGGTGGTGGGTCCGGGCCGCTGGACGTCGAGGCGGTCCGGGCCGGGTTCGCGAGCGCGTCCTCGCCGGGACGGCTCGAGGTCGTCCGCCGCTCGCCGACCGTCGTGCTCGACGGGGCCCACAACGTGGCCGGCGCGCAGTCGCTGGCCGAGGCGCTGACAGACGCGTTCGCGTTCGACCTGGTCGTCGGCGTGGTCGGCCTGCTCTCCGACAAGGACGCGCACGGCATGCTGTCCGTGCTGGAGCCGGTGCTCACCTCGATCGTGATCACGCAGAGCGCGTCGCCGCGGGCGCTGCCGGCCGACGAACTGGCCGGGGTCGCCGTCGAGATCTTCGGGGCGGACCGGGTCGAGGTCGCGCCGCGGCTCGACGACGCGATCGAGGCGGCCGTGCGGCTGGTGGAGGAGGATGCCGAGCTCGGCGGTGGCGGCGTCGTCGTGACCGGCTCGTTGACCACCGTGGGCGAGGCACGCCGTCTCCTGACCCGGTGAATCCTGTGGTTGGCCGCCGCCTCATCGCCCGCGGTCCGATGATCGTTACTTTTCAACCACCGTGGTCGTACCGGATCCGTCAGGCGGACCCGGTTCGGGGTCGGCCTGCCGGCCGGATAGAGGTCATGTCGCCTGACCCGATGAGTCCTGTGTTGGCCGCCGCCTCATCGCCCGCGGTCCGATGATCGTTACTTTTCAACCGCCGTGGTCGTACCGGATCCGTCAGGCGGACCCGGTTCGGGGTCGGCCTGCCGGCCGGATAGAGGTCATGTCGCCTGACCCGATGAGTCCTGTGTTGGCCGCCGCCTCATCGCCCGCGGTCCGATGATCGTTACTTTTCAACCGCCGTGGTCGTACCGGATCCGTCAGGCGGACCCGGTTCGGGGTCGGCCTGCCGGCCGGATAGAGGTCATGTCGCCGGCGCCCCCCAAATGGACGGCCGTAACGCCCTGTAGGTTGGGCCGGGAGTGCCGGGGTTCCGGCTCCGGTGCGGATCACAACGCGACCGGCACGGTGCGTTATGTCCGCTCTGTCAACGATGACGCGAAATGAGGAGTCCAGTGCCCGCCGAGCGCACCCTCGTCCTGGTCAAGCCCGACGGCGTCAGCCGCGGCCTCGTCGGGGAGATCATCAGCCGTCTCGAGAGCAAGGGCCTCAGCCTGGTCGCCCTCGAGCTGCGCACGCTGGAGAAGTCCGTCGCGGAGACGCACTACGGCGAGCACGCGAGCAAGCCGTTCTTCGGTGAGCTGGTCGAGTTCATCACCTCGGGCCCGCTGGTCGCGCTGGTCGTCGAGGGCCCGCGCGCGATCGAGGGCGTGCGTGGCCTGATGGGCGTCACCGACCCGGTGAAGGCTGTTCCCGGCTCGATCCGTGGCGACTACGCGCTGGAGATCGGCCAGAACCTCGTCCACGGCTCGGACTCGCCCGAGTCGGCCAAGCGGGAGATCGACCTGTTCTTCCCGGGCCTGAGCTGACGGCCCCGCCGGGAGGGCGTCTCCCGGCGAAATGGTGCCAGGACGGAACCTCACGGCTCCTGGACGTCGGGGTCCCCGTGGGTTACATAACCCCCCCCGGGTACAAAAACCCCGGGCGTTACCAGAGTTAGGGGAG
>NZ_JASNFO010000113.1:0-7713 GCF_032027725.1 Pseudofrankia coriaricola | reverse complement strand
CCCGGCCGGGCGCGGGCCCCCGCCGCCCCCCCCCCGCCGCGGCCACAAAACCCCACGGGGCTGTACCGAGTTGTCGGGACGCTGACCCGCGTCTTCCGGGTTCTCTCCTCATGCGGGGGGTGCCCGCCTGTCCTGCCTCTGGGCGCGGGTCGGCGCGGCCGGGCTGAGGGCCCGTGCCCCGGCGGTGAACCTCGGCCACGGGTGCCGAAACCCTGGGCTGGGCCGAGCGCACAGGCACCGACCCGCCCCTTCCGGGTGAGCCTGCGGGCGGCCCGGCGTGGCGTCCCGCCGACCGGGCGGGCGGTTTGCCAGGGTAGGACGGGGTGTCGACGGACGGACGCGCCCATGGGTGCCGGTGGTTCCGGAGGTGGCCGTGATGGGCGTCGAGGCCCGGGCTGGGCGGCGATGACCGGTCGGCACCATGGGTGACACGTCCTCGCTGGGGGGCGGGCTGTCGGTGGCGCGGTCTAACCTTTCAGGTGTCGCCATGGGACGCGCCGGACCGCCGGAATCGTCCCACGTGAGGCCCACCCGTCAGACGTACAAAAGCAAATGCCGCTCCAATCCCGCGGTGCCGGCGTCCCCCGCGCCAGCCGCGGTCGACACGGTCAAGTAGAAGTCTGTATGACCTAAGTGAGGGATAACGAAGCCAGAGCAGCATCCCCAAGCCTCAAAGCCTAAGAACCTTGATCTGTTCGAGGGCGGGCCGACGGGTCCGGTGAGCCCGGGCCGAGCGCGGCGGCGCCCAGGACCGCATCTCCGGGAGGGTCGGCCCGACGATGTCCAGTTCCTTGTCATTCCTCGGTCGTGACATGGCGGTCGACCTCGGCACCGCCAACACGCTCGTCTACGTACGCGGGCGTGGGATCGTGCTCAACGAGCCGAGCGTCGTCGCGATCAACACCACCACCACGGGCATCCTCGCGGTCGGTACCGACGCCAAGCGCATGATCGGCCGAACGCCGGGCAACGTCGTCGCGGTCCGCCCGCTCAAGGACGGCGTGATCGCCGACTTCGAGACCACCGAGCGGATGCTGCGCTACTTCATCCAGAAAGTGCACCGCCGCCGGCACTTCGCCAAGCCCCGGCTGGTCGTGTGCGTGCCGAGCGGCATCACCGGCGTCGAGCAGCGGGCCGTCAAGGACGCCGGCTACGAGGCGGGCGCGCGCCGGGTCTACATCATCGAGGAACCGATGGCCGCCGCGATCGGCGCGGGCCTGCCGGTGCACGAGCCGACCGGCAACATGGTGGTCGACATCGGCGGCGGCACCACCGAGGTGGCGGTCATCTCGCTCGGCGGCATCGTGACCAGCCAGTCCATCCGCATCGCCGGCGACGAACTGGACACGGCGATCATCTCCTACGTCAAGAAGGAGTACTCGCTGATGCTCGGCGAGCGCACCGCCGAGGAGATCAAGATGGCGATCGGCTCGGCGCACAAGATGCCGGACGAGCCGAGCGCCGAGATCCGTGGCCGCGACCTCGTCACCGGCCTGCCGAAGACGATCGTCGTCACCGCCGAGGAGATCCGCAAGGCCGTCGAGGAGCCGGTCAACGCGGTCATCGACGCCGTCAAGGTCACCCTGGACCGCTGCCCGCCCGAGCTGGCCGGCGACATCATGGACCGCGGCATCGTGCTCACCGGCGGCGGCGCGTTGCTGCGTGGCCTCGACGAGCGGCTGCGCAACGAGACCGGCATGCCGATCCACATCGCCGACAACCCCCTGCACTCGGTCGCCATGGGCTCCGGCAAATGCGTCGAGGAGTTCGAAGCCCTCCAGCAGGTCCTCATCTCCGAGCCCCGTCGCTGATCGGGCCGTCAGGGGTGGACCCTGCTCGCCGCCCTTGGGCGGCTTCGCCAAGGGCCCGCTCAGCAATATTGCTCCGGGGGGCCGTTCCCCCAACTGTCCGCTGGCGCGGCCAGCCGGGGACCCCTGCGTCCGGACCCCCGGTGTCGGGCTTCGCCCGACCTTAGGGGTCGTCGTGATCAGGGGGTTGGGTCGTATTGCTCCGGGGGCGACCCCCTGCCCCCGATGTCGGGCTTCGACCGATCTTGGGGTCACCGCGATCAACCTTTGGGTCACCGCGATCAGAGGGTTGGGCCGAAGGCGGGGTGAAGTCGTTTTCCGCGACTGCGTCCGGTTGACGGAACAATTGCGCTCTGGTCGAACAACGTCCCAGGAAATCGCCGGCCGTGGGAACCCGGGGGCGGGCTGGTTCGTCGGTGCCGGCGGGCGATAGGGCAGCACCGGGGCGGCGTGAGCTGGCGCCGAGCCGCCTCGCGGGGCACGGGAATGTCGGGTCGGGCGATGCCCGGAATGGCGACGTCGGGCTGAGGACGGTGAGGAGTTGTCGTGGGACGTGACCTGAAGCGTTCCCGGCTGGTCGTCGCGGTCCTGCTCGTCATCACGTTCGCGCTGATCACGATCGACTACCGGACCGGCGAGAGCTCCGGCGGGGCGCGCGGCGTCGTGCACACGGTCGTCGGCGGCGTCGAGAGCGGCGTGACCACGGTCGTGCGGCCGATCGGGCGGACGGCATCCTCGCTGCTGCACCCGAACCGCTACCACGACCGCGCCGACGAGCTGGCCAAGGAGAACGCCGACCTGCGCCGCCAGCTCGCCGACGGGGACGAGGTCACCCGGCAGGCGTCCGAGCTGTCCGCCCTGCGGCTGCTCGCCGACAAGGGCCAGTACACGATCGTCCCGGCCCGGGTCATCGCCATCGGTGACGTCAGCGGCACCGACTGGACGGTCACCGTCAACGCCGGCAAGGCCGACGGCCTGGCCGCCGACAAGATCGTGATCAACTCCAAGGGCCTGGTCGGCACGGTCGTCTCGCTGACCGACCACACCGCCGTCGTCCGGCTCTTCTGCGACCCGCGCAGCCGGATCGGGGCCCGGCTGGAGGGCACCCAGCTGCTCGGCTCCGTCGCCGGCGGCTCCGGCCCGAACACGCTCGTCTTCACGCTGTACGACGCCTCGTACCGGGTCCGGCCCGGCGAGCGGCTCGTCACCTTCGGCAGTCTCGACTACGTCGCCGGCGTGCCGATCGGCGAGGTCACCAAGGTCACCGACGCGGACGGGCTGTCGAGGACGGCCGAGGTGAAGCCGTACGTCTCCGTCGGCACGCTCGACCTGGTCGGCATCGTCGTCGGCAAGCCGCCCACCGACCCTGGCGACCGGGTGCTGCCGCCGCGCACCGCGCCGGCCGGGGAAGGCGGGACCAGCGGATGAGCGTGCAGCTGTTCGAGCCCGACCACGAGGGCGAGGTCCACCCGCTGACGTTCGCCGCGCTCACGGCCGTGCTGCTGGCGGCCGCGATCGCGCAGGTGAGCGTGGTGGCGAGAGTGCCGCTGCCGGGCGGCCATCCGGACCTGGTGCTGTTGCTGCTGGCCACGGCCGCGCTCCTGGAGGGGCCCATCGCCGGCGCGCTGCTCGGGTTCGTCGTCGGCCTGTTCGGCGACCTGCTGTCCACCCACGTGCTCGGCCGGTCGGCGCTGGTGTGCTGCCTGCTCGGCTACCTCGTGGGCCTCCTCGCCGACGCGACCGAACGGTCGGTCGCGATCGCGCTGGTCGTCGTGTCCGGCGCGGTCGCCGGCGCGACGATCGCGAACGTCGCCGTCGCCGGCCTGCTCAGCGACGGCGCCGCCGGCACCCCCGGTCAGGCGTTCCAGCGCGCCCTGGTGGCGGCGCTGTACGCGGCGCTGCTGACCCCGTTCCTGTTCCCGGCCATGGCGGCCGGCGTGCGCCGTACCAGGCGGGCGAGGCGGTCGTGACGGGCGTGGCGGGCGGGAGACGGCCGTGAACGACGGGATGCGCGTCCGCATCGTCGTGCTGCGGGTGCTCGCGGTCTCGCTGCTGGTGACGCTCGGCGCGCGGCTGTGGGTGCTGCAGATCCTCGACGGCGACCGCTATCGCAAGGTCGCCGAGACCAACCGGGTCCGGGAGGTCGTCAGCTCCGCGCCGCGCGGCATGATCCTCGACGACCAGGGCGAGCAGCTCGTGCGCAACCGCAGCTCGCTGGTCATCTCGGTGAACCGCTCGACGACCGACCGGCAGCGCGACGCCGGCAAGGCGGTCTTCGCGTCGCTGTCGTCGGTGATCGGCATGTCCGTCGACGACATCGAGAAGAAGATCCGCTTCTGCGGGCCGAAGATCCCCCAGCCGTGCTGGAACGGCTCGCCCTACCAGCCGGTGCCGATCGCCAAGGACGTGAGCCCCGCCCAGGCGCTCGCGATCATCGAGCACCCCGAGCGGTTCCCCGGCGTCACCGCCGACCTGCAGGCGGTCCGCGAGTACCCGTTCGGCTCGCTTGGCTCCCATGAGCTCGGCTACCTGGCGCCGGTCAGCCAGGACCAGCTCGACCGGCAGGCCGCCGACCTGAAGAAACAGGGCAAGGACCCCGAGGCGACGCCCGGCGCCTACCACCTCAACAGCCTGGTCGGCGTGTCGGGGCTGGAGTCCGTCTACGACTCCGAGCTTCGCGGCGTCGACGGCGTCGAGGGGCTGGAGGTGGACCGGTTCGGCAGGGTCTCGGGCACCGCGTCGAACTCCGCGCCCGTCCCCGGCGACCACCTCGTGCTCAACCTGGACCGCGGCGTGCAGGCCACCGCGGAGGAGGCGCTGCGCTCGACCCTGGACAAGCTGCCCGGCGGGGCGCGGGCCCGCACGGCCTCGGCGGTGGTGCTGGACGTCAAGACCGGCGGCGTCGTGGCCCTGGCCAGCCTGCCCTCGTACGACCCGTCGGTGTTCGTCGGCGGGGTCTCCCAGCAGGACTACGCGGCCCTGTCCGATCCGGCCAACGGAATCCCGCTGCTCTCGCGGGCCTACCAGGGCTCCGGCGCCGTCGGGTCGACCTTCAAACCGGTGTCGACCTCGGTCGCGATGGCCAAGCTCGGCGCGAAGCCGAACCAGAACTTCGACTGCGCGCCGACGCTGCAGATCGGTGGCCAGACCTTCCACAACTTCGAGGGGTCGTCCGCCGGCCCGATCACCCTGCACCGGGCGCTGGTGATCTCCTGCGATGTGATCTTCGACAAGTTCGCCTACGACGAGTGGCTGCGCGACGGCGGGCTGCGCAACGGCAAGGGCCCCTATCCGGCGCCGGCCGAGAACTTCGTGAAGATGGCCGAGGCGATGGGCTTCGGCGCGCGCACCGGCATCGACCTGCCGGGCGAGACCTCCGGCAGCATCGTCGACCGGGACGCGGCGAAAGCCAACTGGGAGGAGCTGAAGGGCTCCTACTGCGAGCGGGCGAAGAACGGCTACCCGGACGTCAGGGACCCGGCGACGGCCAAGCGCTACCAGCAGTACGCCGCCGAGGCCTGCGTCGACGGCTACCTGTACAACGCCGGCGCGGCCGCGCAGTTCGCCATCGGCCAGGGCCAGTACCTGTCGATCAGCCCGCTGCAGCTGGCGGCTGCCTACGCGGCGATCGCCAACGGCGGGACGCTCTACGAGCCCCAGCTCGCCAAGGCCGTCGTCTCCCCGGACGGCAAGGTCGTCAAGCGGTTCGAGCCGGTTGTGAGGAACAAGCTGCCGGTCCCGCCGGAGGTGCTGGCCTATATTCGCGACTCACTGCACGGCGTGACCACCGAGGGCGGCGGCACGGCGACCGGCGTCTTCGCCGACTGGCCCAACAACGTCATCCCGGTCGGCGGCAAGACGGGCACCGCCGAGGTCGAGGGCCACGAGGACACGTCCTGGTTCGCCTCGTTCGCGCCGGTGAACGACCCGCGCTACGCCATCGTCGTCTCCATTCCGGACTCCGGCACCGGCGCCACCTACGCCGCGCCGGTGGCGAAGGCGATCTACCAGGCGATCTTCGGCGTCGGCCGCCCGGCGGAGCTGCCCGGCGGCCTGCCGCCGTCGGCGCTGCCCGCGGTCGGCCGCGACGCCTCGCTCGCGCCGGCCCCGGCGGACGCGACGGGCGGGGCGGCGGTGACCCCGGGCCCGGCCGCGGCGACCCCACCGCCCGACGGCGCCTCCCCGCCGGCCGCCGGCGGCGCGCGCGCCGTGGCTCCGGCGGCCCTCACCACGTCCCCCGCGGCGGCCACTGACGCGGCCGTGGGGCCCACTAGCCCGTCCGCCGGGCCCCGCGCGCCACCAGCCGGCTCCGCCGGGTAACCGGCGGACGTCATCCGACGGGGGGAAGAACGCGCACGCGCCCCGGCCCCAGTTCCAGGCCCGGTGGGCGCAGGCGCAGGCGCGGGCGCGGGTGCGGCACGGACCCGGATCCGGGAGGAGGAACCGTGGACGAGCTCGGATCGACCGCGCTGCGGTCGTCGCCGGTCGCGCTGCGCGGCAGGATCGGGCAGCTGCGCGACCGGGCCTCCGGACGGCACTCGCCGCTCCGCCGGCTCGACTGGGTGCTGATGGGCGCCGTGCTGGCGTTGTCCGTGCTCGGCGCGCTGCTCGTCTGGTCCGCGACCCGTCAGCGGCTCGCGGACGCCGGCGCCGACCCGAACGACTTCCTCAAGCGCCACCTGCTGAACCTGGCGATCGGCCTCGTGCTCGCCACGGGGGCGATGCTGCTCGACTACCGGCTGCTGCGTGCCTATGCCCCGTTCGTCTACCTGGGCTCGTTGGTAGGGCTGGTCGCTGTGCTCCTCGTCGGCAGCACGATCAACGGCGCGCACTCGTGGATCGTGCTGCCCGCCGGCTTCCAGCTGCAGCCGTCGGAGTTCGCCAAGGTCGCGCTGATCGTCGGCGTGGCGATGATCCTCGGCGAGAAACGCGACAGCCGCGAAGGAGTGCGCTCGACGCGCCCCGGTGACGTCGACGTGATCGTCGTCCTCACGCTCACGCTGGTGCCGATCGGCCTGATCATGCTGCAGCCGGACTTCGGCACCGTGATGGTGCTGGTCTTCGTCATCCTCGGCATGCTGGCCGTCAGCGGCGCGCCACGGCGCTGGGTGCTCGGGCTGCTGCTCGGCGGCGTCCTGTTCGGTGCGGCGATCCTGCAGTTCCACCTGCTCAAGCCCTACCAGGAGGCACGGCTCACCTCGTTCGTCTCGGCCGACGCGGCCAGCAACTCGACCACCGGGTACAACGTCGACCAGGCCAAGACGGCGATCGCCAACGGCGGGATCTTCGGCCGCGGCCTGCTGCACGGCCAGCAGACCCAGGGGCAGTTCGTGCCCGAGCAGCAGACCGACTTCGTGTTCACCGTCGCCGGCGAGGAACTCGGCTTCGTCGGTGCCGGCGGGGTGCTGGCCGCGCTCGGGGTGGTGCTGTGGCGGGCGCTGTCCATCGCCAAGGACTCCGACGACTCCTTCGGCGCGCTGGTCGGCACCGGGGTGGTGTGCTGGTTCGCGTTCCAGGCGTTCGTCAACGTCGGGATGACGTTGGGCATCATGCCGGTTACGGGCCTTCCGCTGCCGTTCGTCTCCTACGGCGGCTCGGCGATGTTCGCGAACATGCTGGCCGTGGGCCTGCTGCAGAACGTGCGGCTCAGGTCGCGCACAGACCCGTACGCGCTGTGACATTGGTTCGCTCCGTCCGGACGGCGCGCTCCGGCCCCTTACTCGCTTCGCTCCCAAGGGACCTCCGCGCGCCGTCCTCCTGCGCTCACGGGCGCTCCGGCGACCTCCGCTGCGGCCCAACCACGTTCGCTTCGCTCCGTGGCTGGGCCTCCGCGGAGGCGCGCCTCCGCGCCAGCACGGTTGCGTGCCGCTTGAACGCCGCCGACCCCACCCAGCCTCGGACTGGT
>NZ_JASNFO010000112.1:0-45334 GCF_032027725.1 Pseudofrankia coriaricola | reverse complement strand
CTGCGGGCTCGTGACTTGCGGGTTCGCGGCAGCCATTGATCGTCTTACTGACTACCAACGGTCTTGGAGATAGGCGCGCCGATTAGCTGGAAGACCTTTCTCTGGGTTTCGGTGGCGTTCGTGAGTAGCTGAAGGCTGCCGCCGCCGCTGATGCGGATCTCGTCGCGGGTCAGGGTGGCCAGGTGCGCGAGGAGGCCCTGGAAGCTGTAAAGAGGCGTTCCGTCGGGCTGTTCCTTGCGTGTGGATTTCCGGTTGGCGGCCTCGGAACGGAGAGCGGGCGCGACCGGGTCGGTGCGGCCTGGCGGCTCCTCGTCCGTGAAGGTGAGGGGGGCGAGCCGTTTCCTCAGGTGCCAGGTGATGTAGGCAGCGAGGGAGCAGATCAAGAGATGTGCGCGGACCCGGTTTTCCAGGTAGTGGTAGATCGGTCGCACCTGAAGGTCGGTCGTCTTGATCGTACGGAAGACTCGTTCGACCTGGGAGAGGTTCTTGTACGCGGTGACGATCTCGTCTCCGCGCATTCCGCTCGCGTGTTTCTCCTCGGCGCGGACGACGTAGATGCCGTCGAGCGCCGCCTCGGCGGCGATGCTCTCCTCCCGCCGGGCGATGGTGACATCGGCGTCCGTGATCGTGATCTCGAGGTGCTTCGCCATCTTCCGCCTGTGGACAATCTTCCCGATCTTCATGCCGATGTCCGCGGCGCCGACGATCCGGCCTTCCGTGACGGCGGCGACGACTGGGGCGAGCGCCTTTTCGGTGGCATCGAGCAGTTCGTCACGCTTGCGGGCACGCTCGGCTGCCAGGAAAGGGTTCCGGCAGGCGATCAGCCGCTCTCCGGGAAATTTCGGGTGGCGGATCTCGGCGAGGTTGGTCTCGTCGAACAGGGTCGGCTGCAGCGGGCCGTCCACGGCCGCGAGCTGGGCGATCTGGGGCGCGCGCAGGGCGGTGATCCATCCCAGGTCGTCGGACTCGCGGAGCGCCCTGATACGCGCCGACGTGATCATCCCTCGATCGCCGACCATGATCACACTCTTCAGGTGGAACGTTTTCTGGACGGCGTGCACGGCTTCGATGAACGCGGACGGGTCGCCGGTGTTACCGGGGAAGACGCGTATCGCGACAGGCCGGCCGTCGGCGTCCGTGAGGACTCCGTACTCGATCTGCTCGAGCCCGCGACGGCCGTCACGGGAATAGCCATGGGACGCCAGCGGGCAGCAGTGCCCTTCCATCCAGGACGACGACAGGTCGAAAAGAACCTGGCCGCCGTCGACGAGATGCCGGCCCACGAGTTGCCTTTCGATGTCGTCCTGCCGGTGTAGCAGCCAGTCCATGGCGGCATAGATCTCGTCGGTCGACGCCGTGTCTATCCCCAGGTCCGCGCCGAGCGTGTTGTCGGACCACCAGGATCTGGTGGCGAGCTTCGAACCGGGCTGGATAATCCGGGCGACAATCAGCGCTAGGGCGATATCCCGCTGTCGCCCAGCCGGCCCCAGCAGTGCCGGCAGGCCGAGCTGCCGGGCGACCGTCATGACCGCGGCGACATTGCCGTGCTGAAGAGACCGAGCGATCTCGACATCTTTCTCGACATCGACCAGCGTCCGGCCCGCGAGCGCTTTCCTGAGCACGTCGATGGCCGCCGGCGGAAGGTGCGAGACGTTCGCAATGGTCTCGTTCTTGACCTTTCCGTCTTCCCGGAAGGTACGCCGCACCAGATGCGACACGTACTCCCGCGGCTCGCCGGCCGCGTTCGTCTGCCGACTGACAATCCGGTCCACGTGCATAGCACCCGTTTGCCTCGCCACGAGTCGATGATCCCATCCAGCAAGATCCCGATCAAGCAACCTACTGACTACACTTCGGACAACACAGGCCAAAGTGCCAGGCTGTGCGCGTAGCGATCTTCGAGCACTCGCAAGTTCGGACTAGAAGAAACCGGTATCGACGTAAGGGAGGCCAGCTTCATTCGAGCTGTCTACAACAAGGAGATCAATAAGTTTCGTAAGGGTCTTTACGGCGATGCCGAACCGGCCGAGTATGCACGCCGCGAACGTGAGATGCTAGCTAGCCTAGTCGACGACAGTTTCGGGCATATGCGGCGGAGTCTAAGCCACCTGCGTACGCGGCGCGACAAGCATGAAAAGCAGATGAGTTTCGTGATTGTTCTCGATAACGTTGACCATCATGAAGCCGAGCTGCAGGAGCGGGTTTTCGTCGTAGGGCAGAGCTTGGCTGATACGTGGCCGGCGGCCGTATTTATTTCGCTTCGCCCAGATACGTTTTTTAGGTCGAGGAAGGCTGGTTCGGTTGCTGCATATCAGCCTCGGGTTTTTACGGTTTCGCCGCCCCGAGCCGAGTTGGTCATTTCTAAGCGACTGGTTTTTGCAAGAGATCAGCTCTTGGAAAAAGGGCGCCTAGAGTCTATGCCGGAGAACCTCACGATTGACTCGGATAAACTGCTTGCCTATTTGGATGTGCTGATAGAGGCTTTCAATTCTAACGAACAACTGAAAGAGTTCGTCGAGAACCTGAGTTCTGGTAGTATCCGACGGGCTCTAGATTTTGTGACGACATTTGTTGGTAGTGGATACGTGGCAACCTCGCGCATCCTCGAAGCATATGAAAGGGGCGACCTCTACACGGTACCGATGCACGAGTTTATTCGGTCCGTGATGTACGGCGACTATTCCTACTACGATCCGCAGGCTTCGGAGGTATCAAATGTGTACGACATATTCAGCGTCGATGGGCGTGAGCACTTTCTGACCCCGATCCTTCTAGCCGCTTGCCAAGCGCAGGCTGCGTCTATCTCGGACGGCTTCATTGACGAGGGCGCCATGTATCAGCACTTGCAAGCGCTCGGCTATTCCGCTGAGCAGATTGAGAGTCACATAGATAGAAGCATCGATAGGAAGTTGTTGCAGTCCGGCCGCGAGGGAGGGCCGCGAAAACTCCGTGTCACATCGGCGGGTGCATACATGTACAAGCGGATGATGGCCTATTTTACATACCTTGACGCTATGGTAGTCGATACCCCGATAACCGACCCTGTCGTGCGCGCAAAGATACGTGATATTTATACAATTAAAGACAGGACTGAGCGGGCGAGGCAATTCTGCGACTATCTTGACTCATGCTGGGATTTCGAGGGCCAAGAAACCTCATTCTCTTGGCCCATAGTGAGTGCCGCCCTCCGGGACGATATTGCCTCGGTAGATCTCCGGGCCGAGCGGACGCGGTTGCGACGAGAGTTGAACCGTTGATTTATTGGGGGGCGATCCATGGCTGACTGGTGACGTCCGCGGTGAACCCAGTTAGCCGGGCGCGAGCACGGCGCCAGCACGGCACGGCCGGTGGTATGTCGCCTCGTGATCTTCAGAACGAACCGCTCAGCAACTCACCGGCTTTGCACGTGAGTTTGGTCCGTGGGCCGGCCGTCCATCGGCGCAGATCACGGACGGCTACTCGATAGTATTTCTCAAAGCCCCAAGAATGTGGTCAACCGACGGTGGCGTTTCAATCTCCCTCAAGCGGGTATCCGATGGTGGTTCATCGTCGGCCATGTAGCTTTTCATAGCAGATATATCGGACGTGACATCGAAGTACCCAGGGAAGACTTCTTCGGGATTTTCATAATGGGACGCCTGCTCAATCACATCTCCCATGTCCCAAGACTCGATTCGACCAGCTCTCCACTCATCGAAAGTATACGATATCCTGTCGTGAATACTGTCGCCGATGCTAGAGGCGGCGCTCAGTGCCTCGCTGCGAACCTCTTCGAGCGCGACCTCCGACAAGGTCATCAAGACGGCCTCTGCATACGACTTCCCATCTAGATCATCGGCATCTTCTGTGATGTAGTCGATGGCACGTCCGACGAGAGAGATTGCTCGTTTCTGTGCTGACTTATACTCCGAGTCTGACAGGCGTCTAAGCAGTTCTGCTACCTCGTCGGAGCCAGCGGCATCTTCATTGAAGTCGACATATCGAAGGACTTTAGAGTCTATGAAGTCGAAAAGGTCGGGAGAGTCAAATCTTTCTCCAATCGCAAGAACTGCATTCGCCCTGCCGAGGCGCCAGTTCGCGTTCTTGCTCCGAAGATAAGGTGAGTCGAATGTCTTTTTGATGCATTTACTTAATATCTGCAACCCTCGGAGCTTCTCAATCACTGAATTTCCACGATCGCTCTCCGCCAGAATCCATAGACCCCATATTTGCTCAAAGAAGATTGCCTTCTCAACGAGTCTTCCGACTACCTCGGGATGATCGGAGAGGTAGCCAATCATGTAGTCACGGACAGAGGGGTCGTGGAAATCGAGCCACGGCCCGTCGGCTCGATTTATGACTTTTACGAGTGTTCCCTCCGAGAGTTGGATCGCGCGCCGAAAGGACCTAGAGTCTCCGACAGGTGAGGTATATGCGAGCCATGCGGCGCGGAGCCCGTCTACCGGAAATTCGCCAAGCGAGAAGACGATCTCCAGAAGGGCGACTGTAGCGTCGTCGAGCTGGTTCTTGACGACATGTTCCCAGACCCGACGAGGATCTTGGAGATCGTCATGTAGCCGCTGAGCGGTCGCTTCCGGTGCCTCTCCCGGTGCGTGCTTGTTGGCGCTGACCTGGATAATGCGGGGATTGAAATTGCTGTGGCGGATTATTCGACGATAATGGGCTGGGTCCGCGAAGATTATCTTATTCTCGTCGGGAAGGTTTGAGAAATAGATGTGATTGTAGAGTATCTGTGCGCGGATCTCAGGCGTGTAATCGGCCAGATCCATTACGTATTTTAGGGGAGTGAGATCGGTCTCCGCCAATTTTTCGTACTGCTGACGGGCCTGCGCCAGAATGTACTCTCTCGTCGTGAGAATCAAACGCTTGTCGGATGCAAATTTCACGCGACGGATGATGTTAAGGAGTCGGCTTTCCTCATTCTTTTGAAACTTATCAACGAGCGTTGCTTGGCCTAGAAAGTCGTCGTAATAGAAGATTTGGCGAGCGCCTGGTAGCCAGAGTCGGTTTATCTCGCTAGCATCAGCCGATATATCGACCACATCGAACCCGCGCGACGCATAGTCCGCAAGGAGCGCGTGAGCTAGCGTCGTCTTTCCAATTCCGGGAGCGCCAGAAATTAAGAGAGTGTGAGAGTCCTCCAGGATCTCACGGCCGCGTGGCAGGTTCTCGCTGGGAACATAGCACTTTAGACTGTGATCGATCTCATCGAATAAAGCACTAGATCTAGTCAAGATATCTTTTGCAAGTACCCCCTGTAGAATGGCTGTACTATTAAGCCAGAGCCGTGGATGGCTCTGGATGATCTGAGGACGCTTCCGTAGTTCGCTCTCAATCTCCTGGATTCCATAAATGTCCCCACTATTCTTAATGTAGGGGCTCAGGTCCGACAGAAGGGTGCGCTTCGCATTAGGAGTAAGCTCGACGGAGCATGCAAGGATGTAGCGCGATGGGCGAAGTCGCTGGACCTTCTTCAGCTCGATGTTCCGCATGTGAGCCAGGAGTTTTGCTCGACCGGCTCTGGCCCAATGCTTGCATTGGATGACTGTAGTCGAGCCAGACCCTTCCGCAACGTGCCTCAGATCTATGCCTTGGTCTGCCCCCGGTGAAAAGACTTCGAGGTGGACACCAAGAATGCCTTCGAATAGATCCTTGCAGATTAGCTCGAAGTCGACGTCGGTGAGTCGCCTAAGATCGAATGTGTCCATGGTCTGCCGAGAGTCATGGTTGCCGCAGAGCACCTAGGTCCTCTGAGCGGCACACGCCCCTAGTGCCCCCTTCTGCGCTGTTGCGCGAACGATAGCGCGCTGCTCCGATCGGGTAGGAGCGTCAGCGCTCGGTGCGCCTGGGACTCGAACGTACGTCCTGTACGAGGCTTCATCGGTCGAGTCGTACAAATAGTACTGGGTAGTCAAATATGTGCGATCGGCATTACCGTGACGATGGGGTTGCGGAGCGACGGAGCCCGCCGGGCAGGTAGGCGGAGGCGGACCGCCGCGGACCCCTGGATGACACGGGAGGGAATCGTTCGATGGATGAGGGTTCCGCAGGGAGTCCGGCACACGCCTCTCGATTGGTGATCCCGGCATCGGGTCGAGAGGAGGCGGGCGGTGGCGGACAGGTGGTGACAATCGAGTTGGACGGCAACGGGTTGGGACCTGTACCGGTGGACGGGCAACCGCGGCAGCTTCCCGCACGCGCGGGAGTTCTCGTGGACGCGTCACCCGTGCCGACCTTCGTCGCGGCCAAGCGGTTTTGGCCGGACAGTGTGGCGCGGTCGCTGGCGGCCCGGGGCGAAGGGCGCGCGTTGACGGTCTGCCCGACGCTGGTCTCTCCCGCTGGGAGCGCGCTGGCGTTGGAGGTCGCGCGGCTGCTCGTCGACGAGCGCGGACTGTGGGACGGCCCGGGTGCCGTGATCACGTGTGCGGTGCGACCCCCATGCGCGCGGGACGCCGGTGTGGTGATCGTTCCGCACCCGGTGATCGTCACCACGGATGGGGCGTCGCGGTCCTGGGTGGTCTGGGAGATCACCGACAGGTTCCGGGTTCCCGCGTTCCTCGCGGGACTGGGGCCGGCGCGGCCGGCTGTGGCGGTATGAGCGCCCACGGCCCGGTAGCCACCGTCACGGTGACTCCCGGCTCCACGGCCGCTGAGCTAGCTGCGCAGGTCGCCGAGCTTCCTGAGGGGGCGATGCTCGTCGGTATCTTCGGCGACACCACGATCATCCTTGCCTACGGACCGGCGGACGACGTCGCGTCGGACCGAGACGTACTCGCGGCCGTGGTCGCTGCTCTCGTACCCGACACCTGGAATGGCTGGAGCGGCACACCCGCGCCCCCTGATGCCGTCGCACCCCGTTGATCTAGCGACTCGACGTGGCTGGGTCGTACCAAAAGTGCGGGGTAGTCGTGGGAATGTGACCTGTGGAAGGATCGTTGGACTCGTGACGTCCGTCCACAGGAAGAGGATCTATGTTCGGCTTGGTAGTCCGGTTCAGTTTGCGGCCCGGTGCCGCCGAAGGGTTCGACGGGCTGGTGGCCCGGACGTTGCCGCTTATCGTGTCATCCGAGCCAGGAACATTGCTATACCTGACGCACACCGTAGACGGCGATCCTGACGCCCGGATCTTCTACGAGGTGTACCGCGACCGAGCGGCGTTCGACGAGCACGAGCGCCAGGACCACGTTCGGGCCTTCCTCTCGGCTCGTGAGGATTTCCTTTCCGGCCCACCGCGGGTTGAGTTCGTGACTGTTGCCGATGGCAAGGGCACGCCGGCCGGTGCGCCATGACAGATCCTCTCCCTTCGCTGGGCGAAAGGGTCGCTTTCTACCGCAAACGGCGCGGATTGTCCCAAGTCGAGCTGGGCCGGCTGATCGGTCGATCGGAGAGCTGGGTTTCGCAGGTTGAGCGGAACACCCGGAAAGTCGACCGACTGTCGGTTCTCGCTCAGGTCGCCGATGTACTCGGCGTTCCCGTGCCGGATCTCGCGCCAGACGCGCCGGTTGAGCCTGTCGAGCCTGACGCCGAGTCGTGGCGAACCTCGCTTCGCCTTGCGCTGACCGGTCATCCAGCGTTGCCGCTGCTGTTTTCGGAGACGACTACCGAGGTCCCCTCCGCGCAGGACGTCCAGGACCGAGCAGATGACGCCTGGTCGCTGGTCCATGCGTCCCGTTACGCGGACGCTGGCCCGGCGCTCGTGCCGCTCATCAGCGAACTGGAGTCCGCGGTTCGCTCCGCGGCGCCTGATCAGCGTCAGGCGGTCGCCAGGGCCTTGGCTGGCGTCTACCAGGCCGTCACGGAACTGTTCGTCAAGGTCGGTGACATCGAAGTCGCGTGGCTTGCCGCGGACCGCGCCTTGTTCGCGGCAGAACGCGCCGGGAACCTCGGCCTGGTGGCCGCCGGCCACCACCGCCTCGCGCACACGTTCCTCAGCGCCGGCCGCTACCAGCAAGCCCGTCACGCCGCTACGGTGGCCGCCGATGCGCTGCGCTCCGGCCCGCCGGGGCTGGGGGTCGAGGCGCAGTCGGCGCTAGGCGCGTTGTGCCTGGTTCAGTCGGTCATTTCTGCCCGCTCCGGTGACCGGCGCGCGGCCTGGCAGGCGATCGGGGAGGCTGAAACACTCGCCGAGGCCGTGGGCGCTGGTCGGAACGACTTCAATCTCGAGTTCGGTCCGGCGAACGTCGCGCTGCACGCGGTCGCGGTCGCCGTGGAGCTGGGTGACGCTGGCGATGCGCTCGACCGCGCTGGCCGTGTGGACACTGCTGGGCTGTCGGCCGAGCGGCGTTCGCGCTTCCTGGTGGACGTCGCCCGTGCGCACGCTCAGCGCCGTGACCGTGGGGACGCGATCGCGGCGCTTCTGGAGGCCGAGCGGATCGCGCCCGAGCAGATCCGAGACCACCCAAAAGTCGGCGTCCTGGTTCGAGACCTACTCCAGGACCCTGGATGGCGCTCTGACCAGGACCTACGCGGCTTGGCCGACCGATGCGGGGTAATCGCGTAGAAGACCCGTACAGAAAGTACTAGACAGCACTCAAGGTGCGACCCGCACTTTGAGTGCGGGTTGGCGGCGCCACCGGCGCCGCCTTCTCCGTTTCTGGGGCGACTCCACCGCCCCGGAACGAGCGGACCCCGACGCGGTGACTCCACCACCGGCCGGGGTCCTTGATCCGACCTGCTTGGAGGTCAGACCCGGTATGAAGCATGCCCTCAACCGGACTGGTACGGCCGTCGACCCCGTGATCGGGTCCGTGTCTGTCGACCAGAAGGACGGACATCGGCCCAGCGCCGGGCCGCGTCGAACGGCCAACAGGCGTGCCGACGTTCGTTCTCGGTTCACGGACGACGCGGAGCAGGCCGACACGTTCGACCGGGAGCCCACCGACCGCGACCTGGCCGCGATCGACGCGGAATGGCCGTTGATCGCGGCCGAAATCGCCGTTGTCGATGCCGAAGCCGCGGTCGCCCTTGACTACACCGACGGGCTGGCCGCCCGCCGACTCTCGGTTGGCCGCCGCCGGCTGTCCGCCGTGGCCACGGCTTTCGAGGCCGCCGACGCTGACCCGACCCGCCTGGTCCCTGCCCCGTCGATCCGTCGCCGTTCGGCCTGAAGGGAGCGGGCTCCGATGACTACGACGAGCGGACCGCGGCGGCGGTGGGCAGGCCGGTTTGAGCCTGCGGTGTCCACGTGCCTGCCGGTGGCGCTGGGCGCGGGAGTGTTCGCGGTCGCGTTCGCCCACGTGCATGACGTCGCGCACTGGGCGCACCAGCCGGACTGGGCGGACTGGCTGATCGCCTCGACCGGCGAGTTGATGGCGATCGCGTCAATCCTGGAGATCCGTCACCGTTCCCGCCACGTCCCGGCGACAGGTCGCCGATGGTGGCTGATGTTCCCGCCGGTCCTGACCCTGATCGCGGCCATCGGGATATCCGGCGCGGCGAACCTGGCCGCCGCAACCGGACTGGCCGCCAACCCCGGCCCGTGGGTGCAGATCATGGCCGTCTGGCCGGTGGTCGCATTCGCGCTGGTCGCGTTCACCAAGGCCACCCGACCGCACGCCCCCGCAGCCAACGAGCCCGCCGCCGAGTCCCTGGCAGATGGCACGGCGCCGGCCGCCGCGGCGCCATCGGGTGGCCGTGCGCCAGCGCTGGCCGCTACCGGCGCGGCGCCGGTGGCCCGTACCGGTAGGGGTACTGGTAAGGCGCCATCCCGCCGTACCGGTAAGGCCGCCAAGCCCGGGTCGAAGCGGCGTACCGACGCCGAACTGATCGCCGCTCTGGCCGACGTTCCGCGCGATGCGGACGGGACCGTCCCCATCGGCCGGATGGTTTCCGCGCTTTCGTGCGGCCCGGACCGTGCCCGCCGGCTACTGGCCGCTCAGGGCCTCTTGCGCACCCCGACCGCCCCGCCGGCCGCGGCTGATGCCGCTACGCCGGTGGCCGCCTGACCTGCACCCCATTGGTTCCGGGGCGCGGCGGTACAGCCCGCCAAGACTTGCCCGTCGCGCCCCGGCCTGCCCCTCCGGATGGAAGGACGTCCCCATCATGACGACCACGGACCCGTTCGACCCGGGCGCTTCGCCCGAGCCTGACGGGTGGACCCCTGACCTCGAACCGCTCGACGTCTTCCCGACCGAAACCACCGAGCCGAGCGCGGACGTCGTCGACCTGGGCGCGGCCCGCGCCCGTCGCCCCATCCCTGCCCAGCGTTCGGCCCCCGACGAGGCTGGAGACGAGGGCGACGACACCGACCGTGAGTCGGTTGCGGTCGAGCCGGCGGCACTGGGCGCGCCGGTTGACCCGCCGGACGAGACCGGCGCACCGGCCGGCGTGACGCGTCCGGTGCGCGCTCCGATGGTGCCTGGCTGGCTGCGGTCGCGTGCCACGATCCGTGCCGCCGTCCGCCAGACGAGCCGGCACGCCGGCTACGTCGCGGGATTCCACGCGCTGCGCGCCCCGAAGTACCTCGTGCTCGCCATGTTCTGGGCGACGGTGGGGCTCTTCCGGTTGGTCGGCCGGCTGCTGCGGTGGGCGACCGCGGAGGAGGGGAACTGGGCGCTGCGCCAGGATGCGGCGCGGCGGAACGACGCGCCCGCGTGGTTGCAGCTCGACCGCGCCCGTCAGCGGCAGTCGACCACCCGGTGGCCGATCCTGATCGTCGGCGCGGTGCTCGTGCTGGTGGCCTATGCGGTGCTGTGGTTTGGCCCGTGGCCGTCCCTGCTCCGCCTGGCGGTCATGGTGGCCACCGTGGTCGGGCTGGCGCGGTTCGGCCGTCCGGCGGACCGGCCGATCGTCGACCGCGTCAGCAAGGGCGCCGCCTACCGGAAGCTCACCGCCGAACTGGTCCGCCGTGCCCTGACCTCGATCGGTCTGGCTGGGATCAACAGCGCGGTTGCGAAGGACCCCGGTGCCATCTCGTTCCCGATGGAGATTCATCGCGACGGCCCCGGCCACCTGGCCGTCGTCGATCTGCCCTACGGCGTGGAGGCCGCCGAAGTCGTCGCCCGGCGCGGTCGCCTGGCGTCGGGGCTTCGGCTGCCGCTGGATCAGGTCTGGCCCGAGCCGGCGTCCGGTCACACGGGTCGGTTGGCGCTGTGGGTGGGGCATGAGCCCGCGTCGAAGATGCGTCAGCCTGCCTGGCCGTTGATCCGGTCCGGCAAGGTCGACGTGTTCGAGCCGTTCGCGTTCGCGACCACGCCGCGGATGACCACGGTCTGCGTGTCGCTGATGTTCCGCAACTGGCTGTTCGGCGGCCAGCCCGGAAGCGGGAAGACGTTCGCGTTGCGACTCCTGGTCCTGGCCGCCGCGCTCGACCCGCGCGTCGAGATCCGTGGCTACGAACTCAAGGGCGTTGGCGACTTCGCTGACCTTGAGCCGGTGCTGACGGAGTACGGCAACGGGTTCGACGACGACACGATCGAGCGCGCCGCCGGCATGGTCGATTGGGTCTACGCCGAGTGCCAGCGACGGTCCGAGCGCATCGACTACTACCGCGCCCGGGGCATGGCGCCGGAGGGCAAGGTCACGCCGAAGCTGGCGTCGCTGAAGGGCTCGGGTCTGCACCCGTTGGTGGTGTTCATCGACGAGGCACAGGAGCTGTTCACGTCCCGGTGGGGCAAGGCCGCCGGCGAGACGCTGGAACGAGCGATCAAGCTCGGTCGGGCGCTCGGCGTGGTGATCCTGCTGGGCACGCAGATCCCGGACAAGGACTCCCTGCCGACCGGGATCACCCGCAACGTCAACAGCCGGTTTTGCCTGTCGGTCGCGGATCAGACCGCTAACGACATGATCCTGGGCACGTCGGCCTACAAGAACGGCTATCGGGCCACCGTGTTCGAGCCTGTCACCGAAGCGGGCTGGGGCATCCTCGTGGGCTTCGGCAAGCCCGGCGCGGACCGGTCGTTCTACGTCGCCGGTCCCGATCTGGCGCGCGTGGTCGCCCGCGCGGTCGAGCTGCGCACCGGTGCCGGCACTCTGCCCACTCCCACTGAGCGCACTCGCGCCGCCGAGGTCCTCGACGTCCTGGCCGATGTCGCCGCGGTCTGGCCGCTCGGCGAGGACAAGGTCTGGAACGAGACCCTATGCGTCCGCCTGGCCGAGCACCGGCCGGACGCCTACGCGGGGTGGAAGCCGGCTCAGCTCACCGCCGCGCTGTCCCCACACCAGATCAGCGTCGGGCAGATCTGGGGCACCGACCCGACCACCGGCAAGGGTGGCAACCGTCGTGGCGTGGTCCACGCCGACATCCTCAACGCGATCACCGAGCGTGATCGGAAGCGGAACGGGTAGCCGGCAAGTCCGGCCCGCTAGGTCTAGCGGCCACCCCCGCTAGACCTAGCACCCCCGCTAGCACCCCTCACAACCCCTGGCCAGCGCCCTAGCGCCTAGCGGCCCGTGGTCGAGCGCGCCCAAAACCCGCTCAGGAGGCCCCTCGTGACCCACATCCCCGCCCTGCTCGGACCCCTGACCATCCCTCTAATCGCCATCACTATCGGTTACGGGCTCCTGTGCTGGGTCCGACCGTTCCGGCCGTGCCGGCACTGCGAAGGCACCGGCCGCACGACCAGCCGCGTGACGCGCCGCCCGCGGCCGTGCCGGCACTGCGACTACACGGGCCTCACCCTGCGCGCCGGCCGCCGACTCACCAACGCCCTGCGCCGCCTCCGCTGATCGCCCGCCCCTGGCCCACCCACAGGCGGGCCAGGGATCGCCCCCGAGTCCCGGCGAGAGGAGTCCCCCGTGTCCCCACTCCACCCGCACCGCCGGCACGTCGCCACCGGCAACCTGGCCGCCGCGCTGAACGCCGCGTTCCGCGGCTGGTACGTCCTGCCACTGCGCCCCGGCGAGAAACGCCCCCTGGCGCACGGCCCCGACCACTGCCCCCGCATAGGCATCTGCGCCGACGGACACCGCGGCTGGGAGGCACACGCAACCCGAGACCTGGCCGCCGTCGAAGCCCACTGGTCAGCCCATCCGAATCACGGCGTCGGGATCGCAACCGGCCCGTCGGGTCTGGTCGTGGTCGACCTCGACACCCCGAAGCCCGGCGACCGACCACCGGCCGGCGCATGGGCGACCACCGGCGCCCGGTGCGGCACCGACGTGCTGCGCATCCTTGCCGAACGCGCCGGGGAGGCCGTGCCCCCGACCTACCTCGTCCGCACCGGCCGCGGCGGCTGGCACCTCTACTACACCGCCCCACCCGACATCCGACTGACGAACACCGGCCGCACCCTCGGCCCCTGGATCGACACCCGCGCGTGGGGCGGCCAGGTCGTTGCCGCCGGCACCGCCGTTGCCGGACGGCCCTACACCCTCACGCGAGACCTTCCACCGACCCCACTCCCCGACTGGCTGTTTCAGCCTCTCCGGCCAACCACACCACCGCCTGCACCCGCCCGTGCTACCCGCGTTCCCGCCGACCGGCGCGGCACCTACCTGGCCACCGCCATCCGCAGCCAAGTCGGCTTCGTCACCGCCGCGTCCGACGGCGACCGCAACAACGCGCTTTACCGAGCCGCGGTCGCGCTCGGGCAACTGGTCGCCGGTGGCGCGCTTTCCGCCACCGACGTCACGGCAGAGCTGAAACAGGGCGCGGCGGGACACATCGCGGCCGGCGCGTTCTCCGACCGCCAAGCCCTGATCACCATCGCTTCCGGCCTACGCGCCGGAGCGAAACGCCCCCGAACGGTGCCCGCATGACCCGAGCCGCCCCAGCCCATTACCCCAGCCCGCTGGAAATCGGTGCTCTACGGCCGTCTCGGCGTCTCGCCTATGACCCCCAAAAGCGACGAGGAGCAACGCAATGACTGCCCGGACCGATCGCCCTGCCCCGTCCGGTAAGGCCGTCCTGGACGACCTGCGCGCCGCGCTCGCCCGCTACGTCATCCTCCCGTCCGAGGAAGCCGCCATCGCCGTCGTGCTGTGGATCGCGGCTACGCACGCTCAGCCCGCATGGGCGCACGCTCCCCGCCTCGTCATCCGAGCGCCGGAAAAGCGCTGCGGGAAATCCCGCCTGCTGGACGTCGTCGAAGCAACCTGTTTCCGGCCGCTGATCACCGTGAATGCCTCTACCGCGGCGATCTACCGCAGCATTGACGACGACCCGCCGACGTTGCTGGTCGACGAGGCCGACACCATCTTCGGTTCCACGAAATCCGCCGACGCCAACGAGGACCTACGCGGCCTGCTCAACGCCGGCCACCAGCGCAACCGGCCCGCCATCCGCTGGGACAACGTCAACCGCCAGTTGGAACGGTGCCCGACGTTCGCCATGGCTGCGCTGGCCGGAATCGGCGCCATGCCCGACACGATCGAGGACCGGGCCGTCGTCATCCACATGCGCCGCCGCGCTCCGGGCGAAACCGTCGCGCCCTACCGCCACCGGCGCGACCGGCCCACGCTGCGCGCCGTCGCCGAAGACCTGGCCGCCTGGCTGCGCCCCGCCCTCATCGCACTCGAACGGGCCGAGCCCGCCATGCCGGTCGAGGACCGCGCCGCAGACACCTGGGAACCCCTTGTCGCCGTCGCCGACCACGCGGGCGGCGCGTGGCCCGACCTCGCCCGCGGCGCCGTTGTCGCCCTCACTGCCAACCCCGACGACGCCGACACCGCATCGCTGCGCACCCGCCTACTTCTCGACTGCCGGACCGCGTTCACGGGCCAGGACGCCATCCCCACCGCGCACCTGTTGCAGCTACTCAACACCGACCCCGAAGCGCCCTGGTCCGAGCACGGCCCCGCCGGACTCACCGGCCGCCGCCTGGCCGTCATGCTGCGCGACTACGGCATCCACAGCGCCAACATCCGATTCCCGGACGGCACCCAAGCCAAGGGCTACACCCGCGCCGAATTCGCCGACGCATGGCGCCGCTACTGCCCACCCGAGCCCGCCCCGCCAGAGCAGACGCGCGACCCGTCCCACCCGTCCCAGCCCAGTTCAGCCCTGGGACGGATTCACCACTTGGGACGGATTGACCCGTCCCAGCTCACCCATCCGTCCCGCGCTGACCAGCGCCAACGGGCTTGGGACGGATGGGACGTCACCCCCGCCTCACCCGTCCCCGATCCTCGCCAGCCGGCCGCCACTGCATGACCACCGCGACGACGAGGAGCCCTGCCATGACCACCGCACCGGCCGCCCCGAAGCTCCTTCTCACCGTCGAGGAAGCCGCGGAACGTCTCGGGATCGGGCGCACCACGGCGTTCGCCCTCATCCGCACCGGCGCCCTGCGCTCCGTCCGCATCGGACGTCTGCGCCGCATCCGTACGACGGATCTCGACTCCTACACCGCCAGCCTGACCCCAGCCAGCGCCACCGCCGCCTGAAAGGACCACCAATGCCCCGGAAGCGACAGGCCGGCACCCGCGCACCGAACGGTGCCGCGTCGATTTACCACGGGAATGACGGCCGCTGGCACGGGCGCGTCACCATGGGCGCCCGCGACGACGGCCGCCCAGACCGCCGCCACGTCAGCGCGACGACCGAAGCGGAGGTCATGCGCAAGGTTCGCAAGCTCGAAGCGGAACGCGATGCCGGCCGGGCGAAGCGTCCGGGGCGCGCGATGACGCTGGACGCCTGGCTGTCGCATTGGCTGGAGAACATCGCCGCGCCGAGTGTCCGGCCAAAGACGTACGCCGGTTATCAAACAGCGGTCCGACGCCACCTGATTCCCGGGCTCGGCGCGCACCGGATCGACCGGCTGGAGGCCGACCACATCGAGAAGTTCTACGTAAAGGCCAGCCGGAAGAACCTGAAGCCCGCGACCGTCCACCAGATTCACCGGACCTTGCGCACCGCCCTGAACGAGGCCGAGCGGCGCGGGCGGATCGTGAAGAACCCGGCGACCATCGCCAAGCCGCCGCGGCTGGTCGAAGAGGAAATCGAGCCGTTCACGGTCGACGAGGCGAAGCGCATCCTTGCCGCCGCGGGCGGACGGCGGAACGGTGTCCGGTTCGCTCTGGCGCTGGCGCTGGGCATCCGCCAGGGGGAAGCGCTCGGCCTCCAGTGGCGTGACCTCGATCTGAATGCGGGAACCCTCACGATCCGGCGCGCGATCCAGCGCCAGACCTGGCGGCACGGATGCACGAAGCCGTGCGGCGGCAAACGCGGCGCCGACTGCCCGGACCGGCACAGCGGCGGCCTGGTCGTCGTTGAGACCAAGTCCCGCGCCGGCCGCCGCGCGATCGGGCTACCGGCACCCCTGCGCGCTTGGCTCAAGCTGCACAGGTTTGCCCAGGACCAGGAACGAACGGAAGCCGCGGACCTCTGGACCGACGGCGGATGGATCTTCGCTCAGCCGACCGGCCAGCCCATCGACCCCCGGGCGGACTACGAGGAGTGGCGCGGCCTACTTACCGAGGCCGGCGTACGCCCGGCGCGGCTGCACGACGCGCGGCACACCGCGGCGACGATGCTTCTGGTCCTGAAGGTCCCGACTCGCGCCGTCATGGACGTGATGGGCTGGTCTCAGGCGAGCATGGCCACCCGGTATCAGCACGTGCCCACGGAGGTCCTGACCGGCATCGCCGATCTCGTCGGCGGCCTGCTCTGGCAGACGCCGAGCCCGGACGACGAGGGGGACGACGGCGCGGCTGGCGCCCTGGCCCCGACGGGGTAGCCGGGGGCAACTGAGACCAGGATTGAGACCAAGGAAGCCACCGGCGCCGCCGGTGGCTTCTGTCTTGCCTGCATGTGACGGTGGGCAGGGGCGGGGTCGAACCGCCGACCTTCCGCTTTTCAGGCGGACGCTCGTACCGACTGAGCTACCTGCCCCCAGACGACACGTCCGGGGCACTCGAATACTCGACCACCACGGACGTTGTGCGCGGTCCCGACGGGATTCGAACCCGCGACCTCCGCCTTGACAGGGCGGCGTGAACTCCAGACTTCACCACGGGACCAAGCAACGATCTTCAATTTTCGATCTTACCGCCGCGACTCACGTTGCAAGCCCCGTCCAGCACTTCGAGCAGAAGCATACAGGATGGCGAGAGGGTCGATGAGGGGGTGCTCGCCCATCCGTTGAACCACGCCAGGCCGATGCCCGGCGGTGGCGGGGACGGGGCCACCGCGCAGGGAAGCGGATGAGGGCTGAGCAAGTGCCGGTGCCGCCGGGGCACCGGAGCCCAGAACCTCAGGCGACGCCGAAGAGGTGCTCGAGGGCCAACTGGTCGAGGTGTTCGATGTTGACGGCGCGGGCGCCGGCGGCGTCGGCGTCGTAGTCCTCGTAGGCGCCGCGGTCGGCGACGAAGTCCGTGAGGGTCTCGCCGGGGGCGAGGGTCGGGGTGGAGAGGGCGCCTACGCCGGCCGCCTCCAGGGCCTCGATCACTCGCGGGTCCTGGCGGAACGCGGCCGCCTTCTCCTTGAGGATCAGGTAGGTCCGCATGCAGGCGGCGGCCGAGACCCAGGCGCCGTCGACGTTCTCGGCGCGCGGTGGCTTGAAGTCGAAGTGCCGCGGGCCGTCGTAGCCGGCGCTCTCCAGCAGGTCGACGAGGAAGAACGCGCTCTTCACGTCGGCGGCGCCGAAGCGCAGGTCCTGGTCGTACTTGAGGCCGTGCTGGCCGTTGAGGTCGATGTGGAACAGCTTGCCGGCCCACAGCGCCTGTGCGTAGCCGTGCACCACATTGAGCCCGGCCATGGTCTCGTGGCCGACCTCCGGGTTCAGGCCGACCATGTCCGGATACTCGAGCTGGTTGATGAACGCCAACGCGTGGCCGATCGTCGGCAGCAGGATGTCGCCGCGTGGCTCGTTCGGCTTCGGCTCCAGCGCGAACCGGATGTCATAGCCGCGCTCCCGGACGTACTCGCACAGGACGTCGACGGCCTCCTTGAGGCGGTCGAGCGCCGCGCGCGGGTCCTTGGCCGCGTCGCTTTCCGCGCCTTCCCGGCCACCCCAGGCGACATAGATCTTCGCGCCGAACTCGGCGGCGAGGTCGATGTTGCGCATTGTCTTGCGCAGCGCGAACCGACGTACGCCGCGGTCGTTCGCGGTGAACGCGCCTTCCTTGAACGCCGGGTGGAAGAACAGGTTCGTGGTCATCATCGGGACGACCAGACCGGTCTCGTCCAGCGCGGCCCGGAACCGCTTGATGTACCGGTCCCGCTCGGCGTCGTCCGCCCCGAACGGGATCAGGTCGTCGTCGTGGAAGGTCACGCCGTAGGCACCCAGCTCGGCGAGGCGGTGGACGGTGTCCACCGGGTCCAGCGCCGGCCGGGTCACCTCGCCGAAGGGGTCGCGGCCCTGCCAGCCAACGGTCCACAGGCCGAAGCTGAACCGGTCGGCCCGGGTCGGAGTCAGATCGCTGGCCATGGCGTCACCTCAAGGTTAGTTTGGTGGTGGCTACAACAAATAGGCCAGGTGGAGCCGCCATGCAACCCCTTGTCTCTGCTTGTGAACATCCAGTAGAAATGGGAAACCGTGCAGAAACGGGTAGAATGTCGGCGTTCTGCGGGATGTCGCCCTCGCCGCCCGAGCCGGCCTGCTCACCATTCCCACCGGCCGCTCAACTAGAGCGACGCACGGCTTGGCGGGCGGGGATCGGCGGTCGCTCGTGACGCTGGTCGCCGGAGTCGACTCCTCGACCCAGTCGACGAAGATCGTGGTGTGTGACGCGGCCGACGGCACGGTCGTCCGGTCGGCGGCGGCTCCCCATCCCGAGGGCACCGAGGTCGATCCCGAGGCCTGGTGGTCCGCGCTGCGCGTGGCGGCTGGAGGCGGGCTGCTCGACGGGGTGGCCGCGCTCTCGGTCGCCGGCCAGCAGCACGGCATGGTCGCGCTCGACGACGTGGGCCGCACGGTGCGCCCGGCGTTGCTGTGGAATGACGTGCGCTCCGCCGACGACGCCGACGACCTGGTCGCCGAGCTCGGCGCCGAGAAGTGGGCGACGGCCACCGGAAGCGTGCCGACGGCGAGTTTCACCGTCACCAAGCTGCGCTGGCTCGCCCGTCGCGAGCCGGCGAACGCCGCCAGGACCAGCTCGGTCCTGCTCCCGCACGACTGGCTCACCTGGCGCCTCGCGGGCGGCGGCGGAGGCAACGGCCAGGAGGCCGGCGTGGTGAACGCGCCGAGGACCACCGACCGAGGTGACGCCTCCGGCACCGGCTACTGGTCGCCGTCGACCGGCGGCTACCTCCCCGAGTTCGTCGACCGCGCCCTCGGACACCCGCTGGAGCTCCCCAGGGCCGCCGCCCCCCACGAGGTCGTCGCCCAGGCCGTTCGGGTCGCCGCCCCCGGCACGCTGCTCGCCCCGGGCACCGGCGACAACATGGCCGCTGCTCTCGGCATCTGCCCGCTGCCCGGTGACGTGATCGTCTCGGTCGGTACCAGCGGCACGATCTTCGCGACGTCGGAGGTGCCCACGCGGGACCCGGAGGGGCTGGTCGCCGGCTTCGCCGACGCGACCGGGCGCTTCCTGCCGCTGGTCTGCACGCTCAACGCCGCCCGGGTCCTCACCACCGTCGCGGAACTGCTCGGCGTGAGCTTCGAGGGGTTCGACGCACTGGCGCTGGCCGCCGAGCCCGGGGCCGGCGGGCTCACGCTGCTGCCGTTCCTTGACGGCGAGCGCACGCCGAACCTGCCTCGCTCGCGCGGCCTGCTGGCCGGGCTGTCCCGCGGGAACCTCTCCCGGGAGAACCTCGCCAGGTCGGCGGTGGAGGGGGTGCTGTGCGGCCTGGCCGTCGGTGTCGACGCGCTGCGCCGGCACGGTGTGCGGGTGCGCCGGGCGGTGCTGGTCGGTGGCGGGGCCCGGTCGCGCGCCGTGCGCCAGATCGCGCCTGCGGTACTGGGGCTCCCCGTCGTGCTGCCCGACCCCGGTATTGAGTGGGTCGCCAGGGGCGCGGCCAGGCAGGCGGCCTGGGCGCTGTCGGGTGCGGCCGAGCCGCCCGACTGGGCGGTCGCGGCGGACCTGGTCGCCGCCGAGCCGGACCCGCTGACCAGGTCCGCCTTCGCCGGCGTCCTCGACGGGGTCCTGCCGCTGCTGCGCCGAGAACACCCCGTGAACTGACGTCCGCCAGGCGTCGGCCGGAGCCGGACGGACGGGTCCGCCGGCCGCCGGTCCGCCGGCCCGCCGGCGCGGACCAGCAGGTCAGCGTGCAAACAGGTCAGCGTGCAAGCAGGTCGGCGCGCCAGTAGGTCAGCGCGCCAGTAGGTCAGCGGGCCGGCGGAGCCGGCATCAGCCGCCCATGGCGGCCAGGCTCGTGGCCACGCCGAGAGGGTCGTCGAGGAGGCGGGCGAAGGCGAGCTCGGCCGCGCCGAACAACGCGGAGTCGCCACCGAGCGCGGACGGGACCAGCGCGACGTGCTCGCGGGACACGGTCAGGCCGCCGGCGCCCATCCGGCTGACGATGTCGTGCTCCATCAAGGCGAGCAGGTCGCGCAGCTCGCCGCCGAAGATCACCAGCTCGGGGTTGAACAGGTTGACGAGGTTGCCGACGCCGACGGCGAGCCAGCGGCTGACCTCGTCGAGCGCCCAGCGGGCGCGCGGGCTGCCGGCCTGCGCGCTGGCGACGATGTCCTGGACGGTGGTGCCGTCGCCCGGCTCGTGCCCAGCGGCGCGCAGGACGGCGTCCGTGCCGACCTCGGTCTCCCAGCAGCCACGCGCGCCGCAGCGGCAGCGTTGGCCGGCCGGGTTGACGACCATGTGCCCGGCCTCGCCGGCGTAGCCACCGTGGCCGCGCAGCGGCCGGCCACCACAGATGATCCCCGCGCCCACGCCGACGTTGCCGGACAGGTAGACGATGTCGTCGTGGCCACGGGCGACGCCCCTGGCCTGCTCGGCCAGAGCGCCGAGATCGGCGTCGTTGGCGACGAGGACACCCGCATCGTCGAGCATGCTGCCGGGCAGCACGTCGGCGAGCGCGACGCCGAGCGCCTCACCGAACGGCCGCTCCTCCCAGCCGAGGTTGGGCGCGAACCGGACGAATCCGTCCGAACCGCGCACCACCGCCGGGGTGGCGATCCCGACCCCCACGCAGCGGGCCTGTGGGCCGAGCGCGTCCACCAGCCGGCGCGCGGTGGTCGCGGTCAGCTTCACGACCTCGTCGAAGTCCCGGCAGTCCGGCAGCAGCGGGACGACGTCCCTGGAGAGCACCGTGCCGCCGAGGCCGACCCTGGCGCCGACGATCCGATCCACCCTCAGGTCGAACGCGAGCACCTGGTAGCGCTCGGTTTCCGGCACGACGACGAACGAGGGCCGGCCCGCGCCCGAGCGCACCTCGGGCGACTCCTCCCGGACGAGCCCGGCGGTGCTCGCGAGGTCCGCGGCCAGCGCGCCGATCGTGCTGCGGTTGAGCCCGGTCTGCGCGGTCAGGGTGGCGCGCTGTGTCGGCCCGGCCAGATGGACGTAGCGCAGCAGCAGGCTGAGGTTGTGGCGGCGTAGCTCCTCCTGCTTGATCCCTGAGATGTTTGGGTGTGGCCGCGGGAAGCGCATCACATGCCCAGTCTGGCGGAGCGGGCAGATGTCGATAAGTGGCTATGTATGTACACAGGGTCACCATTTCCGGTTGATGGCGACATTCGCTTGCGTGAGGCTGATCACACGAATATGTTCTGCCGCACAACTTAGCATCCGCATCCTGGGCTGTTTCGCCCAAGGAAGGGGCCTACGCAGATGCGCACGAAGCTCTTAAGAGTCGCGGCGGCAGGAGCCTGTCTCGCGCTCGGGATCGCTGCCTGTGGTGGTGGCGGCGACGACGACAACGGTGGCGGCGCGTCCGCCGGCGCCTCAGGCGGCGCGGTCAAGGGCAAGATCGGAGTGATCCTGCCCGACACGAAGTCGTCCGATCGCTGGGCGACGGCCGACGAGCCGCTGCTGAAGGCCGCGTTCCAGAAGGCCGGCATCGCGTACGACATCCAGAACGCTCAGGGTGACGCGACGCAGATGCAGACCATCGCCGACCAGATGATCACCAACGGTGTCACCGTGCTGATGATCACTAACCTCGACTCCGGCTCCGGCAAGGCGATCGAGGACAAGGCGAAGGGACAGGGCGTCGCGACGATCGACTACGACCGGCTGACGCTCGGCGGCTCCGCTCAGTACTACGTCAGCTTCGACAACGTCGCGGTCGGCAAGCTGCAGGGTGAGGGTCTGGTCAAGTGCCTGACCGACGCCAACGCGCAGAAGCCGATCATCGCCGAGCTGAACGGCTCGCCGACCGACAACAACGCCACGCTGTTCAAGCAGGGCTACGACTCGGTCCTCAAGCCGAAGTACGACGACGGCTCGTTCGTCAAGGGCCCGGACCAGTCCGTGCCCAAGTGGGACAACCAGCAGGCCGGCACGATCTTCGAGCAGATGCTGACCCAGCAGCCGAACATCGGTGGCGTGCTCGCCGCCAATGACGGCCTTGGCCAGGCGGCGCTCGCGATCCTCGCCAAGAACGGCCTCAACGGGAAGGTCCCGGTCACCGGCCAGGACGCCACCACCCCCGCGCTGCAGAACATCCTCGCCGGCGACCAGTGCATGTCCGTGTACAAGGCCGTCAAGAAGGAGGCGGACGCGGCCTCCGCGCTCGCCATCAGCCTGGCGAAGGGCGAGAAGGGCGACGCCCCGCAGACGATCCACGACCCCGAGGGGAACCGGGACGTCCCGTCCGTGCTGCTGCAGCCGGTGGCGATCTACAAGGACAACGTCAAGGACGTCCTCGCCGACGGTTACGTGACCAAGGCCCAGCTCTGCACCGGCAAGTTCGCGGCGCTCTGCACCACCGCCGGCATCTCCTAAGGGATCAGAGGAGTACCGGGCCAAAGGAGGCGCGAAAATGTTCTTCTTCGCGCCTCCGGCGGCCACCTCCCCGGAAGTACGGCCAAAGGAGGCGCGAAAATGTTCTTCTTCGCGCCTCCGGCGGCCACCTCCCTGGGAGTACAGGACCAAAGGAGGCGCGAAAATGTTCTTCTTCGCGCCTCCGGCGGCCCCTCCCCGAGGTGCCGGCGGCGACGGGCTGAGCTAGTTCTCACCGGTCCGCCCGCAGGGGCTGGCCCACCCGAACCCGGGGACCCGGCGCTGGGCGGGCCGTGGGTGGCCGGGTGGGTCGGCTGCGGGCTGCGGTAGGTCGGCGGGGGGTGGGTACTGTGTCGCCGCCCGCGGACGTCGTCCCTGCCTCAGCTGGTCACGGACGCTGTTTTAGCGGTGCAGAGCCGCCCATACTGCTATCGATCTGTAATCCAGGACACATCCACCCACCGCCACCATCCGCTTCGTCCGCGTGCCAATACGACCTGCCAGATCACGGACCTGCCAGATCGCTGACCTCCCAGATCGACTCCGTCGATCCGGCAGGAACCCTGTCACCGATCCGTCAGGAACCCGTCCCCGATCCGGCAGGGACCCGGGCCGCCGATCCGCGCATGGCGAGGAGTGAGCATGAGCGACCATCCACCGCCGGGGACGCCCGTCCTCGAACTGCGCGGCGTCCACAAGAGCTTCGGCCCGGTAGAGGTACTGAACGGCATCGACTTCGCGGCCAACGCGGGCGAGGTGACCGCGCTGGTCGGCGACAACGGCGCGGGCAAGTCGACGCTGGTCAAGTGCATCGGCGGGATCTACTCGATGGACTCCGGCGCCTACCTGTTCAAGGGCCAGCCGGTCTCGGTCCATCTGCCGAAGGACGCGGCCGCGCTCGGTATCGAGATCGTCTACCAGGACCTGGCGCTCGCGGACAACCTGGACATCGTCCAGAACATGTTCCTCGGACGGGAGAAGCGCGGCCGCTTCGCCGCCCTCGACGAGGCGTCGATGGAGAAGGAGGCCGCGAAGACGCTGGCCGGGCTCTCGGTCCGGACGGTGAAGTCGCTGCGGCAGCGGGTGGCGAGTCTGTCCGGTGGCCAGCGCCAGACGGTGGCCATCGCCAAGGCCGTGCTGTGGAACAGCACGGTCGTGATCCTGGACGAGCCGACCGCCGCCCTCGGCGTCGCGCAGACCGAGCAGGTGCTCCAGCTGGTCCGCACGCTCGCCGACCAGGGCCTCGCCGTCGTCCTGATCTCGCACAACATGCGGGACGTCATTCAGGTGTCGGACCGGATCTGCGCGCTCTACCTTGGCCGGGTCGCCGCCGACGTCCGTACGGCCGACGTCACCGTCTCGGATGTCATCCAAATGATCACGACCGGCGCGCCGCCGGACAAGAAGACAGTGGCGAACGGTGCCGAGGGCGACACCGTCGCGGCGTCCGGCGCGGTGGCGGCGACCAGCGGAGGTTCGGCATGAGCGCCACCGAAGTCGCCCCCAACCTCAGCAAGGAGCCCGCCGCGCCGGGCACGCCGGCGCCCGCCGGCACCGAGAGCACCGTGCAGGTGGAGAGCCCGAGTCTGGTCGACTACGGCCGCGAGTACATCAGCAAGGTGCGCGGCGGTGACATGGGGGCGCTGCCCGCCATCCTGGGCCTGCTCGTGCTGTGCGTCGCGTTCGCGATCCTGCGCTCGAGGTTCGTCTCGGCCATCAACTTCGCCAACCTGTTCACGCAGGGCGCGGCCGTCACCGTGATCGCGATGGGCCTGGTCTTCGTCCTGCTGCTGGGCGAGATCGACCTGTCGGCCGGCTTCGCCTCCGGCGTCTGCGCCGCCGTCATGGCCACGTTGACCGCCGAGCACGGCCAGCCGTGGTGGGTCTCGATCCTCGCGGGGCTGGGGACCGGCGTCGTGATCGGACTGGTGCTCGGGTTCCTGGTCGCGAGAGTCGGTATCCCGTCGTTCGTGGTCACACTGGCGGCATTCCTGGCCTTCCAGGGGACCGTCCTGCTGATCATCGGCAACGGCGGGAACATCTCGATCAGGGACGAGACCATCGTCGCGATCTCCAACAAGAACCTGCCGACCTATGGTGGCTGGATCCTGTTCGCGGTGGTGGTCCTCGGGTTCGGCGCGAGCCAGCTGATGCGCAGCGCCACCCGCCGCCGCGGGGGCCTGCAGGCCGACCCGTTCTCGGTCATCGCCGTCCGCACCGGCGCGTTGGCGGTGCTCGCGGGCCTGGCGGTCTACGCGCTCAACCTGCAGCGCTCGCGCACCGCGATCGTCTCGCTGAAGGGCGTGCCGATCGTCATCCCGATCATCCTGGTGCTGGTCGTCGTCGGGACATACGTCCTGAACCGCACGTCCTACGGGCGGCACATCTACGCCGTCGGCGGCAACGCCGAGGCCGCCCGGCGCGCCGGCATCAACGTCGTGAACATCCGGATCTCCTGCTTCGTCATCTGCTCGGCGATGGCGGCGGTCGGCGGCATCATCGCCGCGTCCCGGGCGACCTCGGTCGACCCGAACGCGGGTGGCAGCAACACGCTGCTCTACGCGGTCGGCGCCGCGGTCATCGGCGGTACCAGCCTCTTCGGTGGCAAGGGCCGGATCATCGACGCCGTGCTGGGTGGCGCCGTGGTCGCGGTCATCGACAACGGCATGGGCCTCATGGGCTACAGCGCCGGCACCAAGTTCATCGTCACCGGCTGCGTGCTCGCCGTCGCCGCCAGCGTCGACGCCCTGAGCCGCAAACGCGCCGCCTCCACCGGCCGCATCTAGCGCCATCGCCTGACCCATCGCCGCGGACCCCGGCCGCGCGAGGCTTCGTCCCTCGTGTGGCCGGGTCCGCGGCATTAGTCGGGCAGGCGCCGGCCGGTCTTCGCGGAGAAGACATGGAAGGCGTCGTCGCGAATGCGGAGCCGGACCTTCTCGCCTCGTCGTGGGACCCCCTTCGGGGCGAGTCGGGCGACGACGGTGACGGTGGACGTCGCGTCGATCCGCCCGCTCACGGCGGGGGCTACGGCGGTGCCGTAGAGGTAGGCATCGGCACCGAGCTCCTCGACCAGGTCGACGGTGACGGCGAAGCACTCGCCCTCGCCATCGCCGCGGAGTTCGAGTGCTTCGGGGCGGAATCCGACAGTGACAGCGGTGGCGCCCTCGTCGGCCGCGGCCCGCGCGGCGGCGCGGGAGAGCGGAATCACGGTTTCGCCGAACCGTGCGCCGCCGTCTTCGAGCGGAGCCTCGATGAGGTTCATCGCGGGCGAACCGATGAACCCGGCGACGAAGACGGTCTCGGGACGCTCGTAGAGCGCGAGCGGAGTATCGACCTGGCAGAGCTGGCCCTCGCGGAGTACGGCGACGCGGTCGCCCATGGTCATGGCCTCGACCTGGTCGTGGGTGACGTAGGCGGTGGTGACCCCGAGCCGGCGTTGCAGGGAGGCGATCTGGGTGCGGGTGGAGACCCGCAGCTTGGCGTCGAGGTTGGACAGCGGCTCGTCCATGAGGAAGACCTGGGGCTCCCGCACGATGGCTCGGCCCATCGCGACCCGCTGGCGCTGGCCGCCGGAGAGCATTCTGGGCTTGCGGTCGAGGTAGGGCTCGAGGTCGAGCAGCGCCGCGGTCGCGCGGATCCGCCGGGTGCGTTCCTCCTTCGCGACCCCGGCTGCCTTCAGCGCGAAGCCCAGGTTGCCGGCCACGCTCAGGTGCGGGTAGAGCGCGTAGTTCTGGAACACCATGGCGATGTCCCTGTTCTTGGGCGGCAGGTCGGTGACGTCGCGTTCCCCGATCCGGATCCTGCCCGCGTCGACGGGCTCCAGCCCGGCGATCATCCGCAGCGCCGTGGACTTGCCGCAGCCGGATGGGCCGACCAGGACGAGGAACTCCCCATCGGCGATCTGAAGCTCGAACGCGTCTACCGCCGGGCGGTCCGCGCCGGGATAGACCCTGGTGGCCTCGACGAATTCAACGGTTGCCATGGCGGTGCACCCTCCACCGGCTCCGAACGTGCCGGACAATCCGAACGAAATGCTCGGGACGCGTCGATGGGACGCGTCAGGCACCGAGCACGGGGATCCACACGCGCATCGTTGAAGGCCCACGCTCGGCCCACGCGTGGTATCGCACGAGCGGTACGTCGGAACGCCGGCCGGTGCGCTCGTCGACAATGCTGGCGATCACTACTCCCGCGTCCTCGCGCGGTGGCACGGCCGGGTCGATGCGCAGGTCGGCGAAGTCGGACTCCTCGATCGCCGTGCCGGCCAGGTCGACTGACTCGAGCGCGAGAACCTCGGGCCCGCGTTCGACGGCGAGACAGCCACGGACGGCGTCGACGCGGGAGTCGGCGCGGCTGAGACGCGGCGCGACGAGCAGGGTGAGCTCGACCTCGTCGCCGGCCGCGAAGCCGCGGGAAACGGTCGCCACCCCGGGGCCGACCACGGTCTCCTGGCGTGAGCCGTCGACACCTCGCACGGCAAGCCGGGAATTCGAAGCCCACGGCGGTACTCGGAGTGAGAGCGTCCACGGTTTCCCGGCATCGGTCAGCACGCGCACCCGCACGGTGCCGTCGGCCGGGTAGGCGGTCGCCACCTCGAGCGCGACCTCGCGCCCGTCGTCGAGCGTGGCCCTGATCGTAGCGGGCGCATATTGGTGCAGCTGGATGCCCGAGCCGTCCGTCGTGGCCAGGTACGCGGCGAGGCTGGCGAACGTGCGCGCGGTGTTCGGCAGGCAGCAGGAGACCTCGAACCACGGCGCGCGCAGCGAGGACTGGGCCCGCGGCGAGACGGCGTCGGCGTCGGCATCGGCGGCGGGTGAGCGTTGGTGCAGCGTGTTCGCGTAGTAGAACGCCGTGCCCTCGGCCGAGGGGGAGGTCTCGAGCACGTTGTAGAGGCTGCGCTCGATCTGGTCGGCATAGCGGGCGTCCCCGCGCGCGAGCAGCATCCGCCAGCTGAACATGACCGACGCCACGGCGGCGCACGTCTCGGAGTAGGCGCGGTCGGGAGGCAGCTCCCAGTCCTCGCCGAATGCCTCGTCCTGATGGTGTGAGCCCTGGCCGCCGGTGATGTACGTGCGGCGCTCGACCGTCCGCGTCCACTGGCGGTCCAGCGCCGCGAGCAGTTCGTCGTCACCGGTCTCGACCGCGACGTCGGTCGCCGCGGCGGCGAGGTAGTTCGCCCGGACGGAGTGACCGCGAAGCACCGCGGCGGCGCGTAGGGGACCGTCGTCCTGAAAGTACGACCGGCCCCATTCGATATCGCGCAGCGTGCCGTCCCCATGCCGGTCGACGAACAGGCGGGCCTGCTCGAGATAGCGCGGTACTCCCGTCGCCCGGCCGAGTTCGCCGAGGCCGACCTCGACCTCGGCGTGTCCGCAGATCCGCTCGATTCCGCCCTTGCCGAAAACCTCGCAGACCAGGTCGGCGGCGCGGCACGCGATCTCGAGGAGGCCGTCGCCCGCGTCGGGGCAGGTGCGGGCCCGCGCGACGGCTGCCTGGAAGAGATGCCCGAGACAGTAGAGCTCGTGTCCCCATTCCAGATCCGACCAGCGGGGCGGCTGGCCGGGGCGGCCGAACCGGGTGTTCAGGTATCCGTCGGGCTCCTGCGCGGCCGCGACCCGGGCGACCGCGCGGCGGAAGCGCCGATCGAGCTCGTCGCCGCCGCCGCGGCGGCCGATCTCCCAGGCGACGGCCTCGAGGTACTTGTAGACCTCGGAGTCGGAGAACTCACGGCCCCGGCGCCCTTCGGGTAGTCGTCCCGCCGCGGCGAGATCGAAGTTCGGGAGCCATCCCTCGCGTTCGAGCCACGCCTCGATGTGCGGAAGCGTGTTGCGGCCGTTCACGTCCTGCCTGCGGGCCCAGAAGCCCCCGACGATGGCGACCTCGGTGAGGCCGAGCGGACGCAGGGCGCCCCTGGTCGGCGCGACGGGCACGGAGCGGGCGCCAGCGGTAATGGAATGGGTCATCGTCATCCCTTGAAAGCGCCCGACATGAAGCCGCGGACGTAATGGCGTTGGAAGATGAGGAAAAGGACGACGCAGGGCAGCGCGAGCACGACGACACCCGCCTCCGTCGCCCCGTAGTCGACCACGCCCTGCACCTGGCCGCGCAAGTTCGACACCGCGAGCGGGAGCGTCATCCGGTTGGTGTCGTTGATGAGGATGAGTGGAGCCATGAAGTCGTTCCAGGCCGTGAGGAACGCGAACAGGCCGACCGTGATGAGGCCCGGCTTCACCGCGGGCAGGAGCACCTGCCAGAGCACCTTCCAGCTGGAACAGCCGTCCACCATCGCGGCTTCGTCGAGCTCTCGCGGTACCGCCTCGAACGAGATGCGCATCATGAAGGTCGCGAACGGCAGCTGGAACATCGTGAGCACGAGCGCGACACCGACGAGCGAGTTCGCCAGGCCGACGCGGGTGAGCAGCACGTAGAGCGGGATCAGCAGGGTGGCATACGGGACCATGAGGATCGCGAGCGTCGAGAGGAAAAGCACGTTCTTACCCGGGAAATCGAACCGCGCGAACGCATACCCGCCGAGGAAGGAGATGGCGATGGTGAGGGCCACGGTGAGCAGCGACACGAACGCCGAGTTACCCAGGTACACCCAGATGCCGGCCTGGTAGCGCCCGAGCGTGGAATAGTTGCCGAAGCCCCAGCCGTCGACCTGGCCCGTGCCCGCGCGCGGCGACACGGACGAGACGGCGGTCCAGACGAGTGGGTACAGGAAAATCAGCGCGAGCGCGGTGGTGAACACCCAGTACGGGGTGCGCAGGACGACGCCGCCGACGGTGGCTCCGCGCGAACGCGGCTTTCCGCCGCGGCGGCCGCCCCGGCCGCCCCGGACGCCCCGGCTGGGCGCGGCGGCCGCGGGCGTTCCAGCGGAGTCGGCGGCGCGGGTCGGTCGACCGTGGGTGGAGGTCGGGCTCATCAGTCGTCGGCCCTCCGGCTGAACGCGCGGATCTGCGCGATGTTGATGATGACGAGGGCGAGCAGCGTGATCACCGACAGCGCCGCGGCGACGCCGAGGTCGTTCTGGCCCTGGAACGCCACGTTGTAGATGAGCTGGACAATCGTGATCGTCGAGTTGTCCGGGCCGCCCTTGGTGAGGATGTAGAACTGGTCGAAGGCCAGGAGCGAGCCGGTCACGCACAGGACGGTCGTGAGGGTCAGCGTCGGGCGCAGCAGCGGAAGGGTTATCCCGACGAAGGTCTGCCACCGCGACGCGCCGTCGATGCGCGCGGCCTCGTAGACCTCGTCGGGAATGCTCTGCAGGCCGACGAGCATGAGCAGCATGTAGAAGCCGGCGTAACGCCAGACGATGAGGAAGATCGTCGACCAGAGCGCCCCTTCGGGTGTGCCGAGGAAGGTGAAGCCCCACGACCTCATGAGGTCGGCGAACGGCCCGGCGAGCGGCGAGTAGAGCACGTAGAAAAGCAACGAGGCGGAGGCGAGCCCGAGGGCGCTCGGCACGAGGAACGAGGTGCGCAGCAGCCCTTTCCAGCGCGTCGACTCCTGCACGAGCACCGCGAGCCCGAGGCTGAGAGCCAGCAGGATGACCGTGGTCAGGACCGTGTACTTCACGGTGAACACGACCGAGTCCCGGAAGAACCGGTGCGATACGGCCTCGTGGAAGTCGTCCGGGACGTTGATGCCCTGGTTGCCCGCGAGCAGCGGCCAGTCCGACCCGGACATCCGCAGCACGAGAAACAGCGGCAGCACGAAGAGAAGCAGCACGAACAACGCGGTGGGTGACGCGTAGAGCCAGCCGGTGGCGGCATGCCCCCGGCGCCGGGAACGCCGGCCAGATACCGGGAGGGATGCGCCGCGCGTGGGGGGAGTCGCGGTCATGGAGGATCCTTCGAGGACGGAACGAGCCGGCCGGTGCTCGGATGCGCTCCGGGCGCCGGCCGGTCCAGCGGACTAGTGCGACAGCACCGTCGTGATCTCGTCGTTGTCAGCGTCGAGCGAGTCGTCCTTGCCGAGCACCGCGCCCCGCACGAGCGTGAGCCAGGGGCTGTTCGGCGCGTTGAACGCCTGCTGGAAGTTGAGCGCGACCGGGGTGTCGCCGTTACCGGCCACCGTGTTGATGGTCACGAGCCGGTCGTCCTTCTCGGAGTACTCGTTGACCGCCAGGTCGGACCGGGCCACGACGTCGTGGTTCTTCGCGAGCACGCCGACCTGCGCGTCCTCCGACACCAGCCACTGGAGGAAGTTCCACGCCTGCGCGGCCTTCTTCGAGTCCTTCGAGACGCCGATGCCGTCGCCGCCGAGGAAGGTCGACGAGCCGCCGGCCGGTCCGGGGATCCCGGCGACGCCGACGTCGAACGGCGTCGATGACAGCAGCGTGGCCGGGTAGAGCATCAGGCCGACCTTGCCCTCGGTGAAGCCGGCGGTCCACGTCGGACCGGTCTCGTCCCGTGACGACGGGAGCACGGCCCCGGAGTCCACCAGGTCCTTCCAGGTCGCGTAGACCTTCTTGGCGGTGTCGTCCGCGAGCAGCGACTTCGTGCCATCCGCGGACAGCACCTCGTCGCCGTCGGCCCAGACGCTCGGGAACCAGGTGAAGACGAGGCATCCCCCACAGCTGAAGCCGGTCGCCGTCCCGTAGACACCGGGCTTGTTCAGACCCTGGATCGCCTTCGCGGCGGCCGCGTACTCCTGCAGGTTCGCCGGGGCCTTGTCGGGGTCCAGCCCGGCCTCTTTGAAGAGCTCCTTGTTCCAGAACATCATCGACAGGTCCATCACGAACGGCAGCACGTGCGCCTTGCCGTCGAGTGTGCCGGCCGCGATGTGTCCCTGGTTGAGCTTGTCCTTGAACGGCAGGCCGTTGATGTTGCCCGAGACGTCCTGGAACAGTCCCTGCTTGACCCAGTTGGGGACGTAGACGATGTCGGCCGCGAACAGGTCGGGGAGCCCGTGCGAGCCGGCTGCCGCCCCGACCTTCGCCACGTAGTCGTCGTTCGGGACGACCGTAAGCTCGACCTTGTTCTTGTGCGACGAGTTGTAGGCCTCGACGAGCAGCTTGGCCTGCTTCTCGAGGGGCGCGCGTGTCCAGAGCGTGAGGGTGGAGCCGTCGTCGATGCCCGTCGCTCCCGCGTCGGCGAGGCTGCTCCCCGAGTCCGAGCCGCCACCGCAGCCGGCCAGGCCGAGCGCGAGCACTCCGGTGGCGAGCGACGCGGCTAATCGGGTCGCGAGTCGTTTTCTACCTGTCATCTTGACCTCCTAGCTCATCCGTGAACGAGCCCGCGGGGGAGCCCAAATAGAGCTGTGAACTGGGTGGAGGGGAAGATCCGAAACTTCCGAAATGGTTTTCGGATCATGTGATAGCTTAGCAAGCTAGCGGCGGGTGTTGTTGGTGTCAAGAGCGTGGTGATGCGTCCATGTGCGGGACGTGTCAAGGCGAAGGGAGCTGGGATGGCGCGAGCGGAACCGCACCCCGGGAAGGCGGCCACGCTCGGCGACGTGGCGCGGCTCGCGGGCGTCTCGCTCGCCACCGCGTCGAAGGCCATCAACGGCCGGGACGAGGTCGCCCCGGCCACCCGCAGCCGGGTCATCCAGGCGGCAGAGCAGTTGTCGTTCACACCGAACCAGCTCGCCCGCAGCCTCCTCGCCGGCCGCAGCGGCACCGTCGGCCTGCTCACGGGCGATCTCGAGGGCCGCTTCGTGATCCCGATCCTCATGGGCGCCGAGGACGCCTTCGGCGCCGGCCAGGTCAACGTCTTCCTCTGCGACGCGCGCGGCGACGCGATCCGTGAGCAGCACCATCTCAAGGCGCTGCTCAACCGGCGGGTCGACGGCATCATCGTCGTCGGTGACCGGACCAATCCGCGGCCGTCCCTCGGCGACGGCATTCCGGTCCCGGTGGTCTATGCCTATGCGCCGTCGGACGACCCGGCCGACGTCTCCGTCGTGCCCGACAACATCAGTGGCGGGCGCATCGCCACCGAGCATCTGCTGTCGACGGGCCGGCGGCGCATCTGCCATGTCAGCGGCGACCCGACCTACGCGGCGGCCCAGGACCGAGCCGTCGGCCTGCGGGCCGCCCTGGCGACCGCGGGGCTCGAGCTCGTCGGCGACGTCATGTTCTCCGACTGGTCCGAGCACTGGGGCCGCTCCGCCGCGGCGTTGCTGCTCAGCCAGCATCCCGACATCGACGGGATCATCTGCGGCTCGGACCTGATCGCGCGTGGCGTCCTCGACATCCTCCGTGACCTCGACAAAAGGGTCCCGGAGGACGTCGCCGTCATCGGGTACGACAACTGGGAGGTGCTCGCGACCAACTCCAGGCCCGAGCTGACCAGCATCGACGCGAACCTGCAGGCGCTCGGCCGCACCGCCGCCATGCGAATCTTCGAGGCGCTGGACGGCGCCGCGCCCGCCAGCGGCGTGCAGACGATGCCGGTCCGGCTCGTGATCCGCGGGTCAACGATTCCCCGGCGCTGACCTTGGCGTCCGCACGCGGATCGAGGACTCCGAAAAGCTTTGCGGAAACTTGCGACCCAAACTCCAGGGATCGGTGAATAATGATCCATGTCGAAAGCTGCTGTAACGCGTCACCGAAATGCTGACGGCGTCGTCTTCTGCCATCGGTGGCATCCGTGGCGGTGGCGGGTTGTCGGCAACGGCATGGCTTCATGGGCCCACAGCGTCCGTCCGAGGCGCCGTTGACCGAGTCCCCGCCACGCTCATCGGCACCGGCCGTCTGATCGACGTCGTCCTCGGCGACTACGCCGTGGGTCGCGGGCATGCCACATCCACCGGGCCGTGTCTGCCCCCGCCGCGTCCCGCGGCGCCAGAGTCCCTGGCACCGCGGGACGCGGCTGTTCCGCGACACCCACACCCTCGACCCGGCTGCTGACAACCACGGGATGACGAGGTCCACGGACGAGGTCCACGCCAGTGTCGTCACGGCGGCGGCCCCGCTCCCAGCGAAGACCGACCTCGCTCGGGGTGGAGTGCGGTCGGGCGGGCCGGCCGACGGGAACCTGTTTGGCGGTTGACTAGCCAGTCCCCTATGCTAGCCAGGAGATCCTGACGGTCCGGGCCACTCGGAGCGGTCGCTCAGGGCCTTCCGCCCCCATCGTCTAGCGGCCCAGGACGTCGCCCTTTCAAGGCGGTAGCACGGGTTCGAATCCCGTTGGGGGCACACGCAGAGTTATTAAACATATACTTAGTGCTATGAAATTGACGTACTCGTGATCCTGAGTCACCAATAGGTGGCTTCCCGGTACCTAAAGTGCCCAATTGGGACGGGTGCTGATGTTGCCGGCTGCAAAGCCAGGCCTACACCTTGCACGGGTTCGTCGGATCCAGGTTGATTGACCCGCTCGTCCGCGTGATCGACCGCGATGGTGATGATGTACGTATGGGGGGTTCGTCCCGGGCGCGGGTGCGTCGTACTGGCGTCGTCGCGGTGGTGTTGTTGGTCGGGTCGGCTGTAACTGCGGTCGTTCTTGCCCGGCGGTATCACTTGGATGCAGCGGCGACACTGGTTGGGCTCGTCGGTGGGGTTACCGGGTTGACGGGACTGTGGTTGGCCTGGGCCGCCTACAGGGCTGATCGGGAAGAAGCGGCGGCCGGAGCGCAGGACCTCGCTGGGGTCGCCGATCAGTTGGCGCTCGCGGTCCGGCGCCAGTGGGAGGACGAGGCGGCGCTGCGCCGTCTCAACGATCCGTATCCGCTACCTGTTCGCTGGGTGGCAGCGGACAGCGAGCTGACCGAGCACTGGGAGTCGATCGTCCGGCTGGCGACCTCGGGGGCTGGATGGCCGCTGGCCCCACGCGCGGGGTCTTGGGTGACGGCGCCGTCCGAGCTCGCTGGCGGTGACAACGATCTTGTGGGTCTTCTGGAGCGGGTGCCGACCGGCCGGCTCGTCGTGCTCGGCGGGCCAGGCGCCGGCAAGACGATGCTTGCCGTTCGTCTGGTGCTCGATCTGCTCGCCGATGGCCGGCGTGCTGCAGGCGGTCCGGTGCCGGTGCTGGTCTCGTTGGCCTCCTGGAACCCGACCACGCAGACCCTGCATGACTGGCTCAGCCAGCGGCTCACCGCGGACTACCCCAGCCTGGCCGCGCCCGCGCCGGGCGACGTTGGCACCAGCCGGGCGCAAGCGCTGCTCGACGCTGGCCTCATCCTGGCCGTGCTCGATGGTCTCGATGAGATCGGTGAGGCTGGTCGCGCGAGGGCAATCATCCGGATCAATGATGCGCTACGCCCCGGCCAGCGGGTCGTGCTGACCTGCCGCAGGACCGCCTACCAGCAGGCGATCTCGGAGCGCCCTGGGCTCGGCGTGCATCTGGCCGACGCGGCCGGCATCCAGCTGTGCCCGCTGGACTCGGCGACAGTCGCTTACTACTTACGTATGTCCGCCGGCAGCACGGCCGGTGCCGCCCGCTGGGACATACTGCTCACTGCCTGGCCGCCGCCCGTCGCGCAGGCCTTGAGGACTCCTCTGACCGCGACCCTCGCCCGAACCATCTACAACCCTCGCCCTGACGAGCCGTCGCTCGCGGTCGGCGATTCCCCGGATGAGCTGCTCGATCCAATCCGCTTCCCGACGCGCACCGCCGTCGAGCAGCATCTGTTCGATGGGTTCATTCCGGCTGCGTACCGACCCCACCCCAATCCCGCCCGCCGCTGTCGCTGGCAGGCCGACGATGCAGAACGCTGGCTGGTCTTCCTCGCCCGCCACCTCGAACACGCTCTCGGCGGTAGCGTCGACCTCGCCTGGTGGCAGCTCCCGGAGGCTCTGTCTCCCCGGCAGCGCGCGCTTCAGGCGTGCCTGGTCGGCCTCGCGGGCGCATTCGCGGGCTGCCTCGCGGCCTGGCTCACAATCGGCCCCCTCGGACTGACGATTGGAGTCGGGGGCGGGCTTGCGCTCTGGATCTCCGTCGGTCACGAGCCCGACCACGCGCAGTCGCCGCGGTGGGCAGTGCGATGGAACCTGCCCGAGGCCGACCTCCTCGTGGTCGGGCTAGTGCTCGGCTTGAGCATCGGGATGGAGATCGGGCTCGGGGTCGGCCTCGTGAGCGGACCCATCGTCGGGCTGGTAGTCGGTCTGGTAGTAGCGGTCACAGTTGCGCTCGCGCCCGGGTTTTACACCATGCCTCTAGATCTCGCGGCAGCCGTAAGCCCGCCGTGGGTTCTCCGCAAAGATCGAGCCGCCTTCCGGTCTATCGGGCTCGTCGGCGGCCTCATATCCGGGCTTCTGGTCGGAACCATGGCAGACATCGCGGGCGGGCTCACAAACGGGATCATCGGCGGCGTCGTGTTCGGAACGCTGGGCTGGGTCGCACTCGGCTTCGGACTCGGACTGAACGAGCGCAATGCAGTCTGGGGGAGGTTCGCGCTGACCCGCGCATGGCTCAGTACTCGCGGCCGGCTGCCCCGCGACCTGATGGGCTTCCTGGCCGATGCCCACGAAGGACGAGGCGTCTTGCGTCAAGTCGGCGCGGTGTACCAGTTCCGGCACGCCGAACTACAACGCCGCCTCGCCAACCGGTAGGAGTGGGATCCCCAACGGAGGTGAACTGCGCGGTTTTGGAACTCATAATTAGGAACCTGCGACCGGCGGCGGGAAGCCTTCTCCCTGTCGACCGCCGCCTATTGTTTGGCTGGGCGGTGCTCACTTGGGGTGTGGCAGTCTGCGGCGGAGGCAGTCGAGCACCATAGGTGAGCTCCAGCACTACGGTCCGCACTCGCGCAGACGCGACGACGCAGGCGTGTCGATATTCGGCCCCGTCCGTGTGCTTGTCTGCGGTCAGGCTCCTGGGCGGAGCGACCCACCATGCCACTTCCGTGACCGTGCTCGCCGGCCCCGATCTGGCCGACCTGTCGAGGTCGACGAGGGCGCGGAAGGCGTAGCAGCCACTTCACACGGAGGAGGATTACTGGCCGCCAGCCGAGGTGCTAATACGATCAATGCGGCGCCTTGGGAGGTGTCGAACTTGGGAACTGTGATCGGCACGTCCCTCCCTGGCCGTGCCGGAACGCCGATGTCGCAGCGGCCAACACGCGGTCGCAGGCAGCGAGCGTACGTCGAACGTGCCGCATCCCGGGGAACCGTAGGGTCCGCTACGCGCTGCCTCCAGAGCGCCTCGCCGGCCAGGGAGCGGGGCGCGGCTGGAGCAGACGTGTACCCCACCCTCGCCCTTGTCCGAGTCCTTGTCGTCGCGCTGTGCGCAGCGGTCACCGTCATCGTGGCGCTGGTGGCCGGCATCCTCAGTCGCGTCGACGGGGCCAGCCTGCCGTCTGCGGTCCAGCGCGGCGCGGCCGCGTTCGCCGGCGCGCTGGGCCTGGCACTCGTCGTGCTTGCGGCGGTGGGGGTGTTGTGTAGGTTCGCCGACCCTGGCCGCGCGCATCCCAGGGCTTAGAGCGCTCGCGTTCGTGAGTCGCATCCCTGCCCCACGTGCCCCATATGAGGTTGACGTTGTATTAACCAGGGCTCATACTCAGAGGAGTGATCGTCGACTGGACCGGCGAGTTCGACCGCTGGCTGACCCGAGCGGAAGATCAGGGAGGCCGCCTCCTTGCTGTCGTGGTGGCGCTCCTGCAGGCACTCGCCGAGCTCCCGGCCAGACCCACCGAGGAGTCCGCGACCTTCAAACGGGTGCGGCAGGCCCGCCGCCACGAGCTGTGGCGCGTTGCCCACCCGTTCGAACCGGATGTAGCTGTCCGGATCATCTGCTGGTTTCCAGAGGACGACCGCGTCGTGCTCGCATTGATCGGGTTCGACAAGAAGCCGATCGGCGACGTGTTCTACGCCAGCGCTTCGGCACGCGGTGAAGCGCTCGTTGATGCTTGGCTTCGCCGCCAGGAAGGAGGCGCCCAATGACCGAAGACGACATCACATTCATCCGGGGCAATGACCGCATCCGCCAGCTTGCCCAGCGCCCCGACATCGCCGACGAGGTCCTCCAGGTTCGCGCCGACATGGCCGAAGCGGACCGCACCTATGCGATGGGCCTGGCTGCGCTCCGCCGGGCTGCCGAGCTCACGCAGGTGGAACTCGCTCGCCGCCTGGGCGTCACCCAGGCGGCTATCAGCAGGATGGAGCAGCCCCACGACCTGCTCCTGTCGACTCTTAACGCCTACCTGGCCGCCATCGGCGGTACCGCTCGCATGATCGTGAGTTTCGCCGACGGGCACGAAACGATCCTTGACCTAGCCAAAATTGCATAGCCGACCGGCTATGTCAGTCAGTCAGGCAGTCAGACGGACGATCTCTGAAGTCGGGACCATAGGAAGGCGGTCGCGCGGTCGCGGCGGTGCCGTGCTCGGTGGGGGTAGCGGTGAGCACGGGACCGCCGGTGCGCTTTTCGATCAACCTTGCAGTCAACGTGTCCGGGTGATCGTTGCCGAGCACCTTGTACCGTGCCAGAACTAGCTTTCAGGCCGTTGACCTGGAGTTCCATCTCCGTCGGTGAGGCGAATGGTGGCTCGTCGGTGGACTCGTACTGGGTGATCTGGGCGTCAAGGGTGGAGGCGAGATCGGGGCGGGTCTTGCGTAGGCGGCGGAGGCGGCCTGCGGCGGCGGCGCGCTGGGTGTTCGAGGCTTGTCAGGGCAGTCGCTGCTGTCGGGACTGAGCGTGCCACTCCGAGGCCCGGCCCTCGACGGGCACAGCCTGCGGCAGCGCGCTGATGCCGTTCCCCGTTCAACGCGGCGCGTCGGCTGTGACGGGACACTCCCACCGCGGCTGGATGATCGGGGTATGGATCGCCATACTTTCTTGCATGGCCGGCGATCTGGTGGGACTTGAACGGGCCTTTCACGGGGACATGGTGGGGATCTACCGGAAGGCCAAGAGCGAGGCAGGGTATCCCGCGACCTACTTCCTGAGGATGGTCTCGGACCAGGGCGGAGTGCGCGCCGCGCGTGAGCTGCTGGCCAAGTCGAAGCCGTCAGAAGGTTTCACGGCGTTGTGGGAGCGTGGCCGGCTCGACCTGACCGTCGAGACTTTGCTGCTCCGACCCGAGTACGAGCCGCTGTTCACCGAGGATGAGCGTGCGACGGCCCGAGACCGTCTTGAGGAGTACCGCCTAGGGCCCGCGCGTAGCCACCTCCGTACGTCGGTCATGGGAGCAGATTTGCGCCGGAGGGGCTGTTGTAGCCGGCCGTCGCACTGATCGGTGCCACGAGCCGGCGTGATCGTGTCGTGGCTCGAGATGTCGCGGGCTCTGTGCGTTCGTCGGGACCGTCGGATGATCATTGAAGTGTCGCCCACACGCACGACGTCGACCCGAGGTTCCGTATCGCGCCGTCCTCCGGGGCAGTAGATCATTGAAGCGGGCAGCTGGACTTCCTGCCCTTCGCGTCACCCCTCCGGGGTCGCACCGTCCGTCAGAACAGGCGATCGCTGAAGCTGGGCAGCTTTCTGTGCTCGCGGCGATCCCGCGCTCGCTGGGGTAGCGGTGAGCACGGGATCCGGGCTCGCTGATCCGTCGCTGCGGCTGGGATGATGTCCTAGGCCGTCGGCGCTGCTCGGTGGTCAGCTGCTGGCACGGGGGGCGTCAGTGATCGCACTGTCGGACAGAGAGATTGACGCGCTCGCGCATGCCTGCCCCGACCCGGCGGCGGTGAAGGAACTTCTTGCCGGCGCTGGCTTCCCTTTGGACCGGCTGCCGTCGTGGAACGTCTCGACCGCCACGCAGCTGTGGCGTGCCGTCTCCGAACAGCTCGCCGCCGGCGTCCTTGCCGACGGCCGGGCGCGGGTTCTCGCTGCCGCCGCGGCGCGCTGGCCCTACAACGCCGTGTTCGGCTCGGCACCGGCACGGCTCGCGCGGCTCGTCCCGTCCTGGGTTGACCTGCGTTCGGCCCGCCCGCTGCCCGAGCAGTACGTGCCCCGCGAGGCCGATCTGGCCGCGGTGCGCGCGCTGCTGGACGTGGACGGCGCGGGCGCGGTTGGCCTGGTCGGGATGGGCGGCGCGGGCAAGTCGACGATCGCCCGCGCGCTCATCCACGACGAGGAAATCTGCCGCCGGTTCACGGGCGGCGCTGTCTGGGTCGAGGTCAACCCCGGCGCCGACGTGACCGCCGTCCAAGGGCGTGTCCTGCGGGCCTTCGGTGACGCCCGCGCCGTCGTCGATGCGACTGATGGCCGGGAACGGCTACGTGACCTACTCTCCGGGGCCCACTGCCTGGTCGTACTCGACGACGTGTGGGAATCGGCCGTCGTCGAGGCGTTTCCCCGGCTCACCGGCGCCCGGATCCTGGTCACCTCGCGGCGTCCCGGTGTCCTACACACTGCCACCCTGTGGCACCCGGTTGGACATGTGGACCCGGCCACTGCGCGCGATTTGCTGGCCTCCTACGCCCGCTGGCCGGCCGCCGATCTGCCCCCCGCGGCCGACACTGTGCTTGCCCATTGCGGTGGCCTTCCGCTCGCTGTGGCAATCGCCGGTGGTCTGGTCTCGGGCCTGTGGTGGGACTGGGATGAACTCGCAGACCTGTTCGGGGGTGCTGACCTTCCCGCCCTCGCCGTCCGGTTTCCTGACTATCCCGAGGCCAGCCTGCTCGTCGCCATGGACACCACTGCGCGACTGCTCAGCACACCCACTGCGGCGCGGTTTCGGGAACTGGCGGTCTTCAAGGGCCATGGCCCCGTCCCGGTCTCGGTCATCGCAGCCCTGTGGGCTGCCAGCGCCGGTGTCGAGACGACTCAGGCCCGCCAGACCCTGCGCGAGTTGGCGAACGTCTCCTTCATCCAGATCAACCCGCGCAGCCGCGCCGTCTCCGTCCACGACCTGGTCTACGACTATGCCCGCAGCAGCCTCACTCACCAAGCCCTCGCCGATCTGCACGCAGTCGTTGGCCACGTTTTTCTCGACCGGTGGGGCGGGCTGGACCACAGCCTGCCCCATCTACGCGACACCACCGCCTTCACGGACCTTGACTACTACGGCATCGCCGAACTCGTGAGCCATCTGCTCGCCGCCGACCGTCCCGACCTCGTCGACGACCTCCTAGCCGCCGAGTGGCTCAACCTGGCCGGGACCGTCCACAACACCTGGTGCACCACCCACGAGGACCTCGACCGTGTCAGCGACTACCTCGCCACCCTGCGGGCCGCGTGGCATGACGCGAAGACCCGCTACCAGGTCAATGACCCGAATGGCCTCGTCCGCCAGATTGCCTATGCCCTCCTAACTGGCTCCCTCGCCAGCCAAGCCGGAAACATCCCACCATCCCTGCTCGCCCGGCTCGTCGAAGCTGACATCTGGACCCCAAACCGTGCACTCACCTACGCCCAGACCAAACCCGACCCCGAAGGGAGGGCAAACGCGCTGGCTAACCTGGCACCGCACCTACCCGACGATCTTCTCGCTCAGGCGCTGGCCACCGCCACCGCCATCGACCATGGGCGCGCTCGGGTAGAGGCGCTGGCAGGGCTGGCGCCTCACCTGCCCGATGAACAACGTTCACCGGTGCTTACCCAGGCTCTGGCCGCCGCTACGACCATCGGCAACGTGCTGGCCCAGGCGCTCGCGCTCGCGCTGCTGGCGCCCCAGCTGACCGAGAAGCAACGCGCCGAAGCGCTCGCGCCGGCGCTGACGGCGGCCTTCCGTGAGCAGGACTCTGCCAGGACGGATCTGGCCTTGGAGGCGCTGGCGCCGCATCTGCCCAGCGTTCTACTCGCGGAGGCTCTGACGATCGTCCGAGCCATCGACGACCCGACCCGACGGATCGAGAACCTCGCGCGGTTGGCGCCCTACATGGCTGATGAACGCGGCTCGTCCATCACCCAAGCGTTGGCAGAGGGCATGACCATCGACCACCCGGGCGGCCGGGCCCGAGTTTTCCTGGCATTGGCCCCGCACGTCACCGACGGCAAGCAACGTGGCGTGGTTCTCGGGCAAGCGCTGACCGCTATCGCTGACGTCGGCTCCTCGCACTTGCGGGCCATGCTGCTGGCCGATTTGGCACCCTATTTGCCCGATAGTCTCCTCGCGCAAGCGAATGCAGTGGCGGACGCTCTCGACGGCCGGTTGGATCTAATGTTGGCCCACGCGGCACTGGCAGCCCGCCGGCCGGACCGCCAGCGTGGCCCGGCGATGGCCGATGCGTTGACCGCCGCAGCGGCCCTCGAACGCTGGTTCGATAGGGATGAGGTGCTCCGGGTATTGATACCCCATCTTCCTGACGATCTCCTTGACCAGGCACTCGTGGTTGCGACCACCGTAGACAGTCCAAGGAGCAGGGTGCTGGCACTGGTGAAGCTAGCTCAGCATCTGGACGACAACCTCCTGGCTCAAATGCTGACCACCGCCACGGCGATCGACGACCCAGGTGATAAGGCAACGGCGTTGGCGGAGCTCGCACCTTGCATTGCCGATGACGAGCGTGCTCTGGTCCTTGACCAGGCGCTCGCTGCGGCTCTCGCCGTTCACCACCCGCGCGATCGGGCAGCGGCGCTGGCGGCGCTTGCTCCGCACCTGCCCGAACGGAGACTCGCGCCGCACCTCACGGAGGCATTGACCGCCGTTGCCACGCTTGACAATTCTGATGGCCAGGCATGGGCGTTCTCGGTGCTCATACCTCATCTTGTCGAAGAGCAGCGCGGTCCTGTTATCACCGCGGCGCTGAGCGCCGTTGCTACCAGCGACCATTTCTGGCTCCAGGCGGACGTGCTGAGGAGGCTCGCCCTCTACCTGCCTGACAGCCTCCTCGGCCAAGCGCTCTCCGTCGCCGTGGGCATCGATGACCCCGGCTGCGCCGCTGTGGCGCTGGCCGGACTCGTCGTCCGCCTGCCCGTCGACCAACGCGAAACCGCCATGGCCCAGGCCATGGCCGTCGACGCCAATCGTGACTACCTGAACCGTCGGACGAAAGTACTAACGACGCTGGCACCCCACTTGACGGACAGGCTCCTCGACCAAGCCCTTGCCGTCGCAGCAACCATCGATGACCCCGGCGACCGAGCTGTGGCGCTGGCTGGACTCGCCCCCTGCCTGCCCGACGACCAACGCGGTACCGTCATCACTCAAGCTCTGGAAGCGGCGGCATCCCATCGCCGTTCGGACGTCGTGGACATCCTACCGTCCATTCTTTCCAGTGTTTCGGACCGTGCTCTTGGCGCAGCCACCGCAACATGGCTGTTTCGGGTGCAGAACTGGTGGCCGTAGACCCGCATCGCCCAGCTCGCACCGGGCGCGTCCGGCGAGCAGCATGTAGATTTTCCGGCCCGGGTACGAATCGCCGGTTTACGCTGACGCGGGACTCTAATGTGGACTCGGCGACGACCCTGGGCTCCACGCGGCGATCGACCGCGCTCTCGGGCGGACGATCATCGAAGAGAGATGGCTGGGCTCAGCGTCCGGGCCGGCGCGTTGTTTCGTATATAGATTGTCGTGGATCTTCACGGCGATCCTGTGCTCGCTGGGGTAGTGGTGAGTATGGGATCGCCGGCCCTTTCCGGTCAGCTTTGCCGGGGCTGGTCGTCGACCTGCATGGCGCTGCCTCCGATCTGGGTGTGGGTGTCGGTGCGTAGCTGTGCGACGAGTCTGCGCGAGGTTGGGGCGCCGACGCGGAGTCGTTTACGGAGGGTTTCTGCGGAGATCGGGCGCTGGTGGTGTTGCCAGTGGAGGACGTCTTCGGCTCGTGCTCGGTGGAGTAGATCTTGCTCGTGGGCCTTGCTTGGCGCCTGCGGCGGCTCTGCCCTCGCCGTCTCTACGGCGGTGGCTGGGGATCGGTTCACTGGTGTGTCGTGTTCGGGGGCTGGCGGGCTTGAATGCTCGGCGGACATGGGTGGGGAGGCTGTGGGGCCGAGGGCTTTCATCGCCTGGAGGAGGCCGGGTCCGACCTCGGACCAGCCGATGAGGAGGAGTGGTCCGACGGCGTCGAAGGCTGCTTTGCCGTAGTTCTGTTCGATGAGGGGGTCGGCGACGTTGAGTGCGAGGGTGACCAGTGCGAACACGAGTAGTCGCCAGGCCGGCCGCATCTGCTGTGTGGTGGCGCCGGCGAGTGCGAGGTGGCGGATGCCGAGGAGGAGGGTTCCGATGACGGATAGGTCCACTGCGGGTGCGACTAGTGCAGCTCCGCGTAAATCTTGCTGGCCTGGCTGGTGATCAGCCGATCCAGGCGGTGGGGTCGCCGGCGTAAAGCCCGCAGGCGCAGTTGAGGGCCTGTTCGGGCGTGCCGACGGACTCGCCACTCGGCAGGTAGGAGTCCTCGTAGGCGCCGCGGCTGTCGAGGTAGATCGCGAAGCCCCACTGGTCGGGCTGGCCGGTGTAGCGCAGCCGGCACAGCGGGTAGGGGGCCGCGTCGTCCGCCTCGTCGGCGAAGACGGCGTCGAGGTAGGCGAAGTCGCCGCGGTAGCGGATGGTCAGGTCGCGCAGCTGGGGCCAGCGGGCGGTGTGCTGGGTGCGCAGCCGGTGTTCCAGCACTACCCGGGCCATCTCGGGGATCTTCGCCACGTCCCTATCCTGCCCGCCTTGGCGTGTCGGACCCGCGCGCGGGTCTGCCCGGTTCTTCCCTGTCGTCCTGGAACTGTCCCTTCCAGGATGCGGTGGGTGCTCAGGTGGGCAGCTGGTCCGGCGGTCCGAGGGTGGTCCTCGGCGCCGCGCAGCGTCAACGGTTCAAGAAGCTCGCCGGGACGGTGAGTGCCCCGTTCGACCAGGTCAGACGGGCCCGGATCCTGCTGGACGCGGCCGACGGCCGGTGGGGGCCGGTCGCGCTCGGCCGCCGCCACGGCGTGCACGCGGACACGGTCCGCCGGCTGTGCGCCCGGTTCGCCACCGACGGCGAGGCCGCGCTCGTCGACCGGCCCCGCCCCGGCCGGCCGCGCCGCTACGGCCCGGACGCCCGGCTCGCGGTGCTGGCCGCCGTCACCGAGACCGCCCCACAGGCGGCGTCGCAGTGGTCGCACCGGCTGCTCGCCGAGCATCTCGCCCCCACGGTCGGGATGTCACCGGCGCAGATCGGCCGGGTCCTGGCCGATCTCGACCTCAAGCCGCACCGGGTCCGGGGCTGGCTCAACCGGCCCGCCGTCCCGGACTTCGCCGACCGCGCCGCCGCGGTCTGCGACCTCTACCTGCACCCGCCCGCGGACGGGGTCGTGATCAGCGTCGACGAGAAGACCGCGATCCACGCCCGCTCGCGGCGCCACCCGACCCGCCCGATCCGCCCCGGCTCCCCCGCCAGGCGCGAGTTCGAGTACGTCCGGCACGGCACCGTGTCGCTGGTCGCGGCGATGGACGTCGCCACCGGCGAGGTCCTCGGTGAGATCATCCCCGGGAAGAACAACTCGGCGAACTTCACCTGGTTCCTGACCAGGCTCGACGAGGCGATCGACCCGACACTGAAGATCTACCTGGTGATGGACAACGGGTCGAGCCACACCGCGCACGCGACCCGGCGGTGGCTCGCGGCCCACCCCCGGTTCGTCGTGACCTACACCCCGAAACACGCCAGCTGGCTGAACATGGTCGAGATCTTCTTCTCGACCCTCACCCGCCAGCTCCTGCGGCGCGGCGACTTCACCTCCCGCGACAACCTCGCCAACAAGATCCTCCACTTCATCGAGGTCCACGACCGCACCGCCAAGCCCTACCGCTGGACCTACACCGGCGAACCCCTCAAAGCCGCCTGACAACCCCAGCAAGACTTACGCGGGGCAGCACTAGT
>NZ_JASNFO010000111.1:0-15816 GCF_032027725.1 Pseudofrankia coriaricola | reverse complement strand
GCCTCCGCGGAGGCCCGGCCACGGAGCGAAGCGAACGTGGTTGGGCCGCAGCGGAGGTCGCCGTAGCGCCCGTGAGCGGAGGAGGACACGGCGCGGAGGTCCCGTGGGAGCGAAGCGAGTACGGGGCCGGAGCGCCGTGCCCGCACGGAGCGAACCAGCTAACTCAGCGGCGGGAGCGGGTGGCCTGGAGCATCTCGGCGACGAGGAAGGCGAGCTCGAGGGCCTGGCTGGTGTTCAGGCGCGGGTCGCAGGCCGTCTCGTAGCGGCCGCCCAGGTCGGCCTCACCGATCTTCTGGCCGCCCCCGAGGCACTCGGTGACGTTGTCGCCGGTCAGCTCGATGTGCAGGCCGCCGGGGTGGGTGCCGAGCTGCTGGTGGACCTCGAAGAAGCCGAGCACCTCGTCGAGCACGTCGTCGAAGTGCCGGGTCTTCACGCCACTCACGTCGCGCGTGTTGCCGTGCATCGGGTCGCAGGCCCAGACCACCGGGTGGCCGGCGCCGTTGACCTTCTCGATGATCGGCGGCAGCGCGTCGCGGATCTTGCCGGTGCCCATCCGGGAGATCAGGATGAGACGGCCGGGGATGTGGTCGGGGTTGAGCCGCTCGACGATCGCGAGGACCTCGTCAGGGCTCGCCTTGGGGCCGACCTTGCATCCGATCGGGTTGCCGACCCGCGACAGGAAGTCCATGTGCGCGCCGTCGAGGTCGCGGGTGCGCTCGCCGATCCAGATCATGTGGGCGGACAGGTCGTAGACCGCGTCCGTCGCCTCCTCGACCCGCGTCAGCGCCCGCTCGTACTCCAGCAGCAGACCCTCGTGGCTGGTGTACAGCTCGACGCCGCCGAGCTCGGCCGTACGGTCGAGATCGATGCCGCAGGCGTGCATGAACGCGAGCGCCCGCTCGATGTCGGTGGCCATCAGCTCGTAGCGGCGGCCGGCGGCCGAGTCGCGCACGAACGCCTTGTTCCACTCGTGGACCTGGGACAGGCTCGAGAACCCGCCGGTCGCGAACGCGCGGATCAGGTTCAGCGCGGCGGCGCTGTGGTGGTAGGCGGAGACCATCCGGGCCGGATCCGGCCGGCGCGACTCGGGCGTCGACTCGATGCCGTTCACCGCGTCGCCCCGGTAGGACGGCAGGCCGGTGGACGGCTCGATGTCCGCCGAGCGCGGCTTGGCGTACTGGCCGGCGATCCTGGCGACCTTCACCACAGGGGTGCTGGCGCCGTAGGTGAGCACTACCGCCATCTGCAGCAGTGTCTTCACCTTGTCGCGGATCTTGTTGGCGGTGTTCGCGGCGAACGTCTCCGCGCAGTCGCCGCCCTGGAGCAGAAACGCCTCGCCGCGGGCGACGTCCGCGAGCCGCTCGGTGAGCGAGCGGACCTCGGGGGCCGTCACCAGCGGTGGCAGCGTGGCAAGCTCGGCATAGGCGGCTCGCAGCGCGTCCTGGTCCGGCCAGGAGGGCTGCTGACTGGCAGCGAGCGTGCGCCAGAAGTCCAGTTCAGGCCGCGGCCGCTCGAGTTCTGTCTGCCCGCCATCAGGTCCGAGGTCCATCACCCAACCAGGGTACGGGCACCGACCGAACGTTTCACGCCAGTTTCCGCGCCCCTATCGTGCGGTGGCGCACAGTGACAGACCCCGCCGACCCGCCCCTGTCAGCCGAAGAAGACCTCGGACTCGGCGTAGAGGTCCTCGGGAACGAGCTTCAGCTCTGCGACGGCGTCGCGCAGCGGGACGCGCTCGATGCGGGTACCGCGCAGCGCGGTCATCACGCCGAACTCGCCGTCATGGACCGCGTCGATCGCGTGCAGGCCGAAGCGGGTCGCCAGCCACCGGTCGAACGCCGTCGGGGTGCCGCCGCGTTGGACGTGGCCGAGCACGGTCGCGCGGGACTCGCGGCCGGTTCTCGCCCTGATCTCCGCCTCCAGCAGCCCGGAGATGCCCTGCAGCCGGACGTGGCCGAAGGAGTCCTGTTCGCCCTCCTTGACCACCATCGTCCCCGCCAGCGGCGTGGCGCCCTCGGCGACGACGATGATCGGCGCGTAGTGGGTCGCGAACCGGCTCTCGACGAGAGAGCAGACCTTGTCGATGTCGAACGGCCGCTCGGGAATGAGGATGACGTTCGCGCCGCCGGCCATGCCGCTGTGCAGCGCGATCCAGCCCGCGTGCCGGCCCATCACCTCGACGATGAGCACCCGGTGGTGGCTCTCGGCCGTGGTGTGCAGCCGGTCGATCGCCTCCATCGCGATGTTGACGGCGGTGTCGAAGCCGAAGGTGTAATCGGTGGCGGCCAGATCGTTGTCGATCGTCTTGGGCACGCCCACGACCGGCACGCCGGCATCGTCGTACAGGCGGCTCGCGACTCCGAGGGTGTCCTCGCCGCCGATCGCGATGAGCGCGTCGACGCCCAGCTCCGCGAGGTTCTCCTTGATCCGGCCGGATCCTCCCGCGATCTTGTACGGGTTGGTCCGGCTGGAGCCAAGGATCGTGCCGCCGCGCGGCAGGATCCCGCGCACCGCCTGGATGTCGAGCGCGCAGGTGTCGTTCTCCAGCGGCCCGCGCCACCCGTCGCGGAACCCGACAAAGTGGTGTCCGTAGACCCCGATGCCCTTGCGCACGATCGCGCGGATCACCGCGTTGAGCCCGGGGCAGTCGCCGCCCCCCGTCAGCACACCGATCTTCACAGCCCAAGTCCTCCAACGGTTGACGAAGCCGATCGATGACGGAGCGTAAGACCGCGTGACAGCCATCACAAGCGCTGCCGCTCGTGGCGTGGGTGCTCGTGGCGCCGCGGGCGCTGCGCGCCCGCCGCGGGCGCTGCGCGCCGCGGAACGCCCCTAGCACCCACATGTCGTGGACGCTCCGCGCCCACGTGTCGGGCGCTGAGCGCCCTCCCGGCCTGGATCCGGGCGGGTGCATATGGCGGTGGCTGTCCTGGTGCCGGGCTGACGACATGGCTAGGTTGGCGCTGCGCTGAGGCGCCGTCGCCTCTTGTGGCTGGGTAGTGCTGGCTCCTCACCGCATAGCTTGGGCTGCGTGGTGGCAGCGCGACCTTCGCGCAGTGCGCTACGGAGTGGTAGCTCGCTGCGGGCGCAGGGGGGCCAATACTCGCCAGCGGGCCAGGTTGTGGCGGGCGTCGACCAGGGCGTCGTGGGCGGTGGGCGGTGGCGAGGGCAGCCGCGGCCGGCCGGTCTCCTCCCACAGCTGGCGCAGGTCACGGGTGAACCGCGGCAGCGCCTGCGGCAGGGCCGGCATCATCCCGAACAGCTGGCACAACACGACGTGGTCGTACGCGCCGTACCAGGCCCACAACTCCGGCTCGCCGTCGGCAGTGAGGAAGGCGAGCAGCTCGTCGCGGATCTGGGCACGCGAGCGCCACACCGACGCCGACGGCGACGGGAGCTGGTCGAGGACGTTGCGCCGGACCCATGGCCCCGCCCTCGTCGGATCGAACTCGGTGGAGACCGCGTAGAACTCGCGTTCCCCGTCCTCGCTCACCGCGCCGATGCTGACCAGGTCGAGCCAGAAGTGGCCGCCGTCCAGCCGCTCGATGAACTCGGTGTCGTAGAAATACCGCTCGCCGCCCACTCCCCCAGTGAACCCGTCCCCCTTCACCCACGACGACGAGGGTCACCACCTCGCCAGAACGATCACTATTAGCGACCGTCGGTGAAGGTCGCCGATGGCTCGGGTGAGTGGTAGTCGGGGACGAGCTCCTTGGCCAGGTGCTCCAGGAACAGGCCGGTATCGGCGACGACGCCCAGCCCCTGCGAGGCGGCCCGGTCGGTCAGCGTGGCGACGGTCGCCGGGTTCATGTCGACGGCGGCCAGCGGCACCGACGCCGGCAGGATGTTCCCGGTCGCGACCGAGTGCAGCGCGGTCGCGATCATGATGGTGAAGCCGACGCGGCGCAGGGCGGCCCGCATCGCGCGCTGGCCGGCGAGAACGTCGGTGTGCACGTCTGGCAGCGGGCCGTCGTCACGCACAGAGCCGACGAGCACGAACGTCTTGTTGGCTTTGACCATCGCGTGCATGACGCCCTGGGCGAGCACGCCCTGTTCGACGGCGGCGCGCACCGAGCCGGCCCGGCGGATCGTGTTGATCGCGCGGATGTGCTGCTCGTTGCCGCGCTGCACCCGCTTGCTGCGCAGCGGGCCGATGCCGATCGGGTGGCCGTAGAGCGCCTGCTCGATGTCGAGGGTCGCCAGCGCGTTGCCGGCGAACAGCACGTCGACGTGGCCGGCTTCGACGAGGGCGACCAGCGCGCCGCCAGCCCCGGTGCTGATCGCCGTCTGCCCGAGTACCCACAGCACCTGCTGGCCCTCGGCCTTGACCTCGCGGATCTGGCGGGCGATCGCGCTGACGAGCATCGCCTGCGGCTGGGTCGACCCCACCGGTGGCACCGACATCGCGCCGAAGGTGCCGTAGGAGCGGGCCGAATGGGTGGAGTGGTCGGTCATCGGCAGCACGACCTTCACCCCGGACGAGCCACAGACGATCATGTCGCCGGCGCGTACCTCGGCGACCGGCACCGTTCGCACCCGGCCGCCGGACACGACCAGGCCACAGTCCATCTCGGGCTGCTCGACCGGCACCCACTGGCCGTCGAGGTGGACGACGGTCTCCAGGTTGGTGGTGGCGTAGAAGTCGGAGGGGAACACGCCGTCGCGGTCGGCCGGGCGCAGCAGGGCCTCGCCCGGGTCGACGCGGTTGACGCCGTGAACCTGGATGCGCATGAGGATCCGCATGAGCAGGTCCTCGGTGTCCGCCCCGACAGTGATCACCGCGTGGGACTCGTCGTCGTGCGTCTTTCCCAGGTCGATCCGGTCGACCCCGTAGTCACCGCCATAGTCGAGCACGTCGTCGAGCACGCGGGCGAGCACGCCCGTATCCATCAGGTGCCCGTGAACCTCGACCTTCTCGTAGAAACGCACGCCGCCGTCCCTTCCCTGTCCGGTTCGCGGGCGGCCTCGGCCCTGGACCGCCCGTCTCACTGCCCGCCCCGAACACCCGCCCACCGGCCGGCGGCCGCCCATCCGGTCGTCCAGCCAGGCAGCCGACCCTCGATCGCCCGATCACCCCAGCGGCCGGTCAGCCGGCCGGCCGTGTTCGGACGATCATGCCGGTACCGAGCCATGTGCGCCATCCCGCCAGGCGAGGTTCTTCCCCAGGCGGCGGCTGTCTCCCGGCCCTGCCCGTGGTCCGTCCAGTGGGCGGCGGCGCCCGGCCCGTGCGGCGGTATCCACCCAGCGTGACGCACCTCGGGTCGACGCGCCACGCTTAGGCGCTGGGCGCCGGGGGCGTCTGCGCGCCCCGTCGTTCGAGTTTCAACCAATCAGAGGACGGCGCCGTTGTCCGGCCCGTCGTCATCGGTGGGAGGACGCTCACTCAGCCGCGCGACCAGCCCTCCAACACCGCCCAGGATGAGCACCACACCGGTGATGTCGCCCACGCCGCTCGTCACCTGGCTCACCAGCGTGGGGATGACGAGAATCAGCACGCCGAGCACGATCGCGCCGATCGCGATCCCGGTGGCGGGCCTGACCCGGCCCGCCTTCGGCGGTGGCGGCGGGAGGTAGTGCTCGTCCTCGTCCAGCTCGTCCCCGTCGTCGGCGCCCGGCGCGGGGGCGCCCGGCGCGGTGTCGCCCGGGCGCCGCCAGCCGGAGCCGTCGACCAGGCCACGGCCGACCGCGTCGTCGAGCAGGTCGCGGCCGCTTCGGCCGCCCGGCCACCTGCCGGCGCCGTCGGCAAGGCCCGACGCGGGCGGGGCCGCGTCTGTCGGGCCGGTCGGCTCGTCGTCATCACCGTCGCCGGCGTCGCCGCCCGTCCGGGCGGACGTCGCCGGCAGCCCTGCCTCCCCCGCCGCGCCCGACCCGGGGGTGACGTCCTCCGCCTCCGGCCACGTGTGCTCCGCCGGCTCGTCGTCGAAGCGGGCCACCAGCTCCGCGAAGACGTCGTCGTCGGCCGGCTGGTCGGCGCCGCCGTCGGCCGGCCGCGGGTCGGGGTTGTCCGCCATGGTCGTCAGCCGTCGCCCTCGGCCAGGGCGGGCGGTCTGGCCGCGTCGCCTGTGCTCTGGACGGGCGCGGGGGCGTGCTGGCGGACGAAGTCCAGGCTGCCCTGGAAGATCGTCTCCTTGTCGTTGTCGAGCGTGGCGACGTGGTAGCTGTCGGGCAGCAGCCGCTCGGTCACCGGCGCGGACGTCACCCCGGCGAGCAGGCGGCGTCCCGAGCTGGGCTCGACGACATGATCGACAACACTGCGGAACGTCAGCACAGGACTCTCGATCCGCCGCAGGTCCGGAACGGTGATCTTCCACAGCTCCTGGAGCGACACGAAGGCGCGCACCGGGACCCGGTCGTAGCCGATCTCGGCGACCCCACCGGCCTTGATGTCACTGGCTATCCCAGGGACCGACCGCCGGATCTTGGACAGCAATGGGGCGATCTTCGCGTCCCAGCGGTCGGTGCCGAGGCTCGGGTTGACGGTCACGGCGCCGGCCACCTCGGCGCCGCGTTCCTCGGCGAGCCGCAGCGTCAGCGTGCCGCCCATCGACAGGCCCATCACGAAGACCTGGGAACAGCGGGCGCGCAGGTCACCGAAGGCCTCGTCGACCGCGCCGTACCAGTCGCGCCAACCGGTCGCGGCGAGGTCCTGCCAACGGGTGCCATGCCCGGGCAGCAGCGGGCAGCGCACCGTGAGCCCGGCGGCCGCGAGGAACTCCCCCCACGACCGCAAGCTCTGAGGCGAGCCGGTGAACCCGTGCACCAGCAGCACGCCAGTGCTGTCCGCGCCGCCCAGCTCGAAGGGCTCCGCGCCCGGCAGCACCGGGCCGAAGCTCGCCGCCGCGCCAGCGGATGCCGCCGTGGTACGTCCGGCACCAGCCATCTGATCCGCCTTCCCACGTCAACGCGTCGTCCGCCGAGAGCCAAAGGAGGTGCGAAAATGATCTTCTTTCGCACCTCCGGAGGCTCCTGTCCCCAGAAGCACGGGCAGGAACACCCCGGTACCGGAATGCTCGCACGGCGCCGCCGGCCAGACCACGGCCACCATGGGCGCCGCACGCCCATGGTGAGGCGCCGGCGGGCCCGACGGCGCGGTTTCCAGGTCACTGGCTCAGGTCACTGGATATGACCGGGATTGACCCCAGCTCGGGATAGGATCTTGGTTGGGTATTCGCGGAATACCGGACCGTGGGGCAACGAGCCGTTGTTCGGGCGGCAAAGGACGTCAACTGGTGCCGGCGCGGGCGACGACGACCGCCTGGTTGGGTCGCGGGAGTGGCCTGGCGGTGGACCGATGGTGACGAGGCCGGGTGCGCGGACTCCGGCGGCGGGGATTGCTCCCGGGCGCCCCCTCGGAAGGCTAGGGTCGTTTCGACCATCGGGCGCGGCCACGGCGCGACGATGGCACCGTGATGCCGGGGACCCACGATGGTGGGGAGCCGGACGTTGGGGAACCGGATGCTGGGGAACCGGACGTCAAGGAATCACGGTGCGGACGGACCGTGGCACAGGGTCCGGGCGCCGGGAGGGCGGGTGGCCGCGGCGCGGCCGAGCAGGGAGCTGGCGTGTTCTACTGGATGCTCAAGGTGGTCCTGTCCCCGTTCCTGCGCACGTTCTGGCGGCCCTGGATCGAGGGGCCGGAGAACGTGCCCGCGGAAGGGCCGGCGATCCTGGCCAGCAACCACCTGTCCTTCCTCGACTCGATCTTCCTGCCGCTGATGGTCCCGCGGCGGGTGACGTTCCTCGCCAAGATCGACTACTTCACCGGCAGCGGGCTGAAGGGCCGGGCGAAGCGGATGTTCTTCAGCGGCGTCGGGCAGCTGCCGATCGACCGCAGTGGTGGCAAGGCCAGCGACGCCGCGCTGCGTTCCGGGGTGCGCGTCCTGAGCCAGGGCAAGCTGCTCGGCATCTACCCCGAAGGCACCCGCTCGCCGGATGGCCGGCTCTACCGCGGCAAGATCGGCGTCGCCAGGATGGCCCTGGAAGCGAAGGTGCCCGTCATTCCCGTCGCGATGTTCGGGACGTTCGAGGTCCAGCCGCAGGGCCGCACGATCCCGCGGATCCGCAAGGTCGGCATGCGCATCGGCCGCCCGTTGGACTTCAGCCGCTACGAGGACATGGCCGACGACCGGTTCGTGCTGCGCTCGATCACCGACGAGATCATGTACGAGCTCATGCAGCTGTCCGGCCAGGAGTACGTCGACATGTATGCCCAGAAGGCCAAGGACGACCTGGCCACGGCCCGCGCGGCCGCGACGGCCGCCGCGGCCGAGGCCGGGGTTCCTGCCGGGTCCGGGGTTCCTGCCCGATCTGCGAAGCAGATCGGGGAGGTCGGGAAGCCGGGCCGGGAGGTCGTGAGCGCCGGCGCCAGCGCCGCCGAGGCATCGCCCGCTGGTCCGGCCAAGCCAGCCAAACCAGCCAAGCCGGCCGGCACACCCAAACCACCGAAGCCAGCCAAGCCGGCCAAGCCGGGCAAGCCGCCGGCCAGGCCCGCCACATTCGCCAAGCCGGGCAAGTTCCCGAATCCGCTCGCCAGGGCGACGGGGGCGCCCCCGGCCACCGCAACGGCGCGGGCCGGCGCCTCGGCCGCCGAGCACCCCGCGACGGATGTCCCGCCGCCGCGCCCGCAGGCGCCGGAGGCCGCCGTCGACCTGCCTCCCGACCCGCTCCAGCGCTGAGCATCGCGACAGTCCTCGTGCCCGAGCCTTGGCGCATTCTCCGGCGGGCCGACGGAAATGCCCTCGCCCGGGCCGCGGCACCGGGTAGCCGGCGCGCAGACGTGACCGCCCCGGCAACCCCTGTGAGCCCTGGCGCCCGGTGCGCCCAGGCGGCTGCCGGGCGGTGTCGACCCACCGACCCGCGAGACGGTGAACACGGCAGGATGGGGGACGTGGGGGCACATTCCTGGCCAAGCCGGGCGGCGGGGCGAGGCGCCCGCCGGCTCGCCGTCGGCGCCGTCCTGGCCGGCGTCCTGTTCGCGCTGGCTCCGGCGTCGCCGGTGCTGCCGGCGGCGGGGGCGCTCGCCGCCGGGACGCCTACGCGGTCCCCCACCGCGCCGACGGCGCAGGCGCCGCCCGGGACGGTCACCCGGACCAACGAGTACCTGACCGACGCCCAGGGCCGGGTGCTGGTGGTGCACGGCCCGACGCTGCCCGCCGGGGCGACCCCCGGCGACACCGACCTGGATGCCTGGGTCGGCGCCGGTTTCAGCACGGTCGGGGTGACGGTTCTCCTGACCGCCGCCGGCGGCTTTCCCGACCCGCGCCCCGGTGCCAGCTCCTCCATCGCGGGCGACCCCGGCCTCACGCAGGCGGCGGCGGTCGTCCGCACGCTGACCGACCGGGGCTTCCGGGTCGTGCTGCGGGTGGCGCCCGCGCCCGGTGGCGGGGTCGCGCCCGCGGCGGCGCTGACGGCGGCGGTCGGCCGCCTGGCCACGGCGTTTCGCGGCACCGGCGGGCTGGTCGGCTACGAACTCACGGCCACCGAGGCCGCGCGTGCCCCCGGCGCGGCGGCCGCCGTCGTCACCGCCGACCCGTTCCACCTGCTCTGGCGCGAACGACCGGCACCGTTCGACCGGACGGCGACGGTCGCGGTCAACGACCCGGCCGGCTACCTGACCGGCTGGGCCGGCACCGGGGACGGCGCCGTCGCCGCGTTCACCGCCGCCGCCGACGGCAACCAGATCGGCTGGCTCTACCCCGCCGGGGCCGGCGGCTCCCCCGGTGCCGCCGCCTTCCCCGCGGCGCTCGCCCGCCCCTACCCGATCGCGGTCGCGGGTGACCTGTCCGAGTTCGGCGTCGACGGCGCCGGCACGTTCACCCTGCGCTACGACACGACGCTGCCTGTCGGCAAGCCGGCGCCGGACGGGCTGCTCACCGCCGTCAGCCTGCCGGCGACCGCCTACCCGACGGGCTACCAGGTCCAGGTGACCGGCGCGAAGGTGCTCTCCAGGGCCGGCTCGGCGCTGCTGTGCCTGGCCGCCGAGCCCGGCGCCACGGCGGTCTCGCTCACGGTCACCCGCGCCCCGTCCGGCCAGGCGCCGGCCCCGCCGCCGGCGGCGAGCGCGGCGGCGTGCCCGGCCGTAGCCGCCGCCCCCACCACCGGGACACCGGCCGCGGCTCCCTCGGGTGGCGGCGGCGAGGCGAAGTCCGCGAGCTACGCCGGCCCGCTGCTGTGGGCGCTGCCGCTGCTGGGCGCGGTCGGCATGGGCGCGCTGCTCGGCGTCCCGTTCCTGAAGCTTCGCCGGCTGCGCGCCGGTTCCCGAACCCGCGTGGCGGCCGGCCACGGCGACGCCAACGACAGTCACGCCGCCGTCGGCGACGGCTATGTCGACGACACTTACGCCGACGACGGTCATGCCGTGACCAGCGCCGGCCACGGCGCCGCCGGCCGCGCGGTGCCGGACCATGGCGCGGCCACCTACGGCACCGACGCCGACGGCCCAGGCGCCCCCATTTCGGACACCTACGTTTCAGACACCCACGGTCCAGGTGTCCCGGGTTCAGGCGCGCCCGGTGGTGATGCCCTCGACCAGCTGTACCCCAACACCGCGTACGCCGGGCACGGCGGCGACCCGGCGCGCGCCGGGCAGGAGATCGCCGGCACCGTGGAGGACTCGCCGTCCAAGCCGCCCGACGCCCCCGGAGGCAGGCACCGGGCCACCCGCCGGTAGAGCCCACCGGCCGCGGGCCGCGGCGCCCTTCTCCCGGGCGCGCCGCGGGCTACTTCTCGGCCGGGGCGCCGTAGATGTCGGTGACGGTGTCGGCGAACCTGTCCATGACGGCGGAGCGGCGGACCTTCAGGCTCGGGGTCAGCTCGCCGCTCTCGACGGTGAAGTCCACCGGCAGCACGGCGAACTTCTTGATCCCCTCGGCGTGCGAGACGGACGTGTTGGCCGCGTCGACCGCGCCCTGCAGGTCCGCGAGCAGTTCCTGGTCGTGGACGAGCTCGGCCGGCGGAGTGCTCGCGAGGCGGCCGTGCGCGGTGAGCCAGGGCTCCAGCGCCTCCTCGTCGAGGGTGAGCAGCGCGGCGACGAACGGGCGCCGGTCGCCGATCACCATCGCCTGGCTGATCAGCGGGTGCGTCTGCAGCCGCTGCTCCAGCGGCGCCGGGGCGACGTTCTTGCCGCCGGCGGTGACCAGGATCTCCTTCTTGCGGCCGGTGATCCGCAGGAAGCCCTCCGCGTCCAGGGTGCCGAGGTCGCCGGTACGAAAGAAGCCGTCGGCGTCCAGCGCCTCCTTGGTGGCGGTCTCGTTGGCGTGGTAGCCGCTGAACAGCAGCGGGCCGCGGACGAGGACCTCGCCGTCGTCGGCGACGCGGACCGTCACCCCGCCGAACGGCCGGCCGACCGTGCCCATCTTCACGTGACCTGGCTGGTTGGCGGACAGCGCGGGCGCCGTCTCGGTCAGGCCGTAGCCCTCCAGGACGACCACGCCCAGGCCGCGGAAGAAGTGGCCGAGCCGTTCGGACAGCGGCGCGCTGCCGCTGACGGCGTAGCGGACGCGCCCACCGAGGACGGCCCGCAGCCGCGTGTAGACGAGCCGGTCGAACAGCGCGTGCCGCAGCCGCAGGCCGGCACCCGGGCCGCCCGGGGTGTCGAGCGCCTGGCTGTAGGCGATCGCGGCCTTCTCCGCGGCGTCGAAGATGCGCCCCCGACCACTCGCGTGCGCCGTCTGGCGCGCACGCGCGTGGACCTTCTCGAAGATCCGCGGCGCGGCGAGCAGATAGCTCGGCCGGGACTTGGCGAGGTCGTCGACGAGCGTGGAGACGTCCGCCGAGTAGGCCAGCGGGAAGCCGACCAGGACCGCCACGTTCTGGACGAGCCGGGCGAAGGCGTGCGCCAGCGGGAGGAACAGCAGCGTCGACGGGTCGCTCTGCTTGCTGAACAGCTCCGGCAGGTGCGCCTCCGCCGCCAGCACGTCGAACAACAGCGCGCCGTGGCTGAGCTCGCAGCCCTTCGGCCGGCCGGTGGTGCCCGACGTATAGATGATCGTGGCCAGGCTGTCACTGCGCACGCCAGCGCGCGCGGCCGCCAGCTGATCCGAGGTGACCGCGGCGCCATCAGCGCGCAGGGTCTCCAGCGCGCCGTCGTCGATGACGAGGACCTCGCGCAGCGCGGGCGTCCGGTCGCGGACCTCGGCGACCAGCTCGGCGAGCCGCGGCGTCTCGACCACCGCGAGCGTCACCTCGGCGTCGGTGACGATCCACTCGATCTGCTCCGCGCTGGAGGTCTCGTAGACCGGCACCGTCACCGCGCCGGCCATCCAGATCGCGTAGTCGAGGACGGTCCACTCGTAGCGGGTCCGGCTCATCAGCGCGACGCGGTCGCCAGGCCCCACCCCGTGGGCGACGAGACCGCCGGCCGTCGCCATGACCCGGTCGAAGAAGTCCCGGTACGTCATGTCGACGAACTCGCCGTCGACCTTGTGCCGGATCACCACCTGGTCGGGACGGTCGCGGACTAGCTCGAAGACGCCGTCGGTGAGGGTCACGTCGTCGGGCAGCGTGACCAGGGCTGGTGAGGTGAACTCGGGCACCGGAAGGGCTCCTCGGTTTCGCGGGGCCGGTTGCCTCGGCCACGTCGGCACGCGCACGGGGCAGGTCGCGCGGGTGGGCGGTCGCGGGTGGGCGGGGTCGCGGGCAGGGCATGTCCCGGTTGGCGGGGCCAAGGTCAGACGTTAGTCCGCGCGCGAGGGTGCCGGCGAACCGCGCGGCGCGCCCGACCGTCCGTTCCAGCCATCCGAAACCGGTCCGAAACGGTGGCGTTCCTGGAAAGGAGACGCCCCGGTTACTGCTCAGTAGCATGACGCGTACCTGGTCCGTCGGGCATCCGTTTGCGGCCCACGGGGCTCTAAGCTTCGGACATGCGGGTCCACGTGGTGAGCGACGTGCACGGACGGGCGGACGCGCTCCCGGCCGCCGCGGAGGGCGCCGACGCGTTTGTCTGCCTAGGCGACCTGGTCCTGTTCATCGACTACCACGACCACGGCCGCGGGATCATGGGCAGCCTGTTCGGCGCCGACGCCGTCGGCCGGATGATCCAGCTGCGCACCGAGATGCGATTCGACGAGGCCAGGGAATGGTCGCGCGGGCTGTGGGCCAGCCTCGAGGGCGACCGCGCCACCATCATGGAGACGGCGATCCGCCGTCAGTACGCGGAGCTGTTCGCGGCGTTCCCGACGCCCACCTACCTCACCTACGGCAACGTCGACCTGCCGCACCTCTACCCGGAGTACCTGCGCGACGGCGTCACGCTGCTCGACGGCCAGACCGTCGACATCGGCGGGCTGCGCTTCGGGTTCGTCGGCGGCGGCCTGCGGACCCCGATGAACACGCCCTACGAGATCGACGACGAGACGTTCGCCGCGAAGGTGGCGGCGGTCGGCGAGGTCGACGTCCTGTGCTGCCACATCCCGCCGCACGTGCCGGAGCTCGTGTACGACATCGAGGCCGGCCGGTTCGAGCGGGGTAGCGAGGCGGTGCTGGAGGCCATCCAGGCCACGCAGCCGAAGTACGCACTGTTCGGCCACGTCCACCAACCGCTTGTCGACTCTTTGTATATTGGCTCGACGCGCTGCGTGAACGTCGGGCATTTCAACGCCCGCGGCACGCCCTTCGTACTCGAGTGGTAGGCCAAAGAACATGCGATCATGCTTCTCCTCGCATCTCCGGCGGCCCACCACGGGGGCACGGCGGTAGGCCAAGAACATGCGATCATGCTTCTCCTCACATCTCCGGCGGCCTGCCGAGAGGTGCAGCGGCAAGCCAAAGGAGGCACAGTGTCGCCCGGCCGGCGAGGTGAGCCAGGCGACTTCCGGCTGAAGGCCAGCCGGCAGCTGGAGTGACGGGTCGGCCGGCGAGGCCCCGATGCCGGTCGGGTAGCGTCGTCGATCGATCGGTGACGGTCGCGCCCGCCCCGGCACGGAGCGGCCGCCACCAGCCGAGGGAGGCGTGGGCCGGAGTCACTCCGCCCCTCCTCCGGAGGCATCCAGAGGCCAGCCGAAAGACGTGCGACCCTGCTCGCGTCGCACGCCGGGAGGCTCGCGAGGGGGCCGGCCACCAAGCATGCGATCATGCATTTCGTCGCATGTGAGGCGGCCTCCCCAGGGAACACCACGGAATGGGTGCGATCATTCAACCGATCGCGGCCAAGGTGACCTGGCCGATGCGTTGGGGACGTCGTTGCCGGGGGCCGGGTCAGCCCCAGGCGGATCTGGAGGTACTAACAACGATGGCCGATCACGCACGCGCCTCGATCGTCATCAACGCCAAGCCCGCGACCGTGATGGCCACCATCGCCGACATCGCGAACTACCCGACGTGGGTCGGCCAGATGGAGCAGACCGAGGTTCTCGAAGTCGGCCCGGAGGGCCGGCCGAGCCGGGCCCGTTTCCGGGTGAACGCCGGCATCGCCAAGGACGAGTTCGTCACCGAGTACACCTGGCTCGACGACGAGAAGGTCACCTGGACGCTCGTCGAGGGCCAGGCGATGTCCGCCCAGGACGGCAGCTACACGCTGCACGACCTCGGTGAGAGCCGGACCGAGGTGACCTACGACCTCACCGTCGAGCTGAAGATCAAGATTCCGGGCCTGCTGCGCCGCAAGATCCAGGGCGGCATCGTCGACGCCGCTCTCAAGGATCTCAAGCGGCACGTCGAGGCCTCGCCGGCGCTCGGCGCCGGCGCCTACCCCGAGAAGTTCTCGGACCTCGAGAAGAACGTCGAGAGCTGAGGCTCGTGTGCGGTGTGTGCTGTTCACCGGTAAGGGCGGCGGAGGGACCACGACGGTAGCCGCGGCGAGCGCGACGCTCGCCGCCCAGCGCGGCCACCGGACGCTCCTGGTCTCGTTCAACCCGGTCGGGGGGCTCGGGGCCACGCTCGACCACCCGGTGGCCGGCGAGCCGGTCGAGCTCGAACCGGGGCTGTTCGGCCAGCAGGTCGACCTGCAGGACTCGTTCGAGCGGCGGCTGGACGCCGTCCGGCCGCTACTGGACGCCGCCTGGACGCGCGCCGACCTCGACCCGATCGAGACCGAGGAGCTGGCCGGGCTCACCGGCGTCGGCGAGACGCTGGCGCTGCTCGAGCTGCGCGACCAGCTCACCTCCGGCCGCTACGACCTCGTCGTCGTCGACGCGGGCCCGGCGGCCGACGCGCTGCGGCTCCTGGCGTTCCCGGAGACGCTGTCCTGGTACTGCCGCCGGCTGCTCCCCCCGGACGGGCGCTTCGTGCGCTGGGTCCGCCCGTCGCTGGCCCGCTCGGCGCGGCTGGCCGCCAGGGTCGGCCACCTGGCCGAGCCGGTCTACGACGTGCTGACCCGGCTGCGCGCGACCGCGGCCGAGCTGCGCGAGGTGCTCAACGACCCGGCGCGCACCAGCGTGCGGCTCGTGCTCACCCCGGAGACGGCCTCTGTGGCGGTCACCCGGCGGGTGTTCACCGCGCTCTCGCTGCACGGCCTGCCCGTGGACGCGCTGGTGGCGAACCGGGTGATCGGCCCGAGCGGCGGTGACGTCTGGCGGGCCGGCTGGGCGGCGTCGCACCGTGAGCAGCTCGGCGAGATCGAGGCCGCGTTCGCGCCGCTTCCTGTGCTGCGTGCCGCCTACCGGGGCGGCGAGCCGGTGGGGCTGGAGGAGCTGGCCGCGTTCGGCGCGGCCGCCTACGGGTCGCTCGACCCGGCGGGCGTGCTCGGCGCCAGAGCGGGCGCGGACAGCGAGGCGCCGCTGGTGGAGCGGACCGAAGAGGGCTATTCGCTGTCGTTCGGCGTGCCGTGGGGCGCCCCGGGGGGGGGGGGCCGCGGCCCGCGCGGCGCCCCGCGGGTGGGGG
>NZ_JASNFO010000110.1:0-29749 GCF_032027725.1 Pseudofrankia coriaricola | reverse complement strand
CGACGCGGGATATGGGCGGGCGGGCGGCGTGCCGGCCCCCGCGGGGGGGGCGGGCGCCCCCCCCCGGCTCGGCGACGAGCTGGTGGTGACCGTCGGCCCACACCGGCGGCTGCTCCCGCTGCCCGCCGCGCTGCGCCGCTGCGACGTCCGCGCCGCCTGGCTGCGCGACAACCGGCTGGTTGTCGCGTTCGTACCCGACCCGGACCAGTGGGTGCGGGCGTGACCCAGAGCTCACAGCAGAACACCCAGCAGACCTCCCCGATCGGCTCCGCCGGTCCGGCGGGAACCTCGCCACGGGCCCAGCCGGAGCCAGGCACTCTGGCGCAGGAAGCGGCGCTGCTCACCGCCGCGGTCCGCGAATGGCTGACGGCGCACGGCGCCCCGCCCGCCCCCGCGCGGGCCGGCGCCGCCGATGACCCAGAAGCGGAGGACGCCGCCGCCGACTGGCCCGGGACTGCTGAGGACGCCTGGGGCCCCTCCGGGCCGGAGGACCAATGGGACGCCCGTCAGGACCCGGCCGGCGCGTACCCGCCCGGTGTCGCCCAGGGCGACCCGTTCGACCAGGAGCAAGGCGACGGCCCCACGCCCGGCCCGGGGCCACGCCACGGCCCGCCCTGGGCGGTGGGACCGGGCGAGACGCTGTGCACCGGCTGCCCGTTGTGCAGGCTGCTCGCCAGCGTCGCCGGCAGCCACGCGGAGGTCCTCGGGCACCTGCTCGCGGCGGCGAGCTCGCTCGCCGCCGCGGCCCGCGCCGCCTGGCCGCCCGCGGGCGGCCCCGGCCAGGGCACGGGTGACCAGCACGACGACCCGCCGGGCTGGCAGGCTTCTCCACGACAGACCGCGACGCAGCAGACCCGGCCGGCCCGCGGCCGGGTACAGAGGATCGACATCGGTGAGTAGCACGCACACGACCGGCACATCCGGCACATCCATCTCGTCCGGCGCGCCCTTTGCGCCCCCGGCCTCGCGCACGTCCGGCATGCCCGGCGCCGAGCCGGGTGCGCCGCCCCCGCCGCTCGCGCCGGCCGGCGGCGCGCGGGGTCTGGCGATCGGCGTCGACGTCGGCGGGACGAAGGTGGCCGCGGGCGTCGTCGACGAGCACGGCCGGATCGTCGGCTCGGTGCGCCGCCCGACCCCGGGGCACGAGCCGGCGCTGGTGGCGGACACGATCGCCGAGGTCGTCGGCGAGCTGCTCGCCCGCCACGCCGTCGGCCTGGAGGCGCCGATCGGCATCGGCGCCGCCGGCTGGCTCGACCGCGACGGGGCGCGGGTGATGTTCGCGCCGAACCTCGCCTGGCGCGACGAGCCGCTGCGGGACATCATCTCCGACCGGCTCGGCCGCCCGGTGATCGTCGACAACGACGCGAACACGATGGCGTGGGCGGAGTACCGCTTCGGCGCGGGGCGCGACTGCGCCGAACTGGTCTGCGTCACGGTGGGCACCGGGATCGGCAGCGGGCTGGTAGTGGAGGGGAAGGTGCGCCACGGCGCGTTCGGCGTCGGCGCCGAGTTCGGCCACATGCAGGTGGTACCGGCCGGGCTCCCGTGTGGCTGCGGCAGCCAGGGCTGCTGGGAGCAGTACGCGAGCGGCCGGGCGCTGGTCCGCCACGCCCGGGAGATCATCGGTGGCTCGTCGGCGGCCGGGCGGCGGCTGCTCGAGCTCGCCGGCGGCGACCTGGGGCAGTTGACCGGCCCGGACGTCACGACCGCGGCCCGCGAGGGCGACCCGGCGGCCATCAAGTGCTTCGAGGAGGTCGGCTACTGGCTCGGCCAGGGCCTGGCCAGCCTCACCGCCGTGCTCGACCCGGCGAGGTTCGTCATCGGCGGAGGCGTCTCCGACGCCGGTGAGCTCCTGCTCGGCCCGGCCAGGGCCCAGTTCCGCGCCGCCCTCCCCGGCCGCGGCCACCGCCCCGAGGCCGAGATCGTCCTCGCCGACCTGGGACCCGACGCGGGTTTCGTCGGCGCGGCGGACCTGGCTCGTACCGTCAAACTCGGCCGCGCCTAAGGTCGGCGGCGCCTCAACGCGCCGGGCTGGGGCTCAGGAACTCGACGAGGTTCTTGGTGAGGAGATCCCAGCGCCAGGTGAGCTCGACCCAGGCGCGGCCGGCGGCGCCCATGGATCGGCCGCGGTCCGGGTCGTCCAGCAGCTCGGCGACGGCCGAGGCCACGTCTGCCAGCCGGCGGCCGTCGACCACGAGACCGGTCCGGCCGTCGATCACGGCGTCGGGCGCGCCGCCGCTGTCCCCGGCCACGACCGGGAGCCCGGCGGCGGACGCCTCGAGGTAGACGATCCCCAGGCCCTCGACTTCCAGGCCGCCGAGCCGGGAGCGGCACGGCATCGCGAAGATGTCCCCGGCCGCGTAGTGCGCCGGCAGTTCCTCCCAGGGCACCGACTCGGTGAAGACGACGTGGTCCTCGACGTCGTGCTCCCTGGCGAGCCGGGCCAGGTCGGCGCGGTAGGGGCCGCCGCCGACGAGCAGCAGCGCGGTGTCCGGGTAGCGGCGCCGCCAGCTCGGCAGGGCGCGGATCAGCATGTCCTGCCCCTTGCGCGGGACCAGACGGCTCACGCAGACGACCACCCGCCGGCCGGTGAGCCCGTGCCGGGCGCGGATCTCGTCGCGGCCGGCGCCGGGACGGAACAGCTCCGCGTCGACGCCGCTGGGCAGCCGCTCCAGGCGCGGGCGAGGCCCGAAGGCCGGGCCGATCCGGCGTCGGGTGTAGTCGCCGAGGTAGGTGATGACGTCGGTGGTCGCGCCGACGCGGCGCAGCGTCTGGCGAGCGCCGGGCAACGCGGCCCAGCCGACCTCGTGGCCGTGGGTGCTCGCGACGACGCGCTCGATCCCGGTCGTGGCGCGCAGCGGCGCGCCGAGCAGGCCGAGCGGCGCCGCCGCGCCGAACCAGACCGCGTCGCACCGCTCGGCGCGGGCGATCCCGCGGGCGCGGCGCAGCACGGACCGGGTGGGCAGCATCAGCGACGTCGGGTGCCGGATGACGGGGAAGCTCTGGGCCGCGTCGAACTCGGCCGCGCCCTTCCACGCGGGCGCATAGACGACGACGTCGCCGGCGGGCAGTCTGCTCGCGAAGTTGTGCACGTATGCCTGGATGCCGCCGGCACGCGGCGGAAAGTCGTTGGTCACCACGAGCACCCGCATGCGCCCATGGTCCTCTACCGGCCCTTCCACCGCTGGCCCCTCCCTACCGGAAGGGCACGCGCGGCGGAGCGTGCGGCTCGGCGAGGTCATCGCGGCGTCGGGCGACCGCGCGGCCTGACGGCCGGGCCACGGCCCGAGGACCCGACCGGGACGTGCCATGGCCGCGGCCGGCGCCGGAGGGCGCCAGCCACCGCCGCCGGCCGATGAGGTTGTCTGTCGGGACCGGGCCGGGTCTTGGGCCAGGTCCCCGAGTGGGGTGCCGATCAGTAGCGGAAGTTCGCCCGGGACGTGGCGAACAGCGGCTCCCAGTACACGAGGTGGTTGTCGTCCGGAACGTCAAAGACGATGTTGCCTCGCACCTGCTGGCCGGCCGCGAGGTCATCGGCGTCCAGCCGCGACCCGACCTCCTCGTAGCTGGCGTCGTACCGGGTGCCGTCCGTGGTCTGGCCGAAGAAGCTCAGCGGGTAGACGTTGGCTTTGCCGGTGACCATCTGCACCGTGAAGTTGGCGACGATGAAGACGCCGTTCTCCGGCGGGTCGCCGTATGTCGTCACCGGGGCCGTGGTGCGGCACATGCTGTTCAGCGTGATCCGCGCGGTGTAGGTGGTGAGGTCGCTGGTGCCTTCGCCCATGACGGTCGCCGTCTGGCCGATGTCGGCGACGCCCGCCGCGGGCGCGCCTCCCGGAGGGCTGATCGGCGTGCAGCCGGCCGGCCCCGGGCGCGTCGACGGCGCGGTGACCGGCCCGCTGGATGCCTGCGTCGGCGCCGGAGACGGGGTACCTGTCCCCAGCGTGGTCACCGGCGGTGCGGTGATCGGCGTGTTGTCACCGTCGTCGCCACTCACCGCGAGCGCGATGACGACGCCGAGGACAATCGCCAGGACCGCCACGAGCGCGGAGACGAGGATGACCACGTTGCGGTTGGAGCGGCCTGGCCGGCCGGGCTGACCGGGTTGGCCGGGCTGACCGGTCCAGCCGGTAGGAGTCCCGGGCTGGGCGTAGCCGCCCTGCTGGTACCCCGTCTGCTGGTAGCCGCCCTGCTGGGCATAGTCAGGCTGCTGGGCATAGTCAGGCTGCTGGTAGCCGCCCTGCTGGGCGTAGTCAGGCTGCTGGTAGCCGGGCTGCGAGGGAGGGTAGCCACCGGCGGGCGGGTAGGCGTCGCCCTGCGGATAGGGCGTCGACTGCGGGTAGCCACCTGGTGCCGGCGTGCCGGGCGGCGGGTAGCCACCGGGCGGCGGAGTGCCGGGCGGCGGGTAGCCACCGGGCGGCGGAGTGCCGGGCGGCGGGTAGCCGGCCTGCTGATAGCCAGGCTGCTGATAGCCGGGCTGCTGGTAGTCGGGCTGCTGGTAGCCGGGCTGCTGGTAGCCGGGCTGCTGGTAGCCGGGGGGTGCGGGCCACTGGCCGGGTGAGGTCGGGGTGCCCGGCGGCGTCGCTCCAGGGGTGACGCCCTGCGGGGTCTGGCCGGCGCCCGATGGCCAGGCCGAGCCATCCGCCCTGGTAGTCGGTGCCGCCTGCCAGTCCGGCACTGGGGTGCTCGGCGGCCACCCACCGCCGTTCTGCGCGTTTCCACCCCCACCATCTGGCGGGGTCGGGGGGTTCTGGTCGCTCACGGTGTTCCTCTCGGCGTACACCCCGCTGCCAAAAACGGAGCATGGGGATGGATAGCGCGACATTACAGAAGTCAGTCATCCACAAGGGAAATGCCCTTGTCGAACACTTTCTCGATGGTTGTGTCAACCGGCGCGGGACATCCTTCGGCCAATGTTGTCTCCCCGTCGTTGGGATTGACATCGCGGTGACCTACCGGCGTGGATACCCGACGGTTGGAGCACTCCCGGGCCAGCGGGTCCCCCGCTCCGGCGGAAGCACCGGGCACGCGTTGTCCCATCCCCGCCGCGTTCGCGGGCTCGTGGCGGATGGTGATGGTTCATGGCGGATGGTGATGGCTCCGACGCCGGACTACGCTGGAGTGCTGCCACTCGTTCCTGCGACAGGGAGTCCGTACCGTGCCCGTCGACCTGCCTCCCCCGGACGCCGGGTGAGCGAGCCGCTGCCGGTGGAGGTACGCACCCAGGTCGTCGCCTTCGCCGCCGAGACACTCGCCGGCCTCGAGGACGCCGAGGTGCCCGCGAGCCTCGTCGCCGTGCGCAGGTTCACGCCCGCGCGCCGGCCCAAGCAGGGCGCGGTCCCGCTCGCGGCCGCGGTCGAGCACGACGCGGTCTTCCGGGGCCGGGTGGCGGAGTGGGTCCGGCGGGCCCATCCGGGGCTCGCGGACGCCGTGATGGCGACCGACGGCCCGCCGGCCGCGGCGCCGCCGGCCGAGGTGGCCGCGGTCGCCTTCGTGCTGCGCCCGGCTGGCTGGGAGGATCTGCTCGCCGTCGCCGCCACCTCGTCCGTGCAGGCCGCGGTGTCGGCCAAGGCCGAGGAGGCCGCCCGGGAGGTCGACCGGCTCACCGAGGCGCTCGCCGCGGTCCAGGAGGGCGGCCGCGCGGAGCGGGCGCAGCTGCGCGACCAGCTGGCCACGGCCCGTCTGGAGGTGGACGACCTGCGCCGGCGGATGCGCGGCTCGGCCGAGCGGGTCCGCCGCGCCGAGCAAGCGGCGCAGGAGGAGATCGCGGCCGCGGCCGCGGACCGGGACGCGGCGCGCGCCCTCGTCAGGGCCGCGGAGGGCGAGACCCGCCGGCTGCGGGCCCGGGTCGGCGAGCTGGAGACGGCGCTCGCCGCCGCCCGGCGAGAGGGGCGCGACGCGCGCAGCCTCGACGACGCCCGCCTGCGGGTGCTGCTGGACACGCTGATGGGCGCGGCCAACGGCGTGCGCCGCGAGCTTGCTCTGCCCAGCACGGTGCAGCGCCCGGCGGACCTGTGCGCCACGGAGGACGGGCAGGCGCGCGACCCGTTCTCCGCGGTCGGCGCCCGCGGGCGCCCCGACGACGACCCGACGGTCATCGACGAGGTTCTCGCGATCCCCGGCATCCACCTGATCATCGACGGGTACAACGTCACCAAGCGCGGCTACGGCGCGCTGCCGCTGCAGGCCCAACGGGTGCGGCTGCTGTCCGGTCTCGGCCCGCTCGCCGGCCGGGCGTCGGACGCCGAGGTCACCGTGGTCTTCGACGCGACGGCGGTCGTCAGCCGCCCGGTCGGGGTGACGGCACCACGCGGCGTGCGAGTGCTGTTCAGCCGGCTGGGCGAGCTCGCCGACGAGGAGATCGTCCGGCTGGTCCGTGCCGAGCCCTCCGGCCGCCCGGTGGTGGTCGTGACCTCTGACCGTGAGGTCGCCGAGACCTGCGCGGCCGCCGGTGCCCGCGCCGTTCCCTCCGCCGCCCTCCTCGCCCGGCTGGAGCGCTGAGGCGACACCCACGTCGCGAAAAACTGTCGGACCACGCGTCTACCGTCAGCGATGACACAGTGTGAGCGACAGAGGTGAGCGCGATGCTGATCGACTGTGATTCGTGCGTGGCGCGTGGGGACGCGTGTGAGGACTGTGTGCTGTCGGTGCTGCTGGCACCACCACCGGTCGTGGAGTGGGATGAGGACGAGCGCCGAGCGCTCGCGCTGCTCGCCGACGCGGGCCTGTTGCCGAGGCTCCGGCTGGTGACGCCGTTGGACGTCGTGCCGGCTGACGGCGGCGCCGCGGCGGAGGTCCCGACGGCGCAGCAGATGATTCCACTTCCCGAGCCGTTCGCGGTCGGCCCGCGTCGGCGCTCCCCGAACCTCCCGGATGCGGCTTCGCCGATCCGGCAGGGACCCCGGGCGCGCCGCCCCGATGCCGCCGGCCCCCGCCGCCGCGCCCGCAGGGCCGGCTGACCGTCCTCCTCGTCGCCACGCTCCCGGCAGCCCCGTGGAGTTCGCGCCGCGGGTCAGGCGAGCGCGGCCCTGATCCGTTCGGCGGCCTCGTCCAGCGCCTCGGGCGTCGGGCTGGAATCCGCGAGGCCGAAGTCCAGCTGCTTCTCGCTGTCGATCGGGATGAGGTGCACGTGCACGTGCGGCACCTCCAGCCCCGCGATGATCGCCGCGACCCGGCGCGGCTGGAACGCGTCCTGGATCGCTCTGCCGACCTTCGCCGCCGCGCTCCACAGCTCGCGCTGCTCGGCGTCCGGCAGGTCGATCCAGTGGTCGACCTCAAGGCGCGGCACGACGAGCGTGTGGCCCGGCCGGATCGGGGCAACGGTCAGGAAGGCGACCGTGTGCTCGTCCTCGTAGACGAACCGACCCGGCAGCTCCCCGTTGATGATCCGGGTGAAGATAGTCGGCATGGCCAGGACCCTACCGATCCAGGTGCCCCAAGGGATCTAGCGGGACGCGGCCCGCCGCCGGGCCCTTCGGCCGGCTCGGATCGATGACCGTTTCACAACACGCCGGCCACCGATGAACCAAGGCACCCGCAATGCGGCATCATGCGCGAGTGGCCAGGTTTGAGACGCACGGGCTGAGGGTAGCGCGAGTCGGGGTCGACTGCGTGGATGTCGACCGAATGATCCGCTTCTGGTCCAGAGCGCTGGGATACGAGGTAACCCTCCGCGACGGTGACACCGCGGAACTGCGCCACCCGGCGAGTGCGGGGCCGAAGCTGCTGCTGCGCCAGGTCCGCAAGCTCGGGCCGGCGCGCAACCGTCTCCAGCTCGACCTCTACGCGGTCGACGCCGAGCGCGTCGCCAGCTGGCTCGCCACCCTGGGCGCCCGGCGAGTCCGCCGCCTGGAGGCCGTCGGCGAGGCCGGCTACCTTCTCGCCGATCCCGAGGGCAACGAGTTCCGTGTCATCACCGCCGGCCCCGCCGCCTTCACCCGCCCCTTCGCGTAGCCGCAGCCGCGCCCAGCCGGGCGGCGCGGGCCGACTTCCCATGGCCAGGGCGGCGCATCACCGTGACCGGCCCAGGCGTTGACGAGAAAGGCGCCCCCAGCGACCCCGGAGCCAGCGCGCCGGCCGCGATCGCTCCGACGGAATAGCCTGCCGGCGATGGCAATCATCGTTGCGAACGTGCCGCACACGGCGGTGCCGACGAGAGCGAAGAAGGCCGCTCGATTCCACCGGGCCGGCCAGGTGCGCGTCGTCGTCGGCTCGAGCACGAGGGACTCGGGCAACCGGGAACGCATCGGCCCGATGGGCACGAGGCGGGTGCCGTCGGCCAGTTGGACCGCGACGGGCCCGATCAGCCAGCCAGACATCGTCAGGCCACCGAACATGATCACAGGGGAGCCAGGCGGCAGGCTGACGGCGGCCGGATGTCACATCACCCGCTACCTGGTCACCGGTTCGTGGAGTGTCGGACCTCGTCACTAGGTTCGCGGTGTGTCACCTGAGCCTTCGGCGCCGGCCCCAGCCGGCGGGCGGCAGGGCAGCTTCGACGAGCTGGGCCGGCCGCTGCGGGACGTCACCTTCGTCGTGTTCGATCTGGAGACGACCGGCACCGGGCCGGCCGACTCCGAGATCACCGAGTTCGGCGCGGTGAAGGTCCGCGGCGGTGAGGTGATCGCCGAGTTCGCCACACTGGTGCGTACGTCGAACGCTGTGCCGCCGCTGATCACCGTGCTGACCGGGATCACTGACTCGATGCTCGCGACGGCGCCCGCGCTGGCCGAGGTGCTGCCCGCGTTCCTGGAGTTCATCCGCGGCTCGGTGCTCGTCGCGCACAACGCCGGCTTCGACCTGAGCTTCCTCAAGGCGGCCTGCGAACGCGTCGGCTACCCCGTCCCCGCCTGGGAGCACCTGGATACCGTCAGGCTGGCCCGCCGGGTCGTCACGCGCGACGAGAGCCCCGACAACAAGCTGTCCTCGCTCGCCCGGCTGTTCCACGCTCGCCACGAGCCGCGTCACCGCGCGCTCGCCGACGCCCGCGCCACGGTGGACGTCCTGCACGGCCTGTTCGAGCGGCTCGGCAACCTCGGAGTAAGGACGCTGGAGGACGTCCACGAGTACAGCAACAGGGTCTCCCCCGCCCAGCGGCGCAAGCGCACGCTCGCCGACGACCTGCCCACCGGCCCCGGGGTGTACCTGTTCCGTGATGGTTCCGGCCGGGTGCTCTACGTCGGCAAGTCGGCCTCGATACGCGCCCGCGTACGCACCTACTTCACCGCGAGCGAGACGCGCACCCGGATGGCCGAGATGGTCGCCGCCGCGGAGCGGGTGGACGCGATCGAGTGCGCGCACACGCTCGAGGCGGAGGTGCGCGAGCTGCGTCTGATCGCCCAGCACAAACCGCCCTACAACCGCCGCTCCCGGTTCCCGGAGCGCACGGTGTTCCTGCGCCTCACCGACGAGCCGTTTCCCCGGCTGTCCAGAGTGCGCCAGGTGCGCGCCGACGGCGGAACCTACCTCGGCCCCTTCGGCCGCGTCGGCGGGGCCGAGCTGGCGGCTGACGGCCTGCAGGAGGCGGTGGCACTGCGCCGCTGCGGAGGGCGGCTCTCACCGCGGCAGTCGAACCCGGCCTGCGCGCTCGCGGACCTCGGCAAGTGCGGCGCGCCCTGCGACGGGCGGCAGTCCCTGGAGGAGTACGCCGCGGTCGTGGCCGATGCCAGGGAGGCGATGGCGGGCGACCCGACGGTCGTCGTCGCCGCCGCGCGGGCGCGGATCTCCGTGCTGGCCGCGCAGACCCGGTTCGAGGAGGCAGCGCTGGCCAGGGATCGGATGGTCGCGTTTGTCCGGGCCTCCGCCCGTCAGCAGCGGCTGACCGCGTTGGGTGTCGTCCCCGAACTGGTGGGCGCCGTGCCCACCGCCGACCGTGGCTGGGACCTGGCCGTCATCCGGTACGGCCGGCTCGCCGCGTCCGCGACCGTCGCGCGGGGCGTCGACCCGCGTCCCTGGGTGGATGCCGTCGTCGCCACCGCCGAGACCGTCCGCCCGGGCCCCGGGCCGACGCCGGCGGCGAGCGCCGAGGAGATGGAGCGGATCGAACGCTGGCTCGCCACCCCCGGCGCCCGGCTCGTCCAGCTCACTGGCACCTGGGCCTGGCCCGCCGCCGGCGCCGCCAGGGCCGCGGCCGAGCTCCCCCCGCCGCCACGGACCGACCACCGGGACCTCACCCACCGCCCAGGCGAACCCCACCGCTCCGCCCGCACGTCTGCGCCGGGAAAGAGCTGAAGGAGACACGCCCTCGCGGACGTGCCTCCCTCAGCGACGATGCGTGCCGCACCGCTCCAGCGGGCAAATCACTCAATCCAGCCACAGCAAGCGACCGCGCATCAGCGCTGGCGCCAACCCAATCACGTCCCCGACCCCAGACAGGCCGAGCCACCGCCACACGGCTGTGCCCGGAACCAAGACCGGGAGGGCGCTCCGCGCCCGACCAGGCGGCGCCCGCCTCAGTGGCGGGGGCCGCCTACCGGTTCCTCGCCGCTTTCGGTCTTCTCCTCGGTGAAGAAGCCGGTGACGGCCTTGCGGGCGCGGGTGGTGATGCCGCCCTTCGCGTGCCCATCGCCGTTGCCGTGGCCCGGAGCCGGCAGCTCGAAGCGGTGCGTCGGCACCAGCGGGTAGTCGGGCACCGGGTCCGGCTTGGGCCGGTGGTCCTCGACGAACTCGCCGGTCGGCAGCTGCCGGATGATGCCGGTCTCGATGCCGTGGTGGGCGATGTCGTGGTCCCGCTTGTTAAGCGCGATACAGATCATCTTGGTGACCTTGTACGCGATCGGCGGGACGATGATGATCCCCACTCGGCCGGCCCAGGTCATCGCGTTCAGCGAGATGCTGAACGTCTTCGCGATGACGTCGTTACCACCCGAGATCAGCAGCACCAGGTAGAAGCTGATCGACATGGCGCCGATCGCGGTACGGGTCGGCGCCTCCCGCGGCCGCTGCAGCAAGTTGTGCGACTCGCGGTCCCCGGTGAACTTCGACTCGAGCCACGGCCACAGCGCCAGCAGCGTGAACAGGATGCCGGGCAGGATCACCGTCGGCCAGAACACCGCGGCCACCGTGTGCCCGAGCCCGCGGAACTCCCAGGGCGGCATGAGACGGGTCGAGCCGTCCAGGAAGCCGATGTAGAAGTCCGGCTGAGACGCCGAGCTGACCTTCGACGGGTCGTACGGGCCGAACACCCAGATCGGGTTGATCTGCGCGAGGCCACCCAGCAGCGCCAGCATCGCGAAGACCATCATGAAGAACCCGCCGGACTTCACCGCGAACACCGGGAACACCCGGTGGCCGATGACGTTGTCCTCGGTCTTGCCCGGGCCGGGGAAGTCGGTGTGCTTCTGGTACCAGAGGATGCCCAGGTGCGCGCCGACGAGCGCGAGCAGGAGGCCGGGGATCAGCAGGATGTGCGCGACGTAGAGCCGAGGCAGGAAGTTCATGCCGGGCCATTCGCCGTCGAACAGCAGGAACGATGCCCAGGTGCCGGCCACCGGGATCGACTGGGCGATCGACGAGGCGATCCGCAGGCCGGTGCCGGAGAGCAGGTCGTCCGGCAGCGAGTAGCCGGCGAAGCCCTCGAAGATGCCCATGACCAGCAGGCCGACACCGATCAGCCAGTTGATCTCGCGCGGCTTGCGGTACGCGCCGGTGAAGAACACCCGGAACAGGTGGACCATGATCGACGCGACGAACAGCAGCGCCGCCCAGTGGTGGATCTGGCGGAACACCAGCCCGGCCCGGATGTCGAAGCTGATGTCCAGCGTCGACGCGTACGCCCGGCTCATCTCCACGCCCTTGAGCGGGACGTACGAGCCGTTGTAGATGACCTCGGTGTTGCTCGGGTCGAAGAACAGCGTCAGGTAGATCCCGGTCAGTATCAGGATGATGAAGCTGTAGAGCGCGATCTCACCGATCATGAACGACCAGTGGTCGGGGAAGACCTTGTTCAGGTTCTCCCGCAGCGCCCGCTGGGTGTGGAACCGCTCGTCCGCCGCCCGGTTGAGCTTGCGAACCGGGCTCGGCCGCTTCTCGAGCTTCGGGGCGGCCGCGGGCGAACCGGCCGGCCCGTGCGTCGTCGTCATGAGCGCTCCCAGAACGCGGGCCCGATCGGCTCGGTGTAGTCGCCGTCCCGGGCGATGAGGTAGCCATCGCCGTCGACGCCGAGCGCGAGCTGCGGCAGCGACCGGCTGGCCGGGCCGAAGATGGCGCGGCAGCCGTCCGGCACGTCGAACACCGACTGGTGGCACGGGCAGAGCAGGTGATGGGTCTGCTGCTCGTAGAGGCTGACCGGGCAGCCGGCGTGCGAGCAGATCTTCGAGTAGGCGACCAGGCCCGCCAGGTCCCAGTTCTCCCGCCCGGGCCGGGGCTTGTTGATGCCCGGCTCGAGGCGGACCAGGATCGTGGCGCTGTCGGCCTTGGTGTGCAGGTCCAGCTGGGGCTCGAACCTGGTGGTGCCGCCCGCGTCCTTGACGGGCACCGCCGGGAAGACGGTCTCGATGCCGCCGATGGAGATGTCGCCGAGCTTGACGAACCGTCCCTCGCCGGTGACCATCCGGGCGCCCTTCACCCAGTGGGTGTGGTCGAGCTTCTTGCCCGGCTTGGCGTTCGTGAGGTTCAGCAGCGGCACCACCGCGAGGCCGCCGAGCACGGCGCCAGCACCAAGCAGGCTGCGGCGTACCAGCTTGAACCGGCCCAGGCCCATGGCGTCGAAGCCGAGCGCCACCTCCTCCTCGAGGACCGCCGTCTCCACGTCGGTGCTCTTGAAGGAGTGCCGCTCCTGCACGGCCTGCTCGTGCGGCATCAGCCGCTTGGCCCACAGGATCATCCCGACGCCGAGGCCGCCGACGGCGAGCGCGATCCCGAGGCCCAGGCACGGGGTGTAGTACGCCTTGTGCTTGTCGCCCGCGAAGTTCGCGACGATGAAGCCGAGCGTGCCGATCACCGAGACGGTGAACCAGAGCGCGATCAGCCGCTCGGCACGCCGCTCGGCGCGCCGGTCGACGTCCTCGGCCCGCGGCGGCCGGTGCGCGACGCCCGCGTGCCGCCAGGAGGTGTGCTCCTCCAGCTGGGTGGAGTCGGTCGGAGCCGGCGGGGTGCCCAGCACCTCGGGGCCCTCCGGGGCCCCGGCGCCACCGCTCCCGCCGGCCGGCCCGCCCCCGGCCGGGCGCTTCACCCGGTCGAAGACGCTCCCACCTCCGGTGGAGGTGTCGTCCTGCTCGCTCATACCTTCTGCCTCGCTCCGATCCACAGGCACACGCCGAGCAGGCCGCCGATGCCGATCAGCCAGCCGAGCAGGCCCTCTGGGACGGGGCCGTAGCTGCCCAGCTTGTGGCCACCGGGGCTGGGGGTGTCGCGGTTCATGATGATGTAGGCCGCGATCGCCTTGGCGCCCTCGTCGTCGATCTGGCCGGAACCGAACACCGGCATCGACTCGGGACCGACGCGCATGGCCTCGACGATCTGCTCCGGCGTCGCGTTGGTCAGCGCCGGCGCGTACTTGCCGTAGGTCAGCGGAGCGCCCGCGCCCGCGGACTGGTGGCACTGTGCGCAGTTCGCCCGGTAGAGCTCGCCGCCGTACGTCAGGTCCGCGTCGGCGAGGTCATCCTTGCTGATCTCCGGCGTGGTGGTGCCGCCGCCGAGCGTCTGGATGTAGGCCGCGAGCTGGTCGATCTGCGTCTCCGAGTAGCTCGGGTCCTTGCGCTCTGCCTGGGCGCCCGGGTGCGCGAGCGGCATGCGCCCGGTGGACACCTGGAAGTCGACCGCGGCGGAGCCGACGCCGATCAGGCTCGGGCCGGAGACGGTGCCGGCCGCGTTGAGCCCATGGCAGGTCGAGCAGCCCTGCACGTAGAGAGCGCGGCCCGCCTTGACCGCCGCGTTGTCGGTCGAGTCCGCCGCGCTGCCGCTGGGCGCCAGCACCGACCACAGCACGCCCGTGGCCATGAGGGCGAGCGAGAGGACGAGCGTGGACGAGCGGCGCCGGCGGCGCGCGCTGGCCGGGCCGCGGGACCGGCGGGAGGTCCTGGTGACCAGCCGCCCGCGTACACCCGTGGGGGGCGCCGACGCGGCTGCCTCCGGCTTCTCGGCGTCCTCCGCCTGGGCCTCCGGCTCCGTCGGCCCGGCCTCCGGCTCCGCCACCTCGGTCACGTCGCTCGCCTCGGCCATCTCCACCGCCCCGGCCACGTCGCTCACCTCCGCCGCCTCGGTCACGTCGGTCGACGCGGTCACCGCGGCCGCCTCGTCGGCGGGACCGGTGGGCGCGGCCATGTCGTTCTCGTTGCCGGTGGATGCAGTCATGTCGCTCACTGGAGGAGGTAGATGGTCGCGAACAGGCCGATCCAGACGACGTCGACGAAGTGCCAGTAGTACGACACGACGATCGCCGAGGTCGCCTTCTCCGGCGTGAAGCGCCCGAAGGTCGACCTGGCCAGGACCATGATGAAGGCGATCAGACCACCGATCACGTGCAGACCGTGGAAGCCGCTGGTCAGGTAGTAGACCGAGCCGTAGGCGTGCGAGTTCAGCCCGAACTCGTTCTCCCGGAAGAACTCGTTCGCCTGGCCGAGGACGAAGACCAGGCCCATGACGAACGAGATCGTGTACCAGCGGCGCAGCCCGAACACGTCGCCCCGCTCCGCGGCGAACACGCCAAGCTGGCAGGTCACGCTGGACAGCACCAGGATGATCGTGAAGACCAGCGCGTAGGCGACGTGCAGGTGCACCGGGCCGATCTCGGAACCAGCCGGGTCACCGGTCGTAGGCGGCCAGTTGCCGCTGTTGACCGAACGGATCGTGTAGTACATCGCGAAAAGCGCCGCGAAGAACATCAGCTCCGACGACAGCCACACCACGGTGCCAACCGAGACCATCGACGGACGGTTGGCCATGGGATGTGGTGGCGGAGCCTTCTCGAGGACGGGTGCCGTGGCCACGTCGGTCATTCTGGCACGCGCTGGCGCAAGCGCCACCGAAGGTTCGACGTTCGGTAGGACTACGGCCCGTCGAGGGCCCGCCGACCCACCTCCTACGACTAGTAGAAGACTGTCCGATGGCCCTTCTGAGCTAGGTAGGACGCGCACCGGCCAGCGCCGACACCCCCGCAGCGCACCGCCAGCACTGCGGCAAAAATCTCCCAAAACCCAGGCCCTACCGCGCCCCGCCCGCAGCGCGCTTCCGGTGCCGAACGCGCCGACCGGCCCCGAGCCGGCCGAGTCAGCCAGCATCGCGAAGCCTTGCCCAGGATGTGCTGCGGCTCACGAACTTCGGCGGCAGCTTCGGGCCGCCGCAGAACAGGTTCCGGGGTCGGGGTGAAGGTTGTTTCTGGTTCGCTCCGTGCGGGCGGCGCGCTCCGGCCCCGTACTCGCTTCGCTCCCACGGGACCTCCGCGCGCCGTCCTCCTCCGCTCACGGGCGCTCCGGCGACCTCGCTGCGGCCCCCCTACGTCGCTTCGCTCGTAGGAGGGCCTCCGCGAGGCGCGCCTCCGCGCCCAGCCCGGTTGCGTCCCGCTGCACGTCGCGAGGCCGAAGACGACCGCGTTTGCGGGGCCACATCGCTTCGCTCGTGGCCGGGCCTCCGCGGAGGTCCGCCTCCCCGCACAGCTCGGGTGCGTCCCGCTGTTCCGTCACCAGTCCGAAGCCGCAGTGGCCTTCGCGCCTGATCGGAGGCTTGCCGGCGACCTCCGGGAGGCGCGTCTCCCATCTACGCGGTGGAGGGGGTCGCTCCGAGGCGCTGGCCGGGACGGCACTCGTACCAGCGCTGCTCGCGTTCCAGCTGAGCGGCGAGCGAGATCAGGAGGCTCTCGCTGTTCGCCGGGCCCATCAGCTGCGCCCCCAACGGCAGGCCCGCCGACGTGAGGCCGGCCGGCACATTGATCGCCGGCCAGCCGAGCACGTTCCATGGCCAGGTGAACGGGCAGGCGGCGACGATCGCCTGGTCGGTCTCCCAGCTCGTCGCCCGGTTGAGCTCGCCTGTCCGCGGCGGCGGCACCGCCGTCGTCGGGGCGAGCAGTACGTCCACCGAGCGGAAGATCCGCCCGATCCGCCACCGCGACACCGGCTCGGCCGCCCGCGAGGCGAGCAGCAGTGGCCGCAGCATCCGGCCGGTGCGCGCGTTGGCCAGGGTCCGGACGTCCAGCAGTTCCGGGTCGGGGACGCGGTGGGCCCAGTCGTCGATCGCCTCGAGCGACCGCGGCAGGAAGATCACGCCGAGCAGGCCGTAGGCGGGCTCGGCTGGCACGACCTCGTGCCCGAGCGCCTCGAGCGCGGTGCCGGTCCATTCCACGGCGGTACGCACCATCGGGTCGAGCCGCGCCGGCATGCCGCTGTAGGGCACCTTGAGTGACAGACCGATCCGCAACCGGCGCGGCTCACGGGAGGCGGAGGCCAGGAACGGCTCGTCGGGGGGCGGCGGGTGGTCGCGGTCGACCGGCGCGCTGCCCGACAGGACGTCGAGCAGCATGGCCGCGTCGGCGACGGTCAGCGCCAGCGGGCCGAACGTCGTCAGCCCGTTGAACTGCTCGGCGACCGGCGCGCTGGAGATCCGCCCGCGCTGTGGCTTGATGCCGACGAGATTGGTCCAGGCCGCAGGGATCCGCACCGAGCCTGCGCCGTCCGAGCCGACAGCCGCCGCGACCAGCCCGGCCGCCACGGCCGCTGCCGCGCCGCCCGACGACCCGCCGGGGGTGTGGTCGAGGTCCCACGGGTTGCGGGTGACGCCGAAGGCCGGCCCCTCGGTGAACGGCCACTGGCCGAACTCCGGTGTATTCGTCTTTCCGACGATCACGGCGCCGGCGGCCTTGAGCTTGCGCACCATCTCGCTGTCGGCGGGTTGAGGCGGGAACTCGCCCCGGGCACCGAATGCCGTCGGTTCGCCAGCCAGGTCGGTGTCATCCTTGATCGCGACGGGAACACCCAGCAACGGCAGCCGTTCGCCCGCCACCAGCCGCCGGTCGGCCTCGTCCGCCTCCGCAAGCGCGGCCTCCGGACGCAGCCGCCGAAAGGCGTTGAGGGTCGACTGAGTCGCCTGAATCCGGTCAAGAGCGGCGCCGACGAGCTCTCTCGACGAAACGCCCCCGGCGGCGAGCGCGGCCGCTTGGCCCCGCAGTCCCAGCAGGTCGTCCGGCACCCCGACCTCCCCTCCGGCACGACCGTGACATCGCGCCCGGGCGCGGCCACCAGCCGACCTCGTCGGCTTCACACCAGCCGAAGGCCGGCTCCGCCGACGAAGAAAACCGTAACCGAACGTGAGCCTCTCGCCACCGCCTTCGCGCGAAACGCGCTGGTCAAGGGATCCGTGCCGCTGTAGCGGGGATCCATACCGCTGTGACACGCCCACCGCGGCCCGCTAAGAGCGAGACCGCGGGCCTTGGCGGGGCGCTCCTCCTGTCGTCTCACCGCCAGAAGGGTGTCGATCTCACGAACAACAGCGGACTATCTCCGTAGCACCATGGGTAACCCACCGAATGTGTACTTGCCGGTCGCGATCCGTCTCGCATAGTCCGCGAGGTTGTGGCGGGGGCGTGGCATCAAGGATCAAGGAGGATCTAGGGTGACCGAACAGAACAGTTCGTCTGACCACGCCGGGACCCAGTTTGGGGTCCCTTCTAGATCGGATGAAGAGATCCAGAAGGTCGGCGGCGTCACCGAACCCACAGACCCCCAACGCGGAGGGACCGAGTCCGCGGCCGCCACCGCCGAGGCCAGCCCGAACGAGCACCACGACGAACATCCCAACGGGCACCATGACACCGCGGCCAGCGTGCTGGCCGGCGCCAGGGACCGCGTCGCGCCAGCGGTGACAACCGTGCGTGACAAGGTCGTCCCCGCGGTCACCCCGGCCGTGACCACCGTGCGCGACAAGGTCGCCCCGGTCGTCACGACGGCGAAGGAGAAGGTCACCCCCGCTGTCACGACCGCGAAGGAGAAGGTCACCCCGGCCGTCACCACGGCGAAGGAGAAGGTCACCCCGGCCGTCACCACGGCGAAGGAGAAGGTCGCCCCGGCGGTCGCGACCGCCAAGGAGAAGGCGGCGCAGAACCCTCGGTTGGCCGCCGCGGCTGAGCGGACCGTCGCGGCGCGCGACCGGGCCGTCGAGAACATGCGCCAGCAGGCCGGCGAGCACCCGTGGATCGCCGCGAGCGCCGAGCGCACGGTCGCGACCAGCGGTAAGACCGTCCGCACGGTCAGCCAGCAGGCACGTCACCACCCGGTGGCCGCCCGGCGCACCGGCGCCGCCCTGGCCGCCGTCGCCGCCGCCGTCTGGCTGCGCCGTCGTCGCGCCGCTCGCGACTAGACCCCAGTTTCCCCGCTGATCCACGAGCCGCACGACCAAGGTCCAGGGATCAGCGGGGAAACGGTCGGCCGTCGGCCTTACGCCAGGTGCTGACACGCGCACGTCAGGCGTTCCGCGAATGTCTCGATCGCGCCGTTACGCAGATCGACGGGGCGAATCCGGTGGTACCTGCGACGGGCGGGTGACCGGACGGCGAGAATGCCTCATGCCCTGGAAGCCGGACCGTGCGCTGATGCTCGGGCTCGCCGTGCTCGCATGCGCCGTAGGCATCGGTCTGCTCGCGAACGTTACCCTCGCCGGGTACTTCGGACTGTCTGCGTTGCTCGTCTCCGGAGCCCGCGGACCACGGCGTACCGCCGCGATCGGCGGTCTGGCGGTGGTCATGGCCGTCCTCTCCGGGATCTGGGACCACCGGCTCGGCCAGTCCCAGCACCTGGCCGCGGTCGGGCTCGTCGTCGCGCAGTCCGCCGTGGCCGTCTGGATCGCGGTGCACAGGAGCCTGCGGGAGTCGGAACTACGCCACCGTGAGTCCGAGCTGCGCCAAGTGCGGGCGGTGGCCGACGTCGCCCAGCGCGCGCTGCTGCCAGAGGTACCCACCACGATCGAAGGCGCCGCCTTGGCGGCCCGCTACCTGTCGGCGGCCGAGGAGGCCTCCATCGGTGGAGACCTGTACGAGGTCGTCGCCACCAAGCACACCATTCGCGTGATCATCGGAGATGTCCGCGGTAAAGGCCTGCCGGCGGTGCGGCTCGCCTCGGTCGTCCTCGGCGCCTTCCGTGAGGCAGCGGTGACCTGGCTTGAGCCGGAGCAGGTGGCAGCGGCCTGCGCCCAGGCCGTCAACCGGCAGGCGGACGCGGAGGACTTCGTCACCGCTCTGCTGCTTGACATTCATCCCGACGGGCGGCTCAGCCTCTGCTCGGCCGGTCACCACCCGCCGATGCATCTGTCCAGGAGGCCCCCCGACGGAGCCGAGGTGATGGGCGGCAAGAAGGAGAGGGCCGGCGAAGAGGTGCGGTTGAAGTCGCCGAGCCCCCCACTCGGGCTCGCCGAACGGTTCACGCCGACGGCCGGGCACTGGGCCGTTGGGGACCGACTGCTGCTCTTCACCGACGGGCTGATCGAGGCCCGCTCGCCAGGCGGCGAGTTCTTCCCACTCCAGGACCATCTCGACGTGCTGCTCGATGGCACGCTTGAGGAGTCGCTCGACCGGCTGACCGAACGCGTCACCCGGCATGCGGGCGGGCACCTGCGCGACGACCTCGCGATGCTGCTCATCGAACGGCGCCCGCTCGCGTCCGAGCCCACGGTGCCGCGGCAGCTGTCCGCCGCGGACAACGACGGCCCACACGCCGGGTCTCACGTCGCCGATCCAGGCGCCGAACCGCCGGCCGTGGCCACGCCAGCGGCCTCGGGCGATCCCGTGCACATCCGCGGCATCGGGCCGGGTGCGTCCGGGTGGCGCCGTCTCCGCGCCGGCCGATCGCACCGCTCGTCGTCCTGACAGCGGCGCGGCCCGCCGCACGCACCTCGGGAATGCGGCCGCCGGCGCAACCGCCCTCGCGGTTGCCGCCGCGTCACCGTTGCCGCCGCGTCGCCGTTGCACGCGCGTCACGGTTACGGTCGTGGCCCGGCGTGAATCCGGCCGGCCAACGTCACCCGATATTTCTGCGAGCTGTCGCGGGTTAGTTGCTGTTGCGGTAGTCGATCGCGCCGGGCAGGTCGATCCTGGAGTCACGACCCCAGCCGTCCTTCGCCCAGAGGCACCAGTCGATGCGGCCGAGCGTGAATCTGACCTGCTTGACGCCGGTACCGTCACCGCTGAACTTGAACGGGCCGAACGAGCTCCAGCCCCGGTAGAACAGACCCATAGCTGCACTCCTGGAAACGGGGCCCGTGACCAGGCCCAGGCGGTTGCGATGTGAATCCGGCCAGCCGGCGGTTTCCGCACGGACGGCGACTTGGAGCGAGGCTAGTCCGACGTGATGGCCAGCCGGTGGAAATGACCGGTAGGCGACTGGCGAGCGGCAAACGTACCGGCTCCGTGATCCAGGTGCTCCGTGTGCGGTGCCCGTATCGCCTCATCGCTTCGAGGTGTGATGCTGGCTGGCCACATCAACAGTGAGATGGCCGGCCGGCGCCGCCGGGTCGCCCTCCCACCAGATTCCCGTCGTGGTCGCGGTCGCGGCGTGGTCACCCCGCCAGCAGGTTGGCGCCCGTTGGATACGAACACCTGATGAACTCCGGGCGGCCACGGCCCGGCCGTCCACAGCGAGCCCCCGCGGCCATAGCCGGACGTCCCCGGCGAACGCCAACCGCCTCCTACTACTGTCAAAGGCCGAGATCTGCCTTCGCGCCACGCGGCACCGCGGGTCCCGCACGCCATCGGATGGCGGGGATGAGCCGTGAGCGCGGTGGACAAACCGCCTGGTCAGGGAGTGGGGCCGATGGTGCGCGCATCCAAGTCGCCGGCATCCTTGCCGGCCGGCGTCGGCTGACGCCGGCCGTCGTGATGGCCTGGCGGCGGGTCGCCGCTTCCTCGCGTTCCTCGCACGCGCGACTCGCGCCCGTGGACCGGACCAGCCGGCGCGCACGCCGGGCTCCACCCCGCGGGCGCCGGAACGGATGGTTTGCCAACACCGTCGCCACCGTGGTGACGCTGGCTGTGGTCGCCGCCGGGACGAGCGCCTGCCTGCCCGGTGGCGGCGGTGGCCCCGACGCGGCTGGCCGGTCATCGCCGTCGGCATCCTCATCCTCGGTCGGAGCCGCGCCGACGTTCGGCGCGGACCCGAAAGGACAGCCACCCGTCGTCGCCACCGCCGGCGGCCTGGTGAGTGGTGTCCGCGCTGGTGAGGTGGATCGGTACCACGCGATTCCGTTCGCCGCGCCGCCCGTCGGGATGCTGCGCTGGGCCGCGCCGGCGCCGCCGAAGCCATGGCAGGGAATTCGCGACGGGAGCCGCGGCGCACCGGCCTGCGCGCAGACCGGCACGCTGAGCATGCTGTCCAGTGAGGACTGCCTGTACCTGACGGTCTCCCGGCCGGCGGGAGCACCGACGGACGGCCACCTGCCCGTGATCTTCTGGATTCATGGTGGCGCGTTCGTCGGCGGGACCGGCGAGCAGGCCGACCCGACCGCGCTCACCACGGGTGGCCCGGCGATTGTCGTCACCACGAACTACCGCCTCGGAGCGCTTGGGTATCTCGTCCTGCCCTCGCTGGCTCAGGAGAGCGGCGGGGACGCCGGCAACTACGCCACTCAGGATCTGACCGCCTCACTGCGCTGGGTCCGAAACAATGCGGCCGCGTTCGGCGGCGACCCGAAGAACGTGACGATCATGGGAGAGTCGGCGGGGTCGATCAATGTCTGCGCGCTTCTGGCCGCTCCTGCCGCGAACGGACTGTTCCAGCGCGCCATCATGGAGAGCGGGCCGTGCGGCTGGAAGCTCCCGACCATGGCGGCCGCATCGCAGACCGGCACTGCCCTGGCAAACCGGCTCGGCTGTGTCGACGCGGCGACGGCCGCGTTCTGCCTGCGTTTCCGTCCGGCGACCGAGATCATGGCGTCGTCGGCTGTTGACGTCTCGATTTTCAATCCGTTCCCGTTTTCACCCGCCGTCGGTGGCAAGACGCTGCCACTCACCCCGTCCCAGGCGTTATGGAATGGGAAACTGGCGAACGTCCCCATGCTGATGGGCACGGTCCACGACGAAGGGCGGCCGTTCACGACCTACTGGGCCAACCAGGGGCCGATCACCGACTTCGGAGTGGACGGCATCGTCCGCGCTCAGTTCCCCGACCGTGCCGAGCGGGTGCTCGCCGCCTACCCACCCGGCAAGGTGCCCGCCCGTGAGCGCCTGTCGCGGATCATCACCGACTTGATGTTCACGTGCCAGACGACCACCTTCGCGCAGCTCACCGCCGCGATCGCGCGAGTGCCGACGTACTTGTACGAGTTCGACGTCCCGGAGCGGCCGGCCGCGAGTCCCGAATTCGGCGCCGGCGCGACCCACGGCGCGGACCTCGACTTCCTGCTGCCCGGCCTCAACAGCAAGCTGACCACGCCGAAGCAGCACGCGCTGTCGAAGACGATGATCGGTTACTGGACCCGTTTCGCGGCGACCGGGAATCCGAACGGCGCCGGCGCGGCCACCGGCTCGGCGGTGGCCTGGCCACGTTTCGACGTCCCAGCGGTCCGTTCCGGCGACGACCGCCTGCTGCTCACCCCCGGCAAGACCGCCCCAGCCGCCGGCACCTGGTCGGCCCATCACTGCGACATCTGGAGCTGAGGCCGCCCGCCGCACGCGCCACCCACCGCGCTCCGGCTTCCACTGGACCCCCTTGCGCGCACGCGGGCGATCGGTTCACCGTGAGGGGGACGGGCGGGGTCTGGTGCCTCGCCGGACACCTGATGACCGGAATGGGCCGCCGGTCCGGCAACGGCAGGGCGGGGGCGGCATGGCCGATGCGATCGCGATGGCGACGGCAACAGGCGAGGCAAAGGGTTTCCTGCCCAGCGAGTCCGCGTTTCGTTTCACCAACCGCTTCCCGCACCAGCCCGTCATCACCGTGCGAGTGCCCGGCGTGGGCCGAGGCATCCCGATCGGCGACGCGAGCCGTGGCCTGTGCGGCGGCATGATATTCGCGGTGCGCGATCTGTTCGAGGCGGGCAGGGAGCCGCCGACGGACGTCACGCCGCCACTCCCGGCATCACCGCTGTACAAATACATCGTCCGCCGTCTGCTCGCGAGCTGGGACCTCCCCCGCGGCGCGCTGACCTATTACCGTCTGCAGCGAACGGCCGACGCGGACGTCGTCTGGGCGCTTGGCCGACGCGCGGGCATCGGCCGCATCACGGTCGTCGACGAGTGGCCGAAGGTCCGCCTCGACCTGGACTCCGGCCGCCTTTCCGCCCTCGGGATCATTACCGTGCATTCCGCCGACCCGGTGAAGCTGGGCTTCAACCACCAGGTCCTGGCCTATGCCTACGAGCAGTCCGGAACCGCGGTCACCCTGCGCGTCTACGACCCGAACACCCCACTGGACCGCGCCGACGACGTCGTCCTCTCCTTCGACACCGCCAACCCCGCCGGCCCCGTCCCCATCAGCCACAACCTGGCCATCTCCGGCCGCCCCGTCCGCGGCTTCTTCCACACCACCTACCGCTGGTCAGACCCCGCCCCAGCGCTGGCGGTACCCGCGTAGGCCCGCCCTGAGGCTGGCTATGGCCACCAGCGCAGTACGTCGGTCAGGGCGTCGACGGTGGCCGTGGCTACGGCTGCCGGGCCGGTGCCGGCCGGGGCGGCGCTGAGCATCGTCGGGAGAAATTCGATGACCTCTGCGCGGCTGGAGCGGGCCAAGTCCGCGAGGGTGGCGGCGCGGAAGCGGTCCCAACCCGCGGAACGGAGGCCGCGTGCCGCCGCCGCCACTGCCGTCGCGGCCGCGGTTGACGAGTCCCGGCGGGCGGTCTCCGCCGCGGCGAGCAGAAGATCCTCGGGAAGGTAAGGAGCGAGGCCGGCCAAGGCCTCCGATCGACCGGGCCCGGTGTCGATCGCGAGCGCGGCGTCGAACGCGCGCCGGGCAAGCTCGGCCGGCAGCCGGGGCGCGAGCCCGGCGATCGCGCGGCCCCGCGTCCCGGGGTGTTCGAGCGACAACGCCGTGGTCAGCGCGACCGGGACCAGGTCGTCGGGCAGATATGGTGCAAGGCCCTTCAACGCCTGGGCCGGTCCCTGCCGGTGGTCGGTGCTGGCGGCGAGCTCGACGGCTCGGCCGAACAGGCCCGCGGGCAGCCTCGCGCCGATCTTCTCAAGGGTTACAACCCGCATCGGCGCGGACGCGGCGCCGATGGCGTCCAGCAAGGCGGAGAACCGGTCGTAGCGCTCCGCCTCGGTGAGCGCGGGCGCCAGCGCGAGCAGCAGGAGGGTCCGGGGATAGAGGCCCCGATTCACGTCGAGACGGGACAGCAGAGGCAGGAGGGCGGCGCGCCGGGCGGGAGCGGCCAGCCGCTCGGCGAGGGCGGCGAGGGTGGTTACCGGCGAGAACTGCAGATCGGCCCCGGCCGCGATCGTGGCCTCCAGCGCGACGGCGACGAGATCGTCGGGCAGGTGGGGCGCCAGAGCCGCCAGCACGGTTCCCCGCTCGGGCCACCTGGTGACGCCGTACCCGACATCCCATGCTTCGCGCAGCACCTCGGCCTGCTGCTCGGCCGGAAGGTACGGCAGCAGCCCGGCCAGCGCCTTCACTCGTGCGACGGGCTCGCCGATCGCCCGTGCCGCGGCGAGCGCCCGCTCAAGCGATGCCGGGTCAAGCTGGGACGCCAGTCGTGACAGGGCGATCGCTCGCATCGCGGGAGTTTCGACGGAACCGGCGGCGGCCAGTGCCGCCTCCAGCACCCTCGCGCGCGGGCCGGCGGGCAGGTGGGCCGCGAGCTCGGTCAGGACCCCCGCGCCATGCATCGGCGGGTCGACGGTCCGGGTGATCGCCAAGGCTCGGGGCAGGAGCCGCTCAGGCACGTGCGGGGCCAGCTGGGCGATGGTCCGATTCCGCTCGTGTGGGCGGTCGAGGGCCGCGGCGGCCGCGAGGGCCTGGTCCGCCAGGGCATCGGTCAGATGCGGGGCCAGCGCGGTCAGCGCTTCGACCCGGCACTGGCCCCATCCGATGGCCGCGGCGACCTCGACCGCCTCGGCAAGCAGATCGCCGGTCAGATGGGGAGCGAGCGCGACGATGACCGAGGCACGCGCGGTGTCGTCCGTGTGGGTCAGCTGATCACCCACGATCCGCCATACCTCGGCTATAGCCGCTTCCCGGTCAGCCGCCGGCAGGTGGGGCGCAAGGACCGCCATGATGCCGACCTGCTCGCGGGCGATGACCCCCGTACCGGACGACGCCGCCCAGGCCCGCTGGATGACCGCCGCGCGTTCATCCGCTGGCAGGTGACGGGCCAGCGAGACCAGTGCCCGCGCCTGCCGGCTCCACCGAGGCGTGTCCGGTAGCCCGGCCCACGCGGCGGGAAAGAGCGTCGCCGGGAGGCGATCAGCAAGCTCGGCGAGCACCCCGGCCTGGTGGAATGGCTCATCGATGGCGAGGGCGATCTCCAGCGCGGCCGGCAGGTGCTCGGCGGGCAGGTGCGGCGCCAGCATTCCGAGGGTGAAGGCACGGTGGAAGGTGTCACCCACGGCGGTGAGGGTGGCCAGCGCGGCGGCGGCGGCGGCGCTGGTGCGCTGGTCCCGCGGGAGGTACGGCATGAGCCGGGCCAGTTCGGCGGCCCGGTCCTCCGGGTCGGTGATGACCAGGCGGCTGTCGACCGCCTCGGTGACCAGGGCGCACCAGCGGTCGGCCTCGAGGAGGTCGCCGATCGTCGCGAGGGCCGCGACCCGCTCCCGGGCGGGGACGCCGGCCGCCACCGTGTCCCATGCCTCATCCACCACCGCGTCCCGCCGGTCCACCGGCAGGAAGGGCACGACCACGGCCAGCGTCGCCGCGCGGCTGGTCGCCGTGGCGAGTGATCGGGCGTACGCCAACGCCCGGTCGACAGGCCACCGCCCGGCCTCGATCAGCCGTCGCAGCAGCGCGCCTGGCAAGTTGCCGGCCCGGCTGACGACGGAGCTGTAGACCAGCGCGTATCGAAGCGCGAGCACATGGAGGCGGGCTGTCTCCGCGTCTGGCGCCTCCCCGTCCGCGGACCCTGCGTCCGCGTACGCTGCGTCCGCTGCCACCGCGGGCATCCCGTCCTGGGGCGCGGCCGTTGCGGTCCGCGTCCACGCGGTGCGTACGTCCGCGAGGTAGGCGCCCGGGAGGTCGGCCTGTTCGTGCAGCACGAACCATGTGTTCTCGGCGGTGCCACCGGGTCCGGGCCACTGGGCCGCGAGCAGCGCGTGCATCTCGTCGTCCAGGCCGGCCGCGACGAGGTGAGCGACGAGCTCGCTCAGTGCGTACCGGTCGGGCTGGCCGATCGCGTCGCGTCCGCGCAGCGCGGCGAGACCGCCGGGCAGGCCACCCCAGTCGATCAGGAACGCCGTGGCGAACCGGGCGTGCAGCTCCTGGAGCTGGCCTGGGCCAAGACTGGTGCGCACGTGATCGAACGCCAGGTCGTGCAACGTCACCGCGCCCGCGTCGAGCTGGACCAGGGACCGGCGCCCGAGCCGGTTGATCAGATCCTTGCCGGCCGCCTCGCTGAACCCGGCGGTGGCGCGCCACAGGCGGACGACCGCCTCCGCCGGGACGGGGCCGCGTCCGGAGAACACGGCGAGCTCCCGGTAGCGGTCCCGTTCCCCGGTAGGCAGCGCGGTGACACTCGCGTCGAGCGCCCGCAACAGGTCCGGGTAGGGGTAGCCGGCGAATCTGGTGGTCAGCGCGGCGAGGTCCGCGCGCCTGAGCCGCTCGGCGACATCGGCCCAGCTGGCACCGTCGGCGACCATGCCTCCGGCCACCGCCAGCGCGAGCACCAAGCCGCCGCATCCGGCCAGCACGCCGTCCGCCTCGGGTGACAGGTCCGAAGGGGCAGTCCCCGCGTAGCTGGCGAGGACCGCGCGGCCCTGCTCGTCGTCAAGGGTCCCGACCTCGGCGATCGGAGCATCGTCGGGCAGCACGTCGCGGCTGCGCGTCGTGACGAGGATCCGGACCGTGGGAAGGCCCAGGTCGAACGCCAGGAGCGCGTCGGCATCCCAGACGTCGTCGAGGACCAGGAGCCGGCGGCCGGTCGTGAGGAGCCGGCGCAGCCGCTCGCGGCCCGCCGCGACGTCCGTGATCGGGCCCGGATCACCGAGCGCCGAGGCCACTCGGGTCAGGCCGGACGCCAGGTCAGGATCCTGGCCGACGCTCACCCACAGCAGTCCGTCGGGGAACGATTCCTGAAGGGCCGGATCGACCAGCAGCGCGCGGGCGAGCGTCGACTTGCCCGCTCCACCCATTCCCACCAGGCCCACCGCCGAACTGGCGCCCGCGGCCACGGGGCCTGGCGCTGGCTGCGGCTCCGGGCGCCCAGCGCCGCCGGGGGAGGGATCGGCCACCAAGAGGGATCGGGCCCTGGCCAGCAGGTCCAGCCGCGGCACGAATTTCTCCGGCAACGATGGCAGCGCCACCCTCGACCTCCACGCCCGACCGCCTCAGCGGCCGGTTAGGCAACCGGTCGACAACCCAGTCAACGCAGCGTACCTGCCGCGCTACGCCCGATGAGCGAAACGCTGGACCCCGTAGGTTGTCCCGCCCTTCTAATAACGCAGAACCAGCCGGACCTCAGGCTTGGTGATGACTTTCCTCCTGTACTGGCAGAGATGGGTGCACCGGTCGGGAAAGCGAGGATCTCTGGATCTGAGGTGCGGTCGTGGTCCCCGGCGTCGATCTGGTCGACGATGGAAGTAGCCGCATGCGTCGCGTGGTGCCCGTGTCCGGCATGCGGAAACAGAGGCACCAGGAAAGTTGGAATCGGACCAGCCCGCCTCTTGCGCGGCGCCGCGGAACCCCGTTTACGGGTCGGGGCCCAAGGACCGAAGCCCGCTGCCGTGGGGTCCGGGGCTCGGCCCCGGGGCAACATCGCGACCTCCGGCGAAGCCGCCAAGAGGGCGGTGACCAGCCTGACCCTGCGCGTGCCCCCAACGGGGTACGCACCAGACCCGTGCAGGACTGACCAGCGGTTCGGCGTCCGGCAGGCTCATCATCGAGGGCAATTTTAAGCTCCCGGTACGGGGAGGCGCTCGATGATCGCGTCCGATGATAGCCCGGCCGATCGCCTCGGCAAGGGGACGAGGAACTCGGCTGCCTCCGGCGTGACCGCGATCATGATGCTGGTCATGGGACTCAGCTTCCTGTTCGGCTTCGGCAACTCCTGGGCCTTTGGGAGTCCGACTCGGCGTCCCGCCCTACGTCGCACCACTAGTGCTGCCCCGCGTAAGTCTTGCTGGGGTTGTCAGGCGGCTTTGAGGGGTTCGCCGGTGTAGGTCCAGCGGTAGGGCTTGGCGGTGCGGTCGTGGACCTCGATGAAGTGGAGGATCTTGTTGGCGAGGTTGTCGCGGGAGGTGAAGTCGCCGCGCCGCAGGAGCTGGCGGGTGAGGGTCGAGAAGAAGATCTCGACCATGTTCAGCCAGCTGGCGTGTTTCGGGGTGTAGGTCACGACGAACCGGGGGTGGGCCGCGAGCCACCGCCGGGTCGCGTGCGCGGTGTGGCTCGACCCGTTGTCCATCACCAGGTAGATCTTCAGTGTCGGGTCGATCGCCTCGTCGAGCCTGGTCAGGAACCAGGTGAAGTTCGCCGAGTTGTTCTTCCCGGGGATGATCTCACCGAGGACCTCGCCGGTGGCGACGTCCATCGCCGCGACCAGCGACACGGTGCCGTGCCGGACGTACTCGAACTCGCGCCTGGCGGGGGAGCCGGGGCGGATCGGGCGGGTCGGGTGGCGCCGCGAGCGGGCGTGGATCGCGGTCTTCTCGTCGACGCTGATCACGACCCCGTCCGCGGGCGGGTGCAGGTAGAGGTCGCAGACCGCGGCGGCGCGGTCGGCGAAGTCCGGGACGGCGGGCCGGTTGAGCCAGCCCCGGACCCGGTGCGGCTTGAGGTCGAGATCGGCCAGGACCCGGCCGATCTGCGCCGGTGACATCCCGACCGTGGGGGCGAGATGCTCGGCGAGCAGCCGGTGCGACCACTGCGACGCCGCCTGTGGGGCGGTCTCGGTGACGGCGGCCAGCACCGCGAGCCGGGCGTCCGGGCCGTAGCGGCGCGGCCGGCCGGGGCGGGGCCGGTCGACGAGCGCGGCCTCGCCGTCGGTGGCGAACCGGGCGCACAGCCGGCGGACCGTGTCCGCGTGCACGCCGTGGCGGCGGCCGAGCGCGACCGGCCCCCACCGGCCGTCGGCCGCGTCCAGCAGGATCCGGGCCCGTCTGACCTGGTCGAACGGGGCACTCACCGTCCCGGCGAGCTTCTTGAACCGTTGACGCTGCGCGGCGCCGAGGACCACCCTCGGACCGCCGGACCAGCTGCCCACCTGAGCACCCACCGCATCCTGGAAGGGACAGTTCCAGGACGACAGGGAAGAACCGGGCAGACCCGCGCGCGGGTCCGACACGCCAAGGCGGGCAGGATAGGGACGTGGCGAAGATCCCCGAGATGGCCCGGGTAGTGCTGGAACACCGGCTGCGCACCCAGCACACCGCCCGCTGGCCCCAGCTGCGCGACCTGACCATCCGCTACCGCGGCGACTTCGCCTACCTCGACGCCGTCTTCGCCGACGAGGCGGACGACGCGGCCCCCTACCCGCTGTGCCGGCTGCGCTACACCGGCCAGCCCGACCAGTGGGGCTTCGCGATCTACCTCGACAGCCGCGGCGCCTACGAGGACTCCTACCTGCCGAGTGGCGAGTCCGTCGGCACGCCCGAACAGGCCCTCAACTGCGCCTGCGGGCTTTACGCCGGCGACCCCACCGCCTGGATCGGCTGATCACCAGCCAGGCCAGCAAGATTTACGCGGAGCTGCACTAG
>NZ_JASNFO010000109.1:0-45622 GCF_032027725.1 Pseudofrankia coriaricola | reverse complement strand
CCGAACTTGCGAGTGCTCGAAGATCGCTACGCGCACAGCCTGGCACTTTGGCCTGTGTTGTCCGAAGTGTAGTCAGTAGGTTGCTTGATCGGGATCTTGCTGGATGGGATCATCGACTCGTGGCGAGGCAAACGGGTGCTATGCACGTGGACCGGATTGTCAGTCGGCAGACGAACGCGGCCGGCGAGCCGCGGGAGTACGTGTCGCATCTGGTGCGGCGTACCTTCCGGGAAGACGGAAAGGTCAAGAACGAGACCATTGCGAACGTCTCGCACCTTCCGCCGGCGGCCATCGACGTGCTCAGGAAAGCGCTCGCGGGCCGGACGCTGGTCGATGTCGAGAAAGATGTCGAGATCGCTCGGTCTCTTCAGCACGGCAATGTCGCCGCGGTCATGACGGTCGCCCGGCAGCTCGGCCTGCCGGCACTGCTGGGGCCGGCTGGGCGACAGCGGGATATCGCCCTAGCGCTGATTGTCGCCCGGATTATCCAGCCCGGTTCGAAGCTCGCCACCAGATCCTGGTGGTCCGACAACACGCTCGGCGCGGACCTGGGGATAGACACGGCGTCGACCGACGAGATCTATGCCGCCATGGACTGGCTGCTACACCGGCAGGACGACATCGAAAGGCAACTCGTGGGCCGGCATCTCGTCGACGGCGGCCAGGTTCTTTTCGACCTGTCGTCGTCCTGGATGGAAGGGCACTGCTGCCCGCTGGCGTCCCATGGCTATTCCCGTGACGGCCGTCGCGGGCTCGAGCAGATCGAGTACGGAGTCCTCACGGACGCCGACGGCCGGCCTGTCGCGATACGCGTCTTCCCCGGTAACACCGGCGACCCGTCCGCGTTCATCGAAGCCGTGCACGCCGTCCAGAAAACGTTCCACCTGAAGAGTGTGATCATGGTCGGCGATCGAGGGATGATCACGTCGGCGCGTATCAGGGCGCTCCGCGAGTCCGACGACCTGGGATGGATCACCGCCCTGCGCGCGCCCCAGATCGCCCAGCTCGCGGCCGTGGACGGCCCGCTGCAGCCGACCCTGTTCGACGAGACCAACCTCGCCGAGATCCGCCACCCGAAATTTCCCGGAGAGCGGCTGATCGCCTGCCGGAACCCTTTCCTGGCAGCCGAGCGTGCCCGCAAGCGTGACGAACTGCTCGATGCCACCGAAAAGGCGCTCGCCCCAGTCGTCGCCGCCGTCACGGAAGGCCGGATCGTCGGCGCCGCGGACATCGGCATGAAGATCGGGAAGATTGTCCACAGGCGGAAGATGGCGAAGCACCTCGAGATCACGATCACGGACGCCGATGTCACCATCGCCCGGCGGGAGGAGAGCATCGCCGCCGAGGCGGCGCTCGACGGCATCTACGTCGTCCGCGCCGAGGAGAAACACGCGAGCGGAATGCGCGGAGACGAGATCGTCACCGCGTACAAGAACCTCTCCCAGGTCGAACGAGTCTTCCGTACGATCAAGACGACCGACCTTCAGGTGCGACCGATCTACCACTACCTGGAAAACCGGGTCCGCGCACATCTCTTGATCTGCTCCCTCGCTGCCTACATCACCTGGCACCTGAGGAAACGGCTCGCCCCCCTCACCTTCACGGACGAGGAGCCGCCAGGCCGCACCGACCCGGTCGCGCCCGCTCTCCGTTCCGAGGCCGCCAACCGGAAATCCACACGCAAGGAACAGCCCGACGGAACGCCTCTTTACAGCTTCCAGGGCCTCCTCGCGCACCTGGCCACCCTGACCCGCGACGAGATCCGCATCAGCGGCGGCGGCAGCCTTCAGCTTACTCACGAACGCCACCGAAACCCAGAGAAAGGTCTTCCAGCTAATCGGCGCGCCTATCTCCAAGACCGTTGGTAGTCAGTAAGACGATCAATGGCTGCCGCGAACCCGCAAGTCACGAGCCCGCAGTGCGTCCTAGATCAAGTAAGTTCGGTCTAGACGTTAGGTGGCCGGGTGGTGTCATGTCAGACGGTGTGAACGACACGAACGCGATCTGGGACTCCCCGCGGCGTCGGCATCTGCCTGCGGGAAGCGGCGACGAGGCAGGCAATATTGGGGTCGAGGACGCCGATTCCACTCGAACATCGACTGCCTCGTCGCCGCCACCCACGACACCGCCGAACCGTCGGCGGGCGACCAGTCCGCCCACCGACGACTACCGCCGGTCGACTGTCGTTACAGATCCGCCGAAACGGCCTGACAATCGGATCGGAGCATCCAGGCTCAGGTGGCCGGCGGAGGCCCGGAGCGGCGGTCGCGGGCCCATGGTCGCCGCGCCGCGACGGCCAGCCCGACGGCAAGCGCGAGCAGGGCGATCAGGATGGCGAGCAGGGCGGTTGCGCCCGCTGCGCGGACCCAGTCGGCGAGCGTGCCCTGCAGGCGGGTCGCGGCGCGGACCACGGGGTCGGCGGCGTCGGCGCCGCCGAACACCCGCAGCTCGTAGACGCCGTAGTAGATGACGTAGCAGCCGGCGGCGACGAGCAGCGCGCCGCCGGCCCGGCCGGCGTAGGCCTGAGCGCGGCGCAGCCGGCGGGTGACGCTGTCGCGGGCGAGCGCGGCGGCGACGGTGACGACGCCGACGACCAGGCCCATCCCGGCGGCGTACACGACGAAAACGGCCACGCCCGCGGCCAGGCTCGCCGACGAGAAGGTCGACGTCGTCACGGCGAGAAACGGCCCTACGGTGCAGGACAGCGAGGCCAGCGCGTACGACACCCCGTACAGCGCGGTCGACCAGACGGTCCCGTCGACCCGCGCCGAACGCGGCTTCGGTAGCCGCACCCACGTCTCGCGCCCGGCGGCCATGGCGACGCCGAGCGCGACCAGCCCGATCCCGACGACGATGGTCACCCACGGCAGCCACCGTCCGACCGACAGCGCCAGCGGCGTCACTACCAGTCCGAACAGGCCGAACACCAGGACGAACCCGCCGGTCATCGCCATCGTCATCCCGGCGGCCCGCCGCAGCGCCCCGAGGCGGGCCGGCCGGGTGTGGTCGACGACGACCAGCGAGACATAGCCGGGCAGCAGCGCGAAGCCGCAGGGGTTCACCGCGGCGACCATGCCGGCCGTCAACGCGAGCGCGTACGGCGTCCCGGCCATCAGCTCGTGCCCGTCAGCCTGGCGGACGGTCGTCGGCTGGCGTCGGTCAGCTCGTCACCAGCCGCTCCGTGTACATGTTCAGCTCGGCCTCCGACAGCAGGCCCTGAAGAGTCTTGACCTGTCCGTCGGCGGTGATGAACGACAGCGCGGGCTGCTCGTCGACGCCGAACGAGGCCCACAGCGCGCCGTGGTCGTCGACCGCGTGTGGGAATGTGCCGAGCCCCGTGTCGGCGACGAACTTCCGCATCTCCGCGACGGTCCCGAGCCCGGCGATGCCGACGAACTGGACCTTGTCGCCGAACTTCTTCTGCGCCCTGGCGATCTCCGGCGCCTCGCCCCGGCAGATCGGGCACCACGGCGCCCAGAACCACAGCACCGCCGGCCGCCCGGCGAGCGACGCCCCCGAGAGCCGCCCTCCATCGACCGTCGCGGCGTCGAACCGCAGCTGCGCGGGCACCGAGCCCCCGCCGGTACCGACGGCCGCCGGTGAGCCGCCACCGCACCCCGCGATTCCCACCAGCCCGGCTACCACCAGCCCGACAGCCACCAGCCTCGCCCCCGCGAGCCTCACCCGCGTGAGCCGGGGCCGCCGGGTGACCCGCGCACGCGCCAAGATGTCCACCCGCCCATCGTCGCTCGCCCCCGCCCTGCCTCCGGGCCGGACTGTCGCCCAGCCGACGCTCGGCGCGGGCGCGGTGGCGGGCGCCGGTGCCAGCCGCCGCGGGGTCAGGTGATGCGCATGTCCTCGGTGTTGCTGAAGCGGCGGGTGCCGAAGACCACGAGCAGGACGCTGAGGGCGAGGGTGACGACGATGCCGAGCCAGGCGCTGCCGGAGCCGAGCATCAGGGCGCGGACGGCATCGACTGTGTGCCGCAGCGGGTTGGCCTCGGCGGTGTCGTCCAGCCAGCCCGGCGCGAGCGTGAGCGGCAGGAGCACCCCGGACAGCAGCAGTACCGGCAGCGACACGCCCTGGACCACCGGGGCGAGGGCGTCCTCGCTGCGCAGGATGAGCGCGAGGCCGTAGCCGAGGCAGGACAGGCCGACGCCGAGCGCCAGCAGCACCAGGGCGGCGATGATCATTCCGGCGTGGATGTGCAGCCCGAGTGGGATGGCGAGGCCGACGAGGATCCCGCCCTGGATGATGACGAGCGTCGCATCCCGGCCGGCGCGGCCGAGCAGCAGCGCGAGCCGGCTGATCGGCGTCACCGAGAGCCGTTCCAGCACGCCCTGGCGCATCTCGGACAGCAGCGCGAACCCGTTGAACGCGCAGTTGAAGAGGACGAGCTGCACCAGCAGGCCGGGGATGAACACGTCCCAGCTGCTGGTTCCCGCCGGCCAGCCGCGGGTGACCCCGCTGTTGTCGAGCATCGGGCCGAACAGGTAGAGGTAGAACAGGGGCTGGGCGAGCCCGATGATGATCCAGCTCGGCTCCCGCAGCACCGCGCGGCATGCGCGGGCATAGGTGAGCTGGACGTCGGAGAAGAAGCGCATGGACGGCTTCCCTTTCGGGGGCGAGGGCGGCGACTAAATGCCGGCGGTGGCCAGCGGGTGGCCGGTGGCGGTGAGGAAGACGTCGTCGAGGCTCGGGCGGGTCAGCGTCAGCGTGATGACCGGGGTCGACAGGCTGTCGAGCAGGCGCAGCAGGTCGGTGACGGCGCGGGAGCCGTCGTCGACGTAGACGCGCAGCGTCTTCGCGTCGACCTCGTCTACGCCGCGGCACCACGGCTGCTCGCGGACCACCGGGGCGACCGCCTCGGGCCTGCCCGCGGGGAGGGTGACGACGATGCCGTCCCCGGCGACCTGGCTCTTCAGCTCGTCCGGGCGGCCGGTCCGCGCGACCTTGCCCTTGTGGATGATCGCCACCCGGTCGCAGAGCTCGTCGGCCTCCTCCAGGTAGTGGGTGGTGATCAGGATCGTCGTGCCCGCGTCCCGGACCGCGCGGATCTCGGCCCACACCTCGGCGCGGCTCGCCGGGTCCAGCCCGGTGGTCGGCTCGTCGAGCAGCAGCAGCTCGGGGGAGTTGACGAGCCCGATGGCGATGTCGAGCCGGCGGCGCATGCCGCCCGACCAGGTGCCGAGGCGCCGCTCGGCCGCGTCGGTCAGGCTGAACCGGCCCAGCAGCTCGTCCGCCCGGGCGAGCGCGTCGGCCTTCGACAGGCCGAACACGCGTCCCTGCATGACGAGCTCGGCGCGCGCGGTCTCGGCCGAGTCGGTGCCGCCGCCCTGGGCGACGAACCCGATCCGCCGCCGCACCGCGGCCCGTTCACGCGCCACGTCGTGGCCGGCGACGATCGCGGTACCGGAGGTCGGCGGCAGCAGGGTCGTGAGCATGCGCATCGTGGTCGACTTGCCGGCGCCGTTCGGACCGAGCAGCCCGAAGACCTCGCCAGGGTCGACCTTCAGGTCGATCCCGTCGACGGCGACGACGGGTTCGGCGCGCTTCGACCGGCGGAACTCCCGGCGCAGCGCATGGGTGGCGATCATGTGACGTCCGTTCGTCGGGGTGGGGACCCAGCCGCCCTCCAGGATCTCGACGCCATCGTGACCGCCACCACCGACAGGTTCGGGGCCGTGACGAGCGGGGCGAGGCGGCCGGACCGTGCCAACGGAACCGTGGGGCTGGTGACGGTTTCCTCTGCGTGAGAACTTGTCTGAGCGAGTAAGACAATGCGATACTGAGAGAGTGACGGCCAAGGTGTCAAGGTTTTTTCGGGGCCGGCGGTGACCGCCGGCCGCGCGCGGGACCGTGCCGTCGACGGTGCCGTCGACGGCGACGGCGACCTGGACGCACTGCTGCGCGAGCTGGTGTCGGCGGCGCAGCTGTTCCAGGCGGCGGCCGGCGTGCGCGCCCGCCTCACGCCGACCGAGCTCGCCGTGCTCACGATCCTGCGGTCCAGCCCGCGCCTGGCCGGGCAGCTCTCGGCGGCCACCCGGCTCACGACCGGCGCGATCACCAAGGTGCTCGACGGCCTGGAACGGCGCGGCTTCCTTACCCGCGCGCCCGACCCTGGCGACCGGCGACGGGTCATCGTGACGGCGGTCGCCGAACGGGTCGCCGCGCTCGACGTGCTCCTCGGGCCCATGACCGACGCCGCCGCGACGATCCAGTCCACGTTCAGCCCCGCCGACCAGCGCACCATCGCCCGCTTCCTGGCCGCGACCACCGAGATGCTGCGCGACCAGACGCAGTCCCTGCGCGACGGCCCGGGCACCACGGCCTCGCCTGTCACCCAGGGGGCGCCGCTCGGCGTGGCCTCCCGGGCGCGGCTGCGCCTGACCGGCGGGGTCAGCCATCTGGTGATCGTCGGTGGCGGGGACGACCTCCCCGGCGACAGCCTCTACCAGGGCACCTTCCCCGGCGGCGGGCCGACGAGCAAGGTCCTGGTCCGCCCGGACGAGACGGAGGTGCGCATCCAGTTCGGCCGGAACCGGTCGCTGTGGCGGGCCGGCGGGCGGGCGTCGACGCTCACGCTCAGCCCACGCGTCCCCTGGACCATCGACATCGGCGGCGGCGCCGACCACCTCGTCGTCGACGCCGCCGGGCTCGCCCTCGTCTCGGCCTCGCTGACCGGCGGCGCGAACAACCTACGGCTGCGCCTGGGCTCTCCCCGGCCGTCGGCCCGCATCTCGATCACCGGTGGGGTCAAGGCGCTGCGCGTCGAGCGGCCGGCTGGTGTGCCCGTCGACCTGCGGCTGCGCGGCGGCGCGAGCCAGGTCGTCGTCGACGGCAGGCGCCTGGGCCCTCAGGGGACCTGGTCGCAGCCCGGTGCCCTCGGGAAGGACCGCTATGAGCTGGCCGTCACCGGCGGCGTCAAGCACCTCGAGATCGCCCCGCTCAGCTGACGGGAGCCGTGGCGGCCTTGCTCAGGGCCTGCTGGAGCGAGTGACGGTGGCGACGGTGTAGGGGCGGCCGGCGGAGCCGTGGGAGACGACCCGGTAGACGCTCACCGAGCGGCCGCGGTTGACGACGCTGGCGGTGAAGATCACCGGCTCGCTGAGCAGGGCCGGGCGCAGCAGGTTGATCCGCAGCGAGGTCGTGTAGTCCGCCGCGGCCCGCGGGCCCAGCGCGCCGGCGAGCCCCGCCGCGGCCAGGTCCGTGCCGGCGAACAACAGGCCGCCGTGCATCGTCCCGCTCCCGTTCCCGAACGCCTCCAGCGGCGGCACGATCAGCTGGGCGGTCGTCGGCGGGGCGGGCGTCGCGGACGGCGCCGGGCCGCCGGCCAGGACGGCACCCGCGGCCTTCCCGTTGTGGGCGACGGCCGCGGCGACCTGCGCGGGCCAGTCGTCGGCGGTCGGGCGCGGGGCGGGGACGAAGGCCTCGGCACTCGGGCCGCCGACCGACGGCGGCCGGCGCAGGCCCGGGTCGGCGTCGCCGCCGAAGCCCAGGATCAGCGAGCGCCCCAGGTCCGCGATGTCGAGCACCTGGAGGATGGTGCGGTGGTCCGCCGGCTCGATCCGCTCCGGTGGCTCACGCTCCACCTCGGCGACGCCGGCGTGGATCCCGGTCGCGGGGACGAACCGGCTGCGGCCGCTCGCGATCGCCACCACCCGCCCGTCGCCGTCGCGGACCTCGCCGCGCGACACCCCGTCCGCCGGCCCGGCGCCGGCCAGCCGCGACGTGGCCACGAGCTCCGGGCCCGGCCACGGCGGCGGGAACACGACGTCCACCGACAGCTCCGTGGTGACCGAGTGGGTGCCCGCCGGCCGCTGGTTGTGGACCTCGATGCCGATGGCGTCGTCGATGATGACCCCGAGCGCGGCGACGGTCTGCTCGCCGCCGGGGGCCGTCATCCACGGCCCGACCGCCATCGGCACCCGCATGCCGTCGCCCCGGTCCATCGGCCCGACCCGCAACCTGGTCTCCGGGTACTCCCGGGCCGCTGCCCTCACCGCGGCTCTCCTCCCACCTTCACGCCCACCCGGCGACCTCCAGATCGGGCCGTACACGGCGTATCCGTCACCACCAGCGATCATCTCCCGCTCCCGGCCCCGCCGGACGGGCGTGTGCCCAACAACTCACCTCAGCCGTGATGGCTGGCGCAGTAGCTGTCGCGGAAGGCGGTCTGTGGCGGCAGGTAGAGGAACGCTGTGCGCAGAGTGACGGCGATGACGGCCGCCGTCTGCTCGATGGACGCCTCGACCAGGGCGCGCTGCCCCGGAGTCGACGCGCTGACCAGCCGCCAAGCATTGATCCAGGCGGCCTCCCGCCAGCCGGCGATGATCTGCATGAACACCGCGTAGGTAATGCCGTAAGGGCTTTTCAGGTCGTTGATGGTCGGGTCGAACCGCGCGGCGGCCTCGTCGAGCATCGACTCGGCGACCTGGTTGAGGAAGATGTTGACGCGCTCGTGGTCCTCGTGGCGGCTCGTCCCGTCCGGCGCGACCAGGCCAAGCCCGGCCAACACGTAGGGCAGGTCCCGGTTGATGTGGCCGTTCATGCCGAGCAGGATGTCGCCGAGCCCGGAGACGCTCCCGTTCCGCGCCGCCGAGAATGCCACCTGCCAGGCCCGCGGCACGGCGGGCGTGTTGCCCGCGTTCCAGTCGTCGTAAGCGCTGAAGAAATAGGAAGCGAAGAACACGTCCTCGACGTTGACGAACGCCGGGTCCTGGAAGAATCCGGGCGTGACGGTGGCTTGTTGGTATTGCTGGGTCGTGCGCAGGTAGGCGAGTGTGAACGGCGCCCGGTGGTCGCAGCTCGCCGCGAGCTGGCTGAGTATCGCGTCCATCCGCGCGACCGTGACGGGGACGCAGTCGGGGTTTCCGCCCAGGCAGTGGTCGATCTGGCCCGGGGTGTACCACGCCGACAGCGACGGCCGGTACGCGGGGACACCGGTGAGCTCCACGGGTGTGTCCGCCCGCGCGGGGCCGCCGCCGAGGGCCGCCGTCGCGGCCATGGTGACTCCGAGAGCGAGGGCCGCTGACGCTCGCGCGCCAGGCCGGCGCGCGGGCGCCCGGTGTTTTGGAATGTGGCGCTCGCGCCTGGTCGAGAACGGCATGGCGTCACCCTAGGGCCGAGAACCCTTCACCAGAATGCGTCTCGGCCGCGACCACTCGCGGATCACGCCGCCGATTCTTCGACGCATTGTTGTGGGGCAGGGTGGCTGCCCCCGGACCTGGCTAGGTGATGTCCACCAGGTCCGTGACATCAATGTGTCCAAGGGTCGTCCGTGGGTGTCGGAAGAAAGAACAATCTGTATAGAGAATGCGTGTCCGGTACTTACCGTTCTGTCGAGGGGAGGTGGGTGCGAAATCGGCTGACAGAGAGGATCGTCCGGGTTGTACCATGCCCTTTTGGGCTAGCCGGCGGCGGCCGTGGGGCCTCCGGTGGCGCGTCGCCCGCGCCAGTCCGGGAGTAAGTCCCGCCGCGTCGGCCCTAAGGTGTGAAACGGGTGTGGTGCCGCACGGATCCACACCCGCGTCGTGACGGGAACGGGGTCAGCGCGTACGGTGTCGAACGGTATCGAGACGCGCACTGTCGGGTGGGCGTCTGGCTGGGGACGAGCCGCTGGGTGCTGACCGAGACCTTGCCGGGGGCCAGGGGGAGTCTGGGGATGGCGTGGGCATGACGGATGTGGCGCGCGCCGAGGCCGAACGGGCGGACGAGGCCGTGGGCTGGCCGGACGACACGGTCGGCGCGGCTGTGGAGACACCCGCCGGGCAGGGTGCGCGCGGCTCGGTGCCGGCCCATGAATGACGACCACGGCGCGAGAACCGACCACCACGCGGGCGCCGAAAGCGCGTCCTCGGACAGCCGCGGCTACGGCGAGGGCGCGGGCCACGCTCCGGACGCCGGCCTCGACGCTACTGGACCGAACGCCGCCGTCGGTTTCGGCGCTTGGCAGGCCACCATGGCGGACGCGGGCGGCGGCCTCCCGGGCAGCGGCCAGCCTGGCGCGGACCCGCCCGGCGGCGACGCGGACCCCTACCGTGGCCAGGCCGAGGGCGCCCGGCCCGGCGGTGGCGAGTACGACCGCGGCTATCAGCCCGGCCACGTCGGCGACCAGCTGGGCCTGGACAACCGGCGCGGCGATGACGCCCGGCCCGGTGGCGCTGGCCGCATGGGTGTCGTGCCCGGCGGGTTCGGCTCGACGACGCCCGCGCCGCTCAGGCACCTCTCGCCGATCCGCCCCCCGGCGCCGCCCGAGGCGACCTCGGGCCTGGCCGGCACCGGAACGGCGCGGCCGGGCCAGCCAACCCCCGCGCCCGCCCAGATACGGCCAGAGGCCGGGCCATACCCGCCGGCTCCCGCCCGCGGGCGGGAGCCCGCCGCCCCGGGCGCGTCGGTGACGCCGGTCCCCCCACCGAGGCCGTCGGCCGCGGCCGGGCCGCCCGCGCCGACGGCGAGGCACCCGGTCCTGGACGGCCCGACCATGCCGGCCGCCCGCACGTCGATGGCGGCCGGGCTCGACGCCCTGAACCTGCTCGACACCCTCGCCGAGGTCGTGTTCCGTACTGACGCCGAAGGGTGCTGGACCTACCTGAACCCGGCCTGGACCCGGCTGACCGGGTTCAGCATCGCCGAGAGCCTCGGAAACCGGTTCATCTCCTATGTCCACCCCGAGGAGATCGAGCACACCATCGCCCTGTTCATGGCGGTGGTCGTCGGTGGAGCGGACCACTGCCATCACGAGACCCGCTACCGCATCGCCGACGGGACCTACCGCCGGGTGCAGATCCGCGCGAGGGTGCTGCGCGATGACGCCGGCGAGGTCGTCGGCAACATGGGCACGATCATCGACGTCACCGACGCCCGCTTCGGCGCGGAGATGGCCGGCGAGCAGAGCGCGCTGCTGGAGCTCGTGCCTACCGGTGGCAAGATCGACGATCTACCGGTCGGCGTTGTGATCTACGACCCCGGCCTGACGGTGCGCCGCGCGTCCCGCGTGGTCGACCGGCTGGTCGGCACCCAGACCCGGTCCGGCGACACGGTCGACGTGCTGTCCCTGCAACTGCGTCCGGCGGCGCTCGGCGGCCCGGCGCTCGGCGGCGAGTGGGGCCTTGTCGCCACGGCCCGCCGCACCCGGCAGGCCCAGATCGGCGACCTCGACGTGCTGCCGGCCCGCGCGGCCGCCACCCAGGACGCCGCCGCCGGGCGGCCCGCCGCGGGGGAGCTCCAGGGGGCCTCCCTGGGCCCGGTGCGCTCGCTGCGCGCCACCGTGATCCCGATGCACGACGACGGTGATACCCAGGTCGCCGTCGTGTTCTCCGACATCACCGACCTGCGCCGCGCCGAGCGCCAGCAGGCGGCGCTGGCCTACCTCGGCCAGCGTGCGCTGACCACGCTCGACGTGCCCGCCCTGCTGATCGAGGCTGTCGAGCTGGTCGCCTCCACGCTCGCCGTCGAGCGCTGCGACCTCGTCGAGTGCATCGAGTTCGCCACCCCGGCCGGTGGCCGGGCCAGCCGCGCCGGGTTCGGCGAAGCCCACGACGACGCCGCGGCCGCCTCCGATGGCCCTGGCGGCCCCGGCGGTGCCGTGGGCGTCGCCAGGATCGCCGACGTCGGAGGCGGCGGCGCGCGGCCGACGGGTGATGTCCAGGCGCATGTGCGCGCCTGCTACGGCCGCCACGGCGGCTCCTGGAACGCCGGGCTGGTCTCCGCCGCGCCCGGCTCGTTCGTCTGGACGGTGCTCTCGTCCCGCCAGCCGCTCGTCATCGACGACCTGTCCGGCCACTCCGACATCGCGACGGAGCGCTGGCTGCAGGGCGACGGCGCGGTGGCCAGCGTCGGCGCGCCGATTGGTGTCGGCAGCCGGGCATTCGGCGTGCTGGCCGCGCACAGTGGCACCCGCCGGTGGTTCACCAAGGACGAGGCGCACTTCGTCCAGTCGGTGGCCAACATCATCGCCGCCGCCGTCGAGCTCGCGCAGATGCAGGAGGACCGTGCTCGCCTCGCGGTCTTCGAGGACCGTGACCGGATCGCCTGCGAGCTGCACGACCTCGTCATCCAGCGGTTGTTCTCGGTGGGCCTGCGGCTGCAGTCGCTGACCCGCCTTGTCGCCGAGCCGGGCGTCGGCCGGCTGTCCGCCGCGATCTCCGACCTCGACCAGACCATCGACGAGGTCCGCCGCACCATCTTCGACCTGCGCCCGCCCTACGCCTAGGGGGCAGCGCGGCCGCCGTGAGGCCGCGCGCGGCCGGGATGTTCACGTAGTCGCAACAGTGGTGTTCGGATTCGGTGACACCGGAGGGCTTTGCTGATCTCGACTCACCACCACAGGTGAGGCGCGCCTAGGGTTCCGTCGCGGGAGCGGGCCTGGACCGAGAGGCGAGGCGGGGCGACCGGTCGGCGTCCGGGCGGACGAAGGTACGCCGACGCGGTCGCTCCGTTCCACGGCGGGACAAAAGCCCGGGAGGCCAGCCAGGCCTGGCTGCCTCCAGCCGGGCTCCGCCATAAGGAGCTCCGTGGGTCATCCACAGTCCCACTCCCATGGGCACGGCCATCCGCACCGCCACCTCCCGGAGGGCTTTTCCACCGACGCGTTGCACGAGAACTACGGCCCCGAGGCCCGTTACGCCGTCGCCGCCGAGGAGGCGCTGCCGACGACGAAATGGGACGAGGAGATCGCGCGCGGGCTGGAGTTCGGCCTGCCTGGCGCCGACTCGATCGTCGACCGGCGCATCCCGACGTTCTCCCGGGGAGAGCTGCCGCACTTCGCGGGCATCAACACGTTCCTGAAGGCGCCGTACGTCGAGGACGTGCGCAGGTGTGGCGAGTACGACGTCGTCGTGCTCGGCGCGCCGTTCGACGGCGGCACGACCTACCGACCGGGCACCCGGTTCGGCCCGCAGGGCATCCGGAAGATCTCCGCGCTCTACGGCCCGTACAGCTTCGAGCTCGGCGTCGACCTGCGCGAGTCCATCACGATCGCCGACGTCGGCGACGTGTTCACCATTCCGGCCAACATCGAGAAGACCTTCGACCAGATCACGAAGGCCGTCTCGCACGTCTACGCCTCCGGCGCCTTCCCGGTCGTCCTCGGCGGCGACCACTCCATCGGCTACCCGACGACCAAGGGCGTCGCCGAGAACCTGGACGGCGGCAAGCTAGGCATCATCCACTTCGACCGCCACGTCGACACCCAGGAGACCGACCTCGACGAGCGGATGCACACCACCCCCTGGTTCCACGCCACCGACCTGCCGAACGTGCCGGCGAAGAACCTGGTGCAGATCGGCATCGGCGGCTGGCAGGCGCCCCGGCCCGGCGTGAAGGTCGGCCGGGAACGCGGCACCACGATCATGACGGTCACCGACTGCGTGGAGATGGGCATCGAGGCCGCGGCCGAACGGGCGCTCGAGGTGGCGTGGGACGGCACCGACGCGGTCTGGCTGTCGTTCGACGTCGACTGCCTCGACGCCGCGTTCGTGCCCGGCACCGGCTGGCCCGAGCCCGGTGGCTTCCTGCCCCGCGAGGTCCTGAAGTTCATCCAGCTCATCGCGGACGCGAAGCCGCTCGCCGGCATCGAGGTCGTCGAGTGCTCGCCGCCCTACGACAACGCCGAGATCACCGCGCTGATCTCGGCCCGCGTCATCTGCGACACCCTCGGCTGCCTGGTGCGCGCCGGCCACCTGCCCAAGCGCCGCCCGGCCGCCTGACCCCGCTCCGGACCTCCGATCGCACGCGACCTCGACACCGCCGCGCGGCTCCGTGCGGCGCGGTCCGACAACAGATCCGTATCCGCACGTCCGCTTGCTTCGAAAGGACACCGGTCCGTGTTTCGCACCGTCCTGCGCGGCCTGCTGGGTCAGGGTAGGCGCAGCCATTCCGCTTCCGGCCGCCTGGCCGCCTCCGCCGACTCTGCCAGCTCCGCTGTTCCGCCCGTTTCCGGGATCTCCGCCTTCTCCGCTGGCCGGGCCCGCCGCCGACGGGCGCTCGGCGTCGGCGCGGCGGCTCTTTCGGTGGCGCTGGTCGCCGCGGCCTGCGGCGGCTCCGACGAAAGCTCCGACACCCCGTCCGGCGGTTCCTCGGCCAAGCCGATCACCCTCGCGTTCAGCGCCTGGCCCGGCTGGTTCCCCTGGCAGGTCGCCCAGGAGAAAGGCTTCTTCGAGAAGAACGGCGTCAAGGTCGACCTGAAGTACTTCGACAGCTACACCGACAGCCTGAACGCGCTCGCGACCGGCAACGTCGACGCGAACAGCCAGACACTCAACGACACGCTCGCCTCGGTCGCCGGCGGCGCCGAGGAGACCATTGTCCTCACGAACGACAACTCCACCGGAAACGACCAGATCATCGCCAAGCCCGGGATCAACAGCGTCGCCGACCTGAAGGGCAAGACGGTCGCGGCCGAGCAGGGCACCGTCGACCACTATCTGCTGCTGCTCGCGCTGGCGAAGGCGGGCCTCACGGAGAAGGACATCACCTTCAGCCCGCTGCTGACCGATGCCGCCGCCGCGGCGTTCGTCGCCGGCCAGGTCGACGCGGTCGGCGTGTTCGCGCCGTTCACCACGACCGCGCTCGGCCTCGCCGGCAGCAAGGCGATCGCGACCTCGGCGGACTTCCCCGGCGCCATTCCCGACCATCTCGTGGTCTCGAAGAAACTGGTGTCCGAGAACCCGCAGGGCGTGCAGGGCCTCGTCAACACCTGGTTCCAGACGATCGACTGGATCAAGGCGAACAAGACCGAGGCCTACGCGATCATGGCCAAGCGCGCGGGCGTCTCCGTCGCGGACTACGAGTCGTACGACAAGGGCACCACGATCTTCACCTTGGACCAGAACATCGCGGCGTTCACCCCGGGCTCGACGGACGCGAACCTCGACTTCCAGGCCAAGAAGATCTCCGACTTCCTGGTCAGCACCAAGCTGGTCGACGAGGCCCCGTCGCTCGACGGCGTGCTCGACGACACCTTCATCAAGGCCGTGAAGTAGGCCCGCAAGGCCTCTCAAGCCCTTTAGTGATCCTGGGGACAACGGCCGCCGGTGTGCGAAGGAAGATCATTTTCGCACGCTTTGGCCCTCTAGGGCACTCAAGGCCCGTCAGGGACCGCCGGAAGCCCGCGGGGACGACGCTCGGCGCCCGACCGAGTGCTGTCCCCGCGGGCGGATGGCGGCAGCCGACCAGGGAGAAAGTCAGGTCCGACGTGAGCTACGTGAACCGCCGTCCGGGGCGAGCCTCGTGAGCGGCGCCGAGGCGCCGCCGGCGATGGCGCCGGCGCCCGCCACAGCCCCCGCCGAAGGTCCAGCCCGGCCCGCGGCGGGCGGGCGGGACTGGGGCCCGCCGCCGCGGCGGCGCCCGGCGCGGCCGAGCCGGCTGCCCAAGCTGGGTGACGACGTGTCGCCGTCGACGCGGTGGGCGCTGCGGGCGCTGTCGGTCGCCGTGCCGCTGGTGGTGTGGGTGGTGCTGTCCGCCTCGGGCGCCGTCGACGACACGTTCCTGCCATCGCCCGCGGCGGTGGCGAGGGCCGGGGCAGACATGGCCCGCTCAGGCGAGCTGTTCTCCGACACGGCCTCGAGCGTGCGCAGGGTCGGCCTCGGGTTCCTCATCGCGGTGGCGATCTCGGTGCCGCTGGGGTTCGCGATGGGGTCGATGAGCTGGGCGCAGGCGCTGCTGGAGCCGGTCATCGGCCTGTTGCGTTACATGCCGGCGAGCGCCTTCATCCCCCTGCTGATCATCTGGCTGGGGCTGGGTGAGTCATCGAAGATCGCGCTGCTGGTGATCGGCGTCGTCTTCTTCAACACGCTGATGACGGCGGACGTCGTCCGCCGGATCCCGCGCGACCTGCTGGAGGTGTCGGCGACGCTCGGGGCGCGCCAGCACGAGATCGCCCGCAAGGTCATCCTGCCGTACGCGCTGCCCGGAATGATCGACGCGATGCGGGTGAACGCCGCCGCCGCCTGGAACTTCGTCGTCGTCGCCGAGCTCGTCGCGGCCACCTCGGGCCTCGGCTACCGGATCACCCGAGCCCAGCGCTTCCTGCAGACCGACAAGATCTTCGCGGTGCTCGTCGTCATCGGCGTGATCGGCCTCGTGATCGACATCCTGCTGCGCGTCCTGCGTGACCAGGTCGGAAGGTGGGCGCCGTGAGCGACACATCCCAGCCAGCGGGCGGCGGCTTCGCGGGACCCACGACCCAGCCCGGGCCCTTCATCCAGTTCGGCCCCGCCGGGGCGACCGAACCCGTCGGGATGCGCAAGTCCGCGGGGCCGCCCGAGCCCGCGGCCGGCCCCGGCGCGGCGGGCGGCGCGCTGCGGCTGCGCGGCGTCGGCATGGACTTCCGCGCGGGCAGGCGCGGCCGCCCCCGCCGCGGGAGGGGCGGCGCGCCGGGCGAGGCGTCGGTCCCGACGCTCGCCGACATCGACTTGGTCGTCGAGCCCGGCGAGTTCGTCTGCATCGTCGGCGCCAGCGGCTCGGGCAAGTCGACGCTGCTGCGCCTGGTCGCCGGCCTGCTGCGCCCGACCGCCGGCGAGGTCACCCTGGACGGCGGGCCGGTTGTGGGCCCCGGCCCGGAGCGTGGCCTCGTCTGCCAGACCGGCGCGCTGTTCCCCTGGCGCACGGCGGCGGCCAACGTCGCGTTCGGCCTGGAGTTGCTGCCGCTCTCCCGCGCCGACCGGAGCCGCCGTGTCGCCTGGCTCCTGCGGGAGGTCGGCCTGGAGCCCTACGCCGACCGGCTGCCCGGGCAGCTGTCCGGCGGCCAGCGCCAGCGGGTCGCCATCGCGCGGGCGCTCGCCTGCGAGCCGCGGGTCGTGCTGCTCGACGAGCCGTTCGGCGCGCTCGACGTGCAGACCAAGGAGGACATGCAGCTTTTCCTGCGCCGCGTCTGGGCCGACACCGGCACGACCGTCCTCATGGTCACCCACGACGTCGAGGAGGCCGTCTTCCTCGGCCAGCGGGTCGTCGTCCTGGCCAGCGACCCGGGCAGGGTCGTCGCGGACATACCCGTGCGGCTCCCGGACGGCCGCGACCTCGCGACCCGCCGCGACTCCGCCTTCCTCGCCCTTCGGTCCGAGGTCGAGGACCTGGTCCGGCTCCACCACCGCGCCCACGCCCGCCGCCTCGCCGAAGCGGCCGGCTGACCCCGCGCGGACGGTCCCGAGGCGCGGCCTCGGCGCGCCCGGGTGACGCGGCCCGGCGGGTGCACGTCAACCACCTCGACTCCAGCCACGTCTGCCTGGTCGCATCCGGCAGCTCTCTCAAATAGTTGACCTCGACTAGTCAATACTGGATAGTCGGAGTCGAACAGCCGAGGGCGCGCCGGTGGACAGGGCAGGATGGAGGTGGCGGAAGTGGCGGGAGGAGAACCGGGTGGCGCGGCGCAAGGTCGGCAATCTGCTGGGGCTGGCCGTCCTGGCCTACCTGACGCAGGCCCCGATGCACCCCTACGAGCTCTCCCGCACGCTGCGGGACAACGGCGACGCGCGCAGCATCAAGTTCAACCACGGCTCGCTGTACATGGTCGTCCAGCAGCTCGCGAAGGCCGGCTTCATCACCGAGGTGGAGACGACGCGCGCGGGCCAGCGCCCTGAGCGCACCGTCTACGGCCTCACCGACGCCGGCCGCGCCGAGCTGCGGGACTGGCTGCGCGAGCTCGTAGCGGAGCCCGAGCACGAGTACCCGAGCTTCGTCTCCGCGCTGTCGCTGATCGGCGCGTTGCACCCGGACGACGCGGTGAGCCTGCTTCGGGCGCGGCTGGATCGTCTCGCCGAACGGCGGGCCGAGATCCAGAAGATGGTCGACGACGCGCTGGCCGCCGGCGTGCTGGAGCTGTTCCTGATCGAGGAGGAGTACCGCCTCGCTCAGGCGGCCACTGAGGCGGACTTCGTCGAACGCCTGGTCGCTCGCATCACCGACCCGGAAACCGGCTGGGCTCCCGCCTGGGCCCAGTTCCACGACGCCCTGGCCGCGGGCAAGGCACCCGAGCCGCCCGTGCCGTCCGCGGACGCGTCCAGCCAGAGGTAGTCCCGCGTTCGCGGTACTGCTGCCGCCTGCTCGCCGACGGCGCGGCGGCGGACGGCGCGGCCGAGCCTGGCCGCCGCCAGGCTCGGCCGCCCAGCGGCACAACGCGCTCAGCAGCGGATGTTCGATCGCGATGAGTAACCGGCTCCTACGCCGGTCCGACTGACTACCCGCGAAGCGCCCGTCGGGCGAGAGAGCTGGCCCGTCCACGCCCTCTGGGCGTTCCGGGACATCCGTCCCACAGCCGTGACGGCCTCCGCCGCGGCCACGCAACACCTCTCTTCGGAAACGTCTGCGCCCTGAAAGGCGGAACTTGTCATGTCCAGAATCCGGAGCGCCATCGTCATCGGCGGTGGGATCGCGGGCCCGGTCGCGGCCGTCGCCCTCGGGAAGGCCGGCATCGAGGCGACCGTGTACGAGGCGTACCAGACCACGGCGGACGGTGTTGGCGGGACGTTGGGCATCGCGCCCAACGGGCTCGACGCGCTCGCCGCCGCCGGCCTCGGCGGGATCGTCGAACCCGTCGGCACGCCGATCACCACCATGGTGATGCGCAACGGCAAGGGCCGCCGGCTCGCGTCGCTCGGCTCACCGGCTGGCCTGCCGAGCCAGTTGCTGGTCTGGCGCCCGGAGCTGTACCGCGCGCTGCACGACGCGGCGGCCCACCACGGCGCGCGGGTCGAGTACGGCAAGCGACTGGTGGCCATCGAGCAGCGCGACGCGGACCCAGACGCGGACACCGCCGGCGGCGTGACGGCGGTGTTCGCCGACGGGAGCCGCGCCAGCGCCGACATTCTCATCGGCGCGGACGGGATCCGCTCGGCCGTCCGCTCGCTGATCGACCCGGCGGCGCCGTCACCGCGCTACGTCGGCCTGCTCGGTTTCGGCGCCCGGCTGTCGGCCGGGTCCGTGGACCCGGGCCGGATCGACCCGACCGGCAGCGAGATGCACTTCGTCTTCGGCAAGCGCGCCTTCTTCGGCTATGTCCTGGCGGCGGACGGCTCCGGTGGCTGGTTCGCGAACCTGCCGCGGGCGACGTCGATGACGGCGTCCGAGGCGCGCGCTGTCGGCGCCGACGAGTGGCTGCGGGTCCTGCGCGAGGCGTTCGCCGACGACCGGCTGCGCACCGTCGACCTCATCAACCGGACCGATCCGGCCGAGTTCATCACCGTCGGCGGGATGGAGGACATTCCCACGGTCCCGACCTGGCACCGCGGCCGGGTGGTCCTCATCGGCGACGCCGCGCACGCCACATCTCCCAGCTCCGGCCAGGGTGCGTCGCTGGCGATCGAGAGCGCCGTGCAGCTGGCCCGCTGCCTGCGAGACCTGCCGTACCCGGAGGCGTTCGCCACCTACGAGGGAATGCGCCGTGACCGCGTGGAGCGGATCATCAAGATGGCCCAGCGCACCAACAGCGACAAGGCGGCCGGCCCGGTCGCCCGCGTGCTGCGCGACCTGATGATGCCCATCGCCATGAGGCTCATGAACCCCGAGTCGTTCTCCTGGCCGATGCGCCACCACATCGACTGGTCCGCCCCGGTCACCCCCGCGGGCGCTCCGGGCGCGGCGCCGCTGGTGTCCGTGGCCTCCTCATCGGCCTGACCACCTGACCAGCCGGCGTCTCGGGTGTCTCGCCCTGGCGCCGGCTCCCTCCGGGCGCTCGGCCCGCCGTCGCGGTGGGGGGAATCGCGGGCGGCGAGCCGAGCGCGCTCTCCGGGAGGGAGGACCCCGGCCGACCCGGGGGCAGAGGGTCGAGGATGAGCCCGCACCAGCCCCAACGGACGCCCGCTGCCGCCGGTTCCGCGCCGGCGGCGTCGCCTAAATGACATCGCCAGCGGCGGCCGGCTCCACACTCCGGGCGACCGCCGGCCCGCTCTCCGACCATGCCGGCGCCGCGGAAGGCCGCCGCGGCGCGCACGGGGCCGGTGTCGCTCAGGAGGTACGCGACCGGCCCGGCGGCGCCATCAGCAGGCAGACCGCCGACAGGTTCAGCAGGACCCAGGCCGCCGCGAGCGCGACCAGCATTGGCTGGACACCGGCCGTGAACAGGCCGGGAAGGGCACCGAGCGCCGACAGGGCCCGGCTGGCCGCGGCGACCCGCGCGGTGGCCGGCGACCGCGATGCCCGCGCGACGACCACGCAGGCGAGTGTCACGACGCCCATCAGCGCGCCGAAGACCAGCACGCTCGTCGGTGGTTTGGCCCCGTCCGCCGACGAGCCTGGCAGGCCGAGGACCAGCAGGTCGCCGACGCCGAGCACGGCCGCGAGGACCAGCCCGGCCCTGGTCCTCCCGGTGAGCCCGGCGCCCGCGGGCGAGGCTCCCTCGGAAGGGGGACGTGAGCCGGCCCGCGGCTGGCCTCCTCGAGACGGTCCACCGGGTGTCATCGCCGGCCCGTCAGCCGCGCCAGGGCCGGACGGGCGCCCGGCGTGGCTCCACCATCAGCTCGACCGCGAGCAGGTTCAGCAGGACCCACAGCGAGGAGACCACGACCAGCCCCGGGGGGACGACGTCACGGAAGAACGCCGGGATCGCGCTGAGCAGCGAGAGCAGCCTGCTCGCCGCGACGACCCGCAGCGCGGTCCGCGACCTGGTGGTCAGCAGGACGACGACGCTTACCACGGTGATGGCACCCAGCAGCATGCCGAACGCGAGGGTCGCCGCTACCGGGCCGCTTCTGGAGAAACTCGGGATGGGCAGCGCGGGGCCGGCGAGCTCGGCGGCGCCGAGCACGGCCGCGAAGCCGAGACCGGTCCTGTTGCGCCGCGACAGTGCCGCGCCTCTCGGCTGGGGCGCGGTCTCGGCGGGCAGCACCGGTCCATGGTCGACCGCTCGGGCACGAGTGTCAGCCCGGTCCGCTCCCACCGGTCCCGGAATCCGCCCGGCCGGCCTGGGAGCACGCTCCCAGGCGGGTGGGAAGGTTCCCAGGGACAACGGGAGCGCGCGGGCGTCATCATCAGGCATGACCTCTGCCGCCGCGCCGCTGCGGGTGCTGCTCGCCGACGACCATGCCGTGGTCCGCCGCGGGATCGCCGCCCTGCTGTCGTCCGTGGGCGGCATCGAGGTGGCCGGCGAGGCGGCGACGGGCGCGGAGGCGATCCGCGAGGCCCAGCTGACCCGGCCCGACGTGGTGGTCATGGACGTGCGGATGCCGGACATGGACGGCGTCGAGGCGACCCGCGGGCTCGCGGCCGCGCTCCCGGAGTGCGCGGTGCTGATGCTGACGATGTTCGACGACGACGAGACCGTGTTCGCCGCGATGCGCGCCGGCGCTCGCGGCTACCTGCTCAAGGGCGCGGCCCAGGACGACATCCTGCACGCGATCCGTTCGGTCGCCGCCGGGCACGTCGTGCTCGGCCCGGGAATCGCGCGCCGGCTGCTCGACCAGGCCGCCGAGCCGCGCGGCCCGGCGCCGGACCCGTTCCCCGAGCTCACCGCCCGGGAGCGCCAGATCCTCGACCTGATCGCCGCCGGGCGCAGCAACGGCGTGATCGCCGCCGAGCTCGGCGTGGCCACGAAGACGGTGGTCAACCACGTCTCGGCGATCTTCGCCAAGCTGCGGCTCGCGACCCGCGCGGAGGCGATCGTGCGGGCTCGGGAAGCGGGCCTCGGCCGGTGACCCGAGCATGACCGGCCAACCGGCGCTCGCCGAGCCCGCCGGTGCCGACGCCGCCCGTTCCGCGCCGGCGGACACCGCGCCGGCGGGACCCGCTCCGCCGGATGCCGCTCCGCCGGACGCCGCGCCCGCCGACACCCAGCCCCCGCTCCCGGGTCCTGGCGGCCCGCCGCCCGCCGTCGTGGCGGGTACCGGGCCGACCGGCACCGTTCCCGGTGCCGCACCGCGCCGGACCGGGGCGTGGGTCTGGCCGAGCGCGCGGCGGGTGTTACCGAAGGGCCCCGTCGGGGTGGCGGCCGTGCTCGTCGTGCTGGCCGTCCTCGGCCTGTGGGCTCCCGGCGGCGTGGGCTGGCGCGGGGTGGGCGCGCTGATCTTCGGAACGGCGTGCGCGGCTACAGCGTGGGCGGTCCTGGCGTTCGGCCCGGATCCCCGTAACCGCTGCGGGCTGGCGATGACCGTGCTCGCGGGCCTCATCCTGGCCAGCGCCGCGGCGCAGACGCTGGCGGGCTGGGGCCTGTCCGGTGCGGACCAGGTATCCGAGGTGCTGTACCTCGTCGCCGTCGGCGTCATCGCCCCGATCGCGGCGGCGCTGTACCCGGACGGCCGGCTGCCGGGATGGATCACGCGGTGGTGCGCCGGGTTCGGGATCGTCGCCGCCGCCCTGGCCGCCGCCCTGGCGCGGGTGGACGAGCGCACCACCATTCCACTCGGCGCCGTCGCCGTCGTACTGCTGGTGGCCGGCGGCTGGGCACGGTTCATGACGGCGACCGGGCAGCAACGTCGGGCGCTGCAGTGGCTGGCCTGGAGCTGCACCGAGACGACGCTCCTCGTGCTGCACGCGATGTTCATCGGCGAGGCGTTCGCGGTCGACCTGCCGCGTGCCTTCTACGTGATCACGTTCGCGCTCGCGGCGCTGCCGCCACCGGTCTGTGCCGCGATCGGGATCATCGACCCGGATCTGCTGGACATCCGCTGGCTGATCAGGAAGTCGTCGGCGTGGACGGTGACGCTGGAGTGCGCGTTCGCGACCACCGCGGGCACGTACGCCGCCCTCGAGCTCGTCGCCGGCCACCCGCCGGGGCGCAGCGCCGTCACCGTGCTGTGCGTCCTGATCGCGGTGCTGTTCCGGCCGGCGATGCGCGCGATCGAGGACCTCGTCGACAGTGTGCTGTTCGGCGGCCGGGCCGACCCGGTGCAGGCGCTGGCGGGCCTCGGCGAGCGGTTCGACGCGGGTGGTGACCCCGCGTCCTGGCTGCCGGCGCTGCGCGCCGGGCTGGCGTTGCCCTACGTGGAGCTGTGGAGCGAGGACAAGCGGGTCGCCACCGCCGGCGCGCCGCCGAGCCCGGTTCCGGCACCTGTGCCGGCGCCCGCGGCTCCGGCGGCGGACCGGTCCGGGGCCGCTCACCCGCCGGAGGCGATGACCACGACCACCGTGCCGCTCGTCGTCGGCGACGAGCGGGTCGGCGCGCTGGTCGTCGGCCTCCCGCCGCAGGTCCACGCGCTGCCGCCCGCGACCCGCAGCGTGCTGCGACTGGTGGCCCCGCCCCTGGCCCAGGCGCTGCGCGCCGCGGCCCTGGCCGAGCAGCTGCGGGTCTCGCGTGGCCAGCTGGTCGAGGCGCTGGAGGAGGAACGCCGCCGGCTGCGCCGTGACCTGCACGACGGACTCGGCCCGATCATGACCGGCGTCGCCTACAGCGCCGACGCCGCGCGCAACCTCGTCCCCGTCGACCCGGACCGGGCGCAGGCCGTGCTCGCGGACCTGCGGGCCGACACCGCCGCGGCGATCACCGAGATCCGCCGGATCGTCTACGGGCTGCGCCCGCCCGCGCTCGACGAGCTGGGCCTCGTCGCGGCCATCCGGCAGGGCTGCAACCGGCTGCGCGCCGCGGACGGCCGCGCGCTGGCCGTCGCGGTCGAGGCACCAGGGGAGCTGCCGCCGCTGCCGGCCGCCGTCGAGGTCGCCGCGTACCGGATCGTCCTGGAGGCCGTGACCAACGCGGCGCGGCACTCCGGCTCGGCGGATGTCTGGCTGAGGGTCGAGGCGCGGGCCGACCGGCTGGTGCTGGCCGTGCGCGACGGCGGCCGCGTGACCGCCGCGAACTGGCGGCCCGGCGTCGGGCTCCAGTCGATGCGGGAGCGCGCTGAGCAGGTCGGCGGCAGCCTGACCGCGGGCCCCGGCCCCGCGGGTGGAGAGATCCACGCCGAGCTCCCGATCGCCCCCGCCTGACCGTCGTCGGCCATCGTCGACGCGGCCGAGTTGGCCTGGTCGGTCACCGGTCGTCGCGGCCCGGGCCTCGCAGGGTGGTCGCGAGGGCCGCGCGGGCGGCCCGGGCCTCGGGGATGGGGAACAGGGGGTAGCAGTGCGGGAGGCCAGGGGCCTCGTGGTAGTCGATCTCCAGGCCGGCGGCGGCCGCCCGGGCGGCGAGGTGGCGGCTGTCGGGAAGCAGCACGTCATGGGTGCCGCACAGGACGGTGAGCGGCGCGAGGCCGGTCAGGACGCCGCGTAGCGGGCTGGCGAGCGGGTCGGCCGGGTCGAGGGCGGCGGCCCAGCACCGGCCGGCCTCGGCGAGGCCGGGAATACCGAGCATCCGGTCCTTCGCGGCGAGCGCCGGCTGGTCGGGGTCGGTCATCGTCACGTCGAGCCAGGGCGAGACGAGCGCGATCCGGTCCGGCTGGGGCGCGCCGCGGTCGCGGGCCACCTGCGCGGCGGCGAGCGCGAGGCCGCCACCGGCGGAGTCGCCCATCAGCACGACCCGCGCCGCGCCGGCCTTGTCGGCCCGAGCCTCGGTCACCAGCTCGGCCAGCAGGCCGGTGACGGCGGGGACGACGTCGGCGGCGACCCCGCGCGGCGCCACCGGGTACATCGGGATCACGAAGCGCGCCGGGACGGCGCGGGTGAGCCGCGCGAGCAGGTACCAGTGCCAGCACAGCATCTCGTTCACGTAGCCGCCACCGTGCAGGTAGAGCACCGTGACGCCGGCGCCCGGCCCGCCGCCCGCCGCCTGGGCCGGGAGGCCCTTCGAGGTGAGCTCGTGGACGGGCCAGCCGGCGCGGTCGGCCACGGTGTGCCGGGTGAGACGGCCGAGCCAGCGCGGCGCGTCGACGGCGGTCGGGGCCGCCGCCTGGGCGGCGATGCGCGCCCGGATGGCCTCGGCCGTCCAGGCGCGGTCCCCGCCCATGACCGGCAGCGCGACCGACTCGGCGAGCCGCGCCCGGAGGCTCGGCACGCCCGGTCAGAAAGCCATGAAGAGAATGGCGTCGCGGTCGTATTCCAGGTGGGGGTGCTTCTCGGCCAGGTGGGCCTGGGCCTTCTCGACGAGGTCGTCCTCGTTCTCGCCCACGATCCGCGTGCCGCAGGGGCAGTCAAGAGTCGTCTTCACCGGTGCCTCCTTTAGTGATCCTGGGGACAACGGCCGCCGGGTGTGCGAAGGAAGATCATTTTCGCACACCCTTTGGCCCTCTAGTGATCCTGGGGACAACGGCCGCCGGGTGTGCGAAGGAAGATCATTTTCGCACACCCTTTGGCCCTCTAGTGATCCTTGGGACAACGGCCGCCGGGTGTGCGAAGGAAGATCATTTTCGCACACCCTTTGGCCCTATAGGAGCTTTGGCAGCCGCCGCAATCCTAGCCAGCGAACGGCCGGCCGCGCCCGGTCCGCCTCTCGGCTCCGGGCACGCTGCCGGCGGGGGAGGCGGGGAGGCGGGGAGGCGAGGCGCGGGAGCCGCATAGAGGCGCCGCGGACGCGCTCACGTGGCTGCGCGGGATCACCGCCCCAACGCGTGACGGTCAGCCGGGCGGTTCCTCGTCGCCAGTGTCGGCCGGGTCATCGTCGGCGGTGTCGGCGGCGTCCGGGAGACCGTCCGCGAGCTCGTCGGCGAGCAGCAGGTCGCGGCGCAGGTAGCCGGTGCGGTAGGCGACTCGGCTGATCCGCTGGGCGAGGACGGGGGCGGTGACCAGCTGGAACAGGCCGACGAGGATGAGTCCGGAGGCATACCGCAGGTCGGTCTGCAGCGCGGCGCCGGCGAGGATCGCGAGCAGGCCGATCGTCTGCGGCTTGGTCGCGGCCTGCAGCCGGGCCGGGACGTCCGGGAAACGCAGCAGCCCCCACGCGCCGAGCAGGCAGAACGCGGCACCGCCCAGCATCAGCACGCTGGTCGCGACGTCGGCGACGATGCCGGTCACCGGCCCGGCCCCGGCCGCCGACGCACGGACCGCCCCAGGCCGGACCACAGGCGGCTGGGCCATCGAGGACTGGGCCGCGGTGGGTCGGAAGCTGGTGGGCTGGAACGGGGCGGGCGTGGTGTCGGCGGGCCGCGCAGCTCGACGAGGCGGGCGGCCGTGGCCGCGCCGAGAAATCCGAGGAGAGCCACCGAGCCGAGCAGCGCCAGGTTGAAGCCCTCCTGGAGCCGCGCGACCTCGACCGTGACCGCGGTGACGATCAGTACGACCAGGACGTCGAGGGCGACGACGCGGTCCAGCTCCGACGGGCCGCGCACCACCCTGACCAGCGTGAGCAGGCCCGCGGCGGTGACCATCGCCAGCGTGATGGTGTAGACGACCTGCATCACTGCCTCCCGGTGGCGCCCGCCCCGCCGGCCGGGGGCGGCCGCGGCGGGACGAGGTCGTGGCCCAGGGCGAGGATCACCCGCCGTTGCAGGGCGTCGGCATGGGCGCGGACGGTCTCGACGGCCCCCGGGCCCGGGGCGACGAGGGCGTGGACGTAGAAGACGCCGTTCTCACGGTCGACCTGGATGACCGCCGAGCCGGGGGCGAGGGAGACCGCGTCGGCCACCAGGACCGCGATGACCTCGGATCGGGTTCGCAGCGGGACCGCGACGATCACGGATGGCATGGCCGGGCCGTACCGGAACACCTGCGCCGCGACGGTGATGCTCGCCGGCAGCAGGCCGGCCAGGAGCCGGACGGCCAGCCAGCCGGGGGCCGCCGGCCGCGGGGGGGGGCGACCGGGCGCGGCCTCGGGCGGCGGCGACGGGAACGCCGCCGGCACGGCGACGGCGACGAGCAGCCCGCTGAGCGCGGCGAGCACGCTCAGCCGTCCCCACAGCAACATCCAGACCAGCCACAGCCAGGCGACCTGCCCCGGTCGGCGGGCGGCCGCCGCGACCGCGGCGCCCGGCCGCCGCCACGGCGGGCGCGGACGCGGCCCGTTGGGCGTCGCCGCGGGCGGGCACGCGCTCACCGCCCGCCGCCCGCGTCGCCGTGCGCGTCGCGGTCCGCGTCGGCGTCTCCGTGGGCCGAGCCGGGCCGGTCGGCGGCTGCCTGCCCGATGGCGAGGCCGTTTCCTCGGGCCGCGCCTCGCCCGACGGGGAGGTCCTGGGCGGGGAGGATGCCCCGCCCGCCGGCGGTTCCGTGGCGGACGGGGTCCCGGCCCGGCTCGCCGCCGAGGACGGCGTGCTCGTAGACCGACGGGGCGAGCAGGTCGGCGGCGGCGCGGGTGGTCAGGCCGGACAGAGGCCCGGCGAGCACCGGGAACGCGAGGCCCACGGCGACCAGGCCGGCGGTGGCGACGATCATCGGGCGACTGACCGTCTCGGTGCCGACGACGAGGAGGTCGTCGGGCTCCGGGTCGGGGTGCGCAGGCCGGGGGCGTCGCCAGAACGCGCTCACCCAGACGCGTGCCATCACGTAGAGCGTCAGCAGGCTGGTGACGAGCATCGCGGCGACGGCGACATACACCCCGGTCCGGAACGCGCCGGTTCCGGGGCCGGACGCGGCGCCCGCCCGGGAGCCGGCCTGCAGGAGAGCGAGCTTGGCGATGAAGCCGGACAGCGGCGGCACGCCGGACAGACCCAGCGCTGGGATCGCGAACAGCACCGCGACGACTGGCACGGCGGTGGCCAGGCCGCCGGTGCGCCTTGGCATCGACGTGCCGGCGTACCGGGTGATCAGCCCGCTGGCCAGGAACAGCGTCGCCTGCACCACGATGTGGTGAACCATGTAGAGGATCACGCCGGACAGGCCGATCACGGTGAACAGCGACAGCCCGAACAGCATGAACCCGATGTGGCTGACCAGCAGGAACGACAGCGACCGGTTCAGGTTCTCCTGGGCGAGGGCTCCGAGTGCGCCGACCAGCAGCGTCGCGACCGCGGCGGCCAGCAGCAGCGGCCAGGTCCCGCGGTGTGGGAAGGCCAGGGTGTGGGTGCGCACGATCGCGTAGACGCCGACCTTGGTCAGCAGCGCGGCCAGGACCGCGGTGATCGGCGCCGGCGCGGTGGGGTAGCTGTCCGGCAGCCAGAAGTGCAGCGGGACCACGGCTGCCTTGATGCTGAACACGACCAGCACCAGCAGGCCGAGCGCCGCCCGCAACGCCGCTGGCAGGCTCGGCATCGTCGCCGCGAGCCCCACGAAGCTGACCGTTCCCGTCGACGCGTACACCAGCGCCAGCGTGGTCAGGAACAGCAGCGACGAGGTCAGGCTGACGATCACGTATGTCATGCCCGCCTGGACCCGCTCCGCGGTAGTCCCGAGCGTGATCAGGACATATGACGAGACCAGCATGACCTCGAACGCGACGAACAGGTTGAACAGGTCGGCGGTCAGGTAGGCGAGCGCCACGCCGGCGACCAGCGTCAGATAGCAGGCGTTGAAGATCGTGCTGTTGCCGTCGGCCCGCTCGTCGACGATGCCCTGGCCGACGGCGTAGCCGAGTACCGCCAGCGTCACCACCGCCGAGGTGAGCAGGAGCAGCGCGGCGAGCCGGTCCGCGACCAGGGTGAGCCCGATCTGCGCCGGCCAGTCGCCCAGGTGCGCGACCGTCGGGCCGCCGGTGTCGGCGGCGGCGAGCAGCACGGCCGCGTCGGCCGCGACCGCCGCGACGACGGCGAGCGCCAGCACCCGCTGCGCCTGGAGGTGGAAACGCAGCAGCAGCGTCCCGGCCGCGGCGAGCAGCGGCCCGACCACCGGCAGCACGACCAGCACATCCGGCGCGGTCATCCCGGCTCCCCGCCCGGCGGCTCCCCGCCGGGACCGTCCGGGCCGTGGGCGTCCGGGCGGTGGGCGCCTGGGCCGCGCGCGTCCGGATCGAGGGAGTCCGGATCGGGGGTGTCCGAAGCGCCGAGGTCCGGGCCGGTGCCGCTCGGGTCGGCCGGGCGGCGGCGGTCGTTGTGGGGCTGGCGATGCCGTGGCGCGTGCGGGCGCGGCAGGGACAGGTGCGGGAAGTGGTAGGCGAACTGGGCCTCCAGGCGCTCCTCCAGCGCGGTGATCCGGTGGTCCTCGACGTCGTCGCGGACCTCGGTGTTGCCGAGCAGGGTCCAGGCCCGGTAGGCGAGCGCCAGCAGGAACGTCGTGAGCGCGAACGTGATGACGATCGACGTGAGCGCCATTGCCTGCGGCAGCGGGTCGGACATCTCGTCCGGCGGCACCGAGCCGGACATCGCGGGACGTCCGCTCTTCCCGCCGACCAGCAACAGGAGCAGGTTGGTCGCGTGGCCGAGCAGCACGATGCCGACGAGCACGCGCAGCAGCCCGCGCTGCAGCAGCAGGAAGGTCCCGGCCGCGTAGAGACCGGAGACGACGGCCACGGACGTCAGGTTCAGCACGGTGTGGCCCGGCGGCGCCGTCACGGCGGGCGGCGCCGAGGCCGCCGCCACGGCGGCCAGCCGCGCCGGCGCGGCGACCATGTCGGGAACCGCCGCGACGGCCCGGCTGGCGACCATGGCCGCGACCGCCGGCGTCATCACGCGTCGCCCGGGCCGGGGCCCGGGCCCGTCGCGGCGTCGGGCGGCGATCCCGGCGAACGGCCCGGATGTGCCCGCGGCGCGCGGTCGGACCCGACGCTCCGGTCCCCGGAGGCCGGACCGGGCCCGGCCCCGCTCTCCTTCTCGATCCCGACGCCCAGGGTGCGCAGCAGCTCGAGCACGACGCCGACGACCACCAGGTAGACGCCGACGTCGAAGAACAGGCTCGTCGCCAGCTCCACGTGCCCGAGTACCGGCAGGTGCGCCTCGGCGACGTAGCTTCGCAGCACCGCGCCGCCGAAGGGCACCGGCGCGAGCGCCGCGCACGTGGCGACGGCGAGCCCCGCGCCGATCACCACGGACGGCTGGACCGGGACCGCCGCGCCGACCCGGTCGCGGCTGCCGGCGACGTAGCGCAGCACGAAGGCCAGGCCCGCGACCAGTCCGCCGGCGAATCCACCTCCGGTCCGGGAGTGGCCGGCGAACAGCAGATAGATCGAGAAGACGAGCACGACCGGGAACACCGCCCGGGCGGTCACCTCCATGAGTACCGACCGGGTCGACGTGCGGCCGCCGCCTGGCGGGTAGACCCAGCCAAACTCGCCGGCTCCGTTCAGCCAGCGTTCGTCGGAGCCGGCGTCGTCCTGTCCGCGCCTGTCCTGTCCGCGCCCGTCCGGCCCGCCGGCTCCTCGGACACCCCCACGTGGGCGGCGGGTACCTGGGGCGCGGGCCAGCAGCAGGCCGGTGACGCCGAGCGCGGCGACCGCCAGGACCGTGATCTCGCCCAGCGTGTCGAGAGCACGGAAGTCAATGATGATTGCGTTGACGACGTTCGTCGCACCGGTCTGCGACGGCGACCGGGCAACGTACTCCTGGCTCGCGAGGCCCCACTCGGGATGGACGTCCGCGACGGTGACCGCGAACGCGCCGACGAACAGGCCGACGGCCACCGAGATCAGGACCCGTGGCCAGCGCGGCACCCCGGTCCGGCCCATGGTGGAGAACCGGTCCGGCATGCGGCGCAGCACGAAGACGAACGCGATCAGGGACAGCGACTCGACGAGGAACTGGGCGAGCGCCAGGTCGGGCGCGCCCTCGACGAGGAACAGCGCGCCGCACCCGTACCCGACCCCGCCGAGGAGCACCGCCGTCGTCAGCCGCCTGCGGGCGCGCAGCACGGTGGCGGCCGAGGCGAGCACGACCACGGCCAGCGCCGGCTGGATGGGGTAGTCCCAGCGCGGGAGGCCCGTCGGCCACCCGAGGCCGCGCACCAGCGCCGCCCCCGGCACGACCAGGGCGACGATCATGATCGTCGCCAGGTACATCGGGAGCGACCCGACCTGCGTGCGCGCCGTGACCGCGAGCGCGAGCCGCCCCACGCCCGTGACCGTCCACTCGTACCCCCGCTGCGCGTCGAGCAGGCCCTTCACCCGAGCCCAGGCGCCCGCCGCCGGCGGCTCCGGCGCCGCGGACGGCTCCGGCCCCGGGTGCCTCGGCTCGCCCCCCGCCGGCCTGGCCCGGGCGGCCGTCAGCCGGGCCTCGGCGATGACGACGGCGACGCCGGCCGCGACGGCGATCGCGGTCAGCAGCAGGGCCGCTCCGACCCCGTGCCACAGCGCCAGGTGGTAGGCGGCGACGCCGCCTGAGGGCAGTGTGTCCGCGTAACCAGCGACGAACTCGTCCACGGCGGGCGCCGCGATGCCCAGGCCGAGCCCGGCGGCGGCGAGCAGGACGACGGGGCCGGTGAACGCCGGGCTCGCCGGCCGCCAGCCGCTCGGCGCGACGTCCGGCTTGGTCGCGAACGCCCCCCACAGGAAGCGGATCGTGTAGCCCATCGTGAGCGAGGCGCCGACGACCATGACCGCGAGCAGCACTGCCTGGCCGGCGCCCGGCCCGTGCCAGAGGCCCTCGAGGGCCGCCTCCTTGCCGAGGAAGCCCACCGTCGGCGGGAGCGCCGCCATCGACGCCCCCGCCAGCACCGCCGCCGTCAGCAGCACCGGCGCGCGCCGGCCGACGCCGGACAGCGTCCGCAGGTCACGCCCGCCGGCCCGGTGGTCGACGACCCCGACGACCATGAACAGCGCGGCCTTGAACAGCGCGTGCGCGAGGATCAGCGTCACGCCGGCGAGCGCGGCGGTCCGCCCGCCCAGGCCGACGAGCGCGGTGAGCATCCCGAGCTGGCTGACGGTCCCGAACGCGAGCAGCTGTTTCAGGTCGGTCGCCGCCAGCGCCCGCAGCCCGCCGATCAGCATGGTCACCGCGCCGAGCACCGCCGCCGGAACCGTCCAGACGTGCGCGTACCCGCCGGCGGCGGCGAACGCGGGCGTGAGGGTCGCGACGAGGAACACGCCGGCCTTCACCATCGCCGCCGCGTGCAGGTAGGCGCTCACCGGCGTCGGTGCGACCATCGCGGCCGGCAGCCACGGGTGGAACGGCGCCTGCGCCGACTTCGTCGCCGCCCCGAGCAGGATCAACGGCGCCGCCGCGGCCGCGAGGCCGCCGGCCGGCGGCGGGTGGGCGAGGATCCCCGAGATCCGGTACGTCCCGGCCGTCTCGCCGAGCAGCACGAACCCGAACAGCATCGCCAGCCCACCGAGCGTGGTGACCAGCAACGCCTGCACCGCCGAGCGCCGCGCGGCCGGCGCCACCCCGTCCCCACCGATCAGGACGAACGAGAAGACGGTCGTCAGCTCCCAGAAGACATACAGCGTGAGCAGGTCGTCGGCGATCACCAGGCCGAGCATCGATCCGGCGAAGGCGAGCAGCGCGCTCGCCGACCGGCCGAACCCGCCGGCGTCGTGCGCGTGGTACCAGCGGGCGAAGCACAGGACGAGCGCGCCCACACCGGTCACGAGCAGCGCCATCAGCAGCGCCAGCGGGTCCAGCCGGAACGTCACCTCCAGGCGCAGCGCCGGCGCCCAGCGCAGAACCGTCTCGGGCCGGCCGCCGGCCGCCACGCCGCCGAGCCGCGCGACCAGCAGCCAGCAGAAGACGGCGGCGGGTACGACGGCGGCGAGCAGGTACACCCGGGCACCGAGCCGGCGGGCGGCGATCGGCAGTAGCGCCGCGACCCCCAGGTGCGCGGCGACGGCAGCTGGCATCGGCGGCTGTTCGCCGGCTACGGCAGCCGGCGCCCGGCCTGGCCGTCACGCCAGCCGCGCCCCCAGCCGACCGCCATCAGCCCACCTGTCCCGTGCCCGCCGCCCTGGCCATCACTGTCAGGCCGCCAGCTTCGCGCGGCAGATCCATCCCGCTCGGCAGCCGGCGAGGTCGGGCGTTTCGTGACCGGCGGGACAAAGGCGGAGCGCGCCGCAGGCTGGGTCAGCCGATGAGGAGGGTGATGGTGTGGCCCGCAGGGCTGGTGGTCGTGGTGATGGTGGTGCGTTCGTCGATGGCGGGGGCGGCGGCGCCGGGTGGCGCCGGCGCGGATGAGGCGGCGGGTTGCTGCTGGTTCGGCATGGCTCGACGTTAAGGCGCCGGATCGACCGAAAGGCCCGTCCGGCCCGTGAGATTCATCGAGATATATCGTTAGCGGTGCCGGCGGATGGCCGCGGATGGCGTGGGGTGGGACGAGTTGTCGTATTCGCCTGGCGTCGCTGGTCGCGCCCCGGTTCGCTTGTCTCGTCGCTGGGTTCGATATATGAACTTTAAGGTGACGTTGGCGAGGAAGCCGGGTCCCCGAGGCGTCGCGGGCCTGGCGAGGGCCGGGCCGAAGCCCATCGCGGGCGCGCGGGGCAGCGGCGCGGGTGCCGAGAGCCCGGGCGTAGCGGTTGCTGGTGGCGGCGAACGGGTGGTATGCCGGGATTAGAACCCGGTTTCCCCCTCGCCGCCGCGGACGAAGGGGCCGCACCGCCGCGCGTGACCGGCACGGCGCGGCCGTGGCCGGCCACCTGCCCGCCTCACCGCCCGACCGCCCGACCGCCCGACGTCTCGCGGCTGGCCCCGGCCGGGGCCAGCCAGCTGTCCCACCCCATCGGGGCCGTACCGCCTAGGAGCGCCGACCGTGCCGCAGCCGATCCCCTTCGTCGAATACCTGGTTCTCGGCGACAGCCCCCACCTGGTCGCGAACGAGTGCACCGCCTGCGGGGCACGGTTCTTCGACCGGCGCAACGCCTGCGCGAACTGCTTCGCCACTGGGTTCCGCAAGGTCGACATCGCGACCGAGGGCGAGGTGCGCGCCTTCACGATCGTCTCGCTGGCCGCGCCCGGCATCCCGGTGCCGTTCGTCTCGGCGACCGTCGACTGCGCCGGGACCAGCGTCCGCGCCAACCTGATCAACATCGACCCGACTCCCGAGGCCGTGCACGTCGGCATGAAGGTGCGCCTGGCGCTGCAGCCGGTCGGCGCCGACGGCAGCGGCGTCGAGGCCGTCAACTTCGGCTTCGAGCCCCAGCGCTGACCCGGCCCGCCGCCCACGCGAGTCGGCCCGGCCACCTCCCCGCGGCCGGGACGAGACGCCTCGCGCGGGCCGCGGCCACGGCGGCACCGCCGCCCCACGGACCTTCCATCCACCACGAAGAAGCGGAGCGGCGGACATGGCAAGCGACGACGTCTGGATCCTCGGCATCACCATGACGAAGTTCGGCAAGCACCCCACCAAGGACGTCATCGACCTCGCGGCCGAGGCGACCATGGGCGCGCTCGCCGACGCCGGGGTCACCATGCGTGAGATGGGCCTCCTGGCCTTCGGCAGCCTCATGGGCCGGGCCTCCGGGCAGATGCTGCAGAAGCAGGTCGGCCAGACCGGCATCCCGGTCTACAACGTGTCGAACGCGTGCGCGACCGGCGCGACCGCGCTGCGCGTCTGCCACATGGCGATCCGCGCCGGCGACGCCGACTTCGGCCTGGCCGTCGGCGTGGAGAAGCTCGCGGGCGCCGGCCTGCTCGCCGGCGGCAGCCGCGGCGATGACTCGAAGAACTGGACGCCCAGCGGCCGGTTCGGCGCGGTCGGCCCGATCGACGGCCGGATCGGCACCGAGACCATGCCCGGCGTGTTCGCCCAGATCGGGCTCGAGTACGGGCACAAATACGGCGGCACGAGCTTCGAGCTGTTCGCCAAGATCTCCGAGAAGAACCACGCCCACTCGACGCTGAACCCGCTCGCCGCCTACTCGAAGCGGTTCACGCTCGACCAGATCATGAACGACGTCATGATCGCCTACCCGAACACCCGGCCGATGTGCTCGGCGAACTGCGACGGAGCCGCGGCGGCCGTCCTCGTCTCCGACGCCAAGCTGAAGACGCTCTCCCTGGAACAGCAGCGCCGCGCGGTGAAGGTCTCCGCCTCCGTCCTCACGACTGACCCGTGGGAGGAGGCCTGCCAGGTGCTGCCGAACGTGAACACACTGACCCGGCAGGCCGCGACGCAGGCCTACGAGAAGGCCGGCATCGGCCCGGAGGACCTGGACCTGGTCGAGCTGCACGACTGCTTCGCCACCGCCGAGCTGGTCCACTACGACAACCTGATGCTGTGCCCGGAGGGCGGCGCGGTCGACTTCTTCAACTCCGGCGCCACCTGGCGGGACGGCAAGACGCCGGTCAACGTCTCCGGCGGCCTGGAGTCGAAGGGCCACCCGATCGCCGCCACCGGTATCGCCAACGTCTGGGAGGTCGCCACCCACCTGCGCGGCGAGGCCGGCGACCGCCAGCTCCCGGACGCCAGGGTCGGCCTAGCGCACGTGATCGGCCTCGGCAACGCCTGCGGCGTCCACATCCTCGAGCGCGCCGCCGCTTAACGTCTCCGCTGGCTACGACGCGAGGCGCCCTCCGTCCGGACCGGGAACCCGAACGGACGGAGGGCAGGGCCGCAGGCCGAAATGCTCACCCAGCGGGCCGACGCGCAGGCCGCGTGCGGCGCACTCGTCGAGCAGGCCGGGCAGCGCGCCCAGCGCGGAGCGCCACGCCTGGGGGACCGACGTGCAGTCGGAGTCGTGCAGCAGCACGGTGCCGCCGCCCGCCAGGCCCTCGCGGACCGTGGCCAGCACCGACTCCGGGGTCGCCCCGCCCCGCCAGTCCCGTCCCCAGGCGGTCCACAGCACCGGCCGCAGCCCCAGGCGCCTCGCCGCGGCGAGCGCCCCCGTGCTGAGCACCCCGTACGGCGGGCGGAAGAACACCGGCTGGCACCCGGTGACATCGACGATGAGGTCCCTGGTCCGCGCGAAGTCGTCGTAGAGCGCCGACGGGGTGCGCAGGAGGGTGTAGCGGTGCTGCCAGCCGTGGACGGCGACCTCGTGGCCGGCGGTGACCAGCTCCCGGCCCAGCGACGGCGAACGGGCAAGCATCGAGCCCAGCAGGAAGAAGGTCGCCCGGGTGCCCGCCGCGGCCAGCGCGTCCAGGAACCGGGGGGTCGAAGCCGGGTCCGGTCCGTCGTCGAACGTCAGGGCCACATGGTCCTGACGGCCGAGACCGGCAAGCCCGGGCGTCAGCCGCGTCCGCACGGCCGGCCAGGACGTGACCGCGGGACCCGCGTAGCCCACCGCGGCGGCGCCGAGCACCGCCCCGGCGACGCCCCCCAGCATGCGCGGGCCGCCTCGGCGGAGACCCGGGCGGCCCGGACGGAGGCCCGCCCGCCCGCCGGCCCGTTCGGTACCGCCTTCCACGAGCACGATCCCCCCTCGCCGCAGGGGTTAGGAGAGACCTCCCGCCCAGGACGTGTGCGCTCGGCCTGACGATTGTCTCGCCCAGGTGGGACGCCACCGCAAGGCGGACGGCCCCCAGGTAACGGTTGCTCCGGTATGACCGGTACCGCGGGCACGTCACCGCGGTCGCCTCCTGACCAGAGGCCGTTGGACCAGCCGGCGGGGCGGCGTGCGACTGGCGGGTGTGGCGCTACTGGTCGGCGCGTTCGACGACGACCAGCGGGATCTCGCGCTCGGTCATCGTCTGGTGGGCTGCCATCCGCTCGTTGAAGTCGGCGAGCGCGGTGAGCAGCCGGGCCCGCTCGTCGCCGCTGGCGATGCTCGCCGTCGCCTGGTAGCGGTCGATGCCGTCCGATCCGGGCAGCTCGACGGTGACCGACGGGTTCGCCGCCAGGTTGGCGTACCAGTCCGGGTGCTTCGGCGCCGCCATGTTCGACGCCCACAGCACGAGCCGGTCCGGGCCGTCGGTGAAGAAGGCGAGCGGTGTGGTGTGCTCGCTGCCGCCGCGCGCACCGACGGTCGTGAGCAGCAGCACGCGCGACCCCTTCAGCATCCCGTCGCTGAGCTCTCCGCCGTTCGCGCGGAAGTCGGTGACGACCGACCGGTTGAACTCCCGCATGTCGCTTGGCATCGTCACGGCTTTCTCCTCGATCGACGGTGATCTGACCGCGCCGGACGCGTCCAGGGCCGGGGCAACGGCTGGGTAGGTGCGCTGTATGCGGCGACAGCACATCACATGGAGCACGTACCCCCGCCGCCGGCTCACCGTTGCCGGCCAGCGGCCTTTCCGGGCGGTAACCGTGCGCTGCCGGCGGGAACGCACGGGCCCACCCGTGGCCGGCGGGAACGGATCGGCCGGATGCTCAGCTCTCCGGGCGGCCGATGCGGACGTCGACGCCCGGCGAGTAGTGCGCGAGCGGCGGGCCGGCCGGGGCCCGCAGGCCGGCGGCGGCCACCAGCCCGTCGTCGAGGCCGAGCAGCTCGACGCGGTGCAGCGGCCAGGGACGGTGCCAGGCGCGGGCCGTGCGCGGCGGGCCCGAGCGGACCGGGCTGAACAGGCGGAACCGGGCCGTCAGGAAATGGTCGCGGGCGTCCAGCTCGGCGTCCGGGATGCGTTCGCCCGGCCGGACCACCACCCGGCTCGCGACCCCGCGCGGGCCGGGCCAGCGCCGCCGGCAGGTGTAGGTCGTCGTGCCGCCGTCGACGCCCGGGCCGGCCGCTTCGACCAGCCGCATCGATGACCAGAAGTACGGCAGCCGGTAGGAGGTCCGGGCGACGGCGACCGCGCCCGACCGCGCCGCGTCCAGCGAGAAGAACCAGATCCCCGGGCGGCCCCGCTCGTCACGGGCATATGTGCGCACGTTGGTCTCCGGAAAGAAGCCGACCCAGGGCGCGGCCAGGTCGCGCCGGCCGGTCCGCACCTGCATGAAGAACGGCACCAGGCTCACCCAGGCCGTCCCGTCGCACGTCTCGGCCTCCAGGCCCGCCGGCAGCAGGCGCTGGACGGCGTCCGCCTCGTAGGGCCAGTGCAGGAACGTCAGCCGCTCCCATCGCTGCCGCATGACGGGCCGCTCGACCGTGAACGGGCAGGTCCCCGCCGCCGTGTCACCCGCCGCGCCCCGGACACCGGCCGCCGGCACGGGCGGGCCGGACCGGCCGACGGAGCCGGCGGGCCCGGAGCCAGCCAGCCCGGAGCCGCCCAGGCCTGGCGGTGGGACGGCGTCGCCACCAGTCGCGGCCCCGGACCAGTCGTGAACGCTCATAGGTCCCATCGTCGCTCCCATCGTCGGGTACCTGCGGCGACGGGACCACAGGAACGACACGGGTCCTGGATGGTTTCGCCACACCGGGCCTCGCCCGCGTTCTACGGTCGATGTCGCGACCTTCCGGCGCCGCCGGCTCGGGGACCATGCGACGCCGGGCGTGGCCGGGACGGGGGAGGTGGCCGGCTGGTGACCGTCGTCGCCGCGGCGCGTCCGGCGGGCGTCCTGGCCGAGCTGCGCACCTGGGCGGCGGTCGCGGCGGCGAGCGCGCGGGCGAACGTCGCCTACCGGGCGACGGTCGCCGCGTCCGTGCTGTCGAACGTGACGCTGACCGTGCTGCGCGGGTACCTGGCGCTGGCGGTGTGGGAGGCCCGGCCGGGGCTCGCGGGCTACGACACGCAGCGGGCGGTCACGTTCGTCGTGCTCGGGCAGGCGCTGATGACGACGTTCGCCGCGTTCGGCGGCATGATCGACGTGCCGTGGCGGGTGGAGAACGGCGGGATCGTCATCGACGTGGCGAGGCCGTTCGGGTTCCTGCGCTGGTGGCTCGCGCGGGAGATCGGACGGGCGGCGGTGTTCCTGGTCAGCCGCGCCGTGCCGGCGGGGGCCGTGGGGCTCGCGCTGTTCGGGGTCGCCCCGCCCGCGTCGAGCGCCGCCGCGGCCGGGTTCGCCGGGAGCCTGACGCTCGCGCTGCTGGTCAGCTTCGGGATCCGCTACCTGGTCGCGCTCACCGCGTTCTGGGTCACCGACGCGCGCGGGACGCTCGCGGTCTCGTCGCTGACGATGACGTTCTTCTCCGGCGCGGTGCTGCCGCTGACCATCTTTCCCGGCGCCTTCGGCGAGGTCGCGAGGGTGCTGCCGTTCGGCGCGATCGTGCAGGTCCCGATGGACATCTACCTGCGCCCGGCCGGCGGGACGGGGATCGGCGAGGCGCTGGCGTTCCAGGCGGCGTGGGCGCTTGTCCTGCTGGCCGCGAGCGGCCTGGTCACCCGCCTCGCGCTGCGCCGCGTCGTCACGCAGGGCGGCTGACCGGTGGCCACCAGAGAGGCAGGCCCGGCCGGCGGGGTCCGCCGAGCCCGGGGGGTCCGCGGTGTCTGGGGGGTCGGCGGGTCCTGGGGAGCTGGCAGGGTCCGGAGGACCCGCGGGCTGCTGCGGGCGGAGGCGCGGGCCTACGTGCTGCTCGTGCGGGTCGCGTTCCGGGAGGCGGCGCAGTACCGGACGTCGCTCGCGCTGCGCTCGCTCACCGAGGCCGCGGCGACCGTGCTCGACCTCGCCGCGATCGGGATCGTCTTCGCCCACCTGCCCGCTCTCGAGGGGTTCTCGCTGGCCGAGGTGGCGTTCCTCTACGGCACGTCGGCGCTCGCGTTCGCGCTCGCCGAGGCGTTCGTCGGCCCGGTCGACCGGCTGGGCTGGCACATCCGCGACGGCCGGTTCGACGTCGTGCTGATCCGCCCGGTCAGCGTGCTGGTCCAGACGGCGACGATGGCGTTCTCCCCGCAGCGCGTCGCCCGGGCGGCCCAGCCGGCGGTGATCGTCGTCGTGAGCTGCCTCGCTCTGCACGTCCGCTGGACGCCGGACCGGGTCCTGCTGGTGCCGGCGATGGTCCTGTGCGGCGCGGTGCTCGCCGCGAGCGCCTTCGTCGCGACGGCCGCGGTGCTGTTCGTCGCCCCGGACGCGACGGTCGCCGTCGCGGCGAGCACCCAGGGCTCGGCGCTTGCCGCCCGTTACCCGATGACGGTCTACGGCCACCACCTGGCGGTGCTGCTCACTGTCGTGCTGCCCATCGGGTTCGTGAGCTGGCTGCCGGCGCTGCACGTCCTGTCCCGGGCCGACCCGCTCGGCCTGCCGACGGCGCTGCGTTTCGCCTCGCCGCTGGTCGCGGCCGTCTCGGCCGGCCTGGCCGCGCTAGCCTGGCGGGCCGGGGTGCGGCGCTACCGGAGCACGGGGAGCTGACCCATGACCGACCTGGTGGCCGGCCCCGGCGGGGCTGGCGGTGGCGAGGCCGGCGGCGGTGGCCACGCGCGGCCGCCCGTCGTCATCGAGGTGTCCGGGGCGACGAAGACCTTCGTCCAGCGCCGGCGGATCGCCGGGCAGCGGCTGCGACGCGAGCGGGTGGACGTCCACGCGGTGCGGGACGTGTCGTTCACCGTGCGCCGGGGAGATCATCGGTTACCTGGGCCCGAACGGCGCCGGGAAGAGCACGACGATCAAGATGCTGATCGGGGTGCTCACGCCGAGCGCGGGCCGGCTGCGGGTCGCCGGGCTTGACCCGGCCCGCCAGCGGATCGCGCTCGCCCGCCGGATCGACGTCGTGTTCGGTCAGCGAGGGTCGGAACGATGTGGCCGGTGGCGCAGCATGATCGTAGCTGGCACCCTCGACGAGGACCCGAAGCTGAGCCGGGCACGCACCGCGTTCCAGGACGCCTGGGACGTCCTGCGCATCGTCCTCGAAGACCTTGCCGAGTGGACGGACGCGGACCGTCTGCCCGCAGGCGACCGATCTCCAGACAGACGGTGCTCAGCGCGCTGCCGGTGATGTGGCGGGGGTCGTGGTGCCTGCCCTGCGTGCTCGACGGTTAGCGTGGCCGCCGTTGCGCTACGTCGGCGAGCACGGTTGTCACAAACTTGTTGACGGTTGCTGTGGTCGGCGGGCCGAGGTCGCGGTCTGAGAACAGGAGATGCCCACCACCGACCAGGGAGAGGGTGAGTGAGTCGATGTCGGCGTCAGCCGCGATGCGGCCCAGGGCGCGCTCCTCGGACAGGTAAGCGGAGACCGCGGTGGTGGCCTGGGCGAGGATCGCGGTGCCGCCTCCGGGCCTGGCTTGCCGCAGCCGCGCGCGCAGCTCGTCCCGGAAGGTGATGAGCGGGATGATCGCCACCGGAACTGGTCCGAACAGAGCGGTCAGCGCGGCGGTGAGGTTGTCGGCTACCGTGCCGCTGCCGGCGGACTCGCACAGCGCACTCGCCTGCGCCTCAAGCTGCGCGGCCCGGTCGAGTACCAGGTCGGTTAGGAAGGCGTCGAAGTCGGTGAAGTGCCGATGCAGGACGCCTTTGGCGCAGCCCGCCTCGTCAGTGACGGCCCGGCTGGTCAGCCCGCCTGGCCCGTCCCGCAACAGCACGCGTTCGGCAGCGTCGAACAGCTGCTGCCGCGCGTCGCGCAAATGCATTCCAGTCGGCAACCCACAGATCCTCTCGAGATGTCAACCAGACGGCACCAATTGTCAGATGGGCGCATGCCCACTAAGGTGGGCGCATGCCCACTCTACCGCGAGAGCGACCGGAACCACCCCCAGCGGAGTCGCATCAGGCCCGGGCGATGGCCGAGTCGTTCGGTACGGACGCGCAACGCTACGACCGGGCCCGGCCCAGTTACCCCGACGCGTTGGTGGCGCGGATCGTCGCCGGCGGCCCCGGGCCTGACGTGCTCGACGTGGGCTGTGGCACCGGCATCGCGGCCCGCCAGTTCCAGGCCGCCGGCTGCGCCGTGCTCGGCGTCGAGCCGGATGCGCGGATGGCCGATTTCGCTCGCGCTCGCGGCCTTCAGGTCGAGGTGGTGACCTTCGAAGCCTGGCAGGCGGCCGGCCGGAGGTTCGACACGGTAATCGCCGCCCAGTCGTGGCACTGGGTGGATCCGGTTGCCGGCGCGGTCAAGGCGGCCCAGGTGCTGCGTCCGGACGGGCGGCTGGCGATCTTCGGGCACGTGTTCGAGCCGCCCCCCGAGGTGGCCGAGCCGTTCGCCGCCGCCTACCGGAGGGTGGTGCCAGACTCGCCGTTCAGCAATCAACCGGCTCGACGTCCGCTCGACATGTACCAGGCAATGTACGCCAGGATCGCTGACAAGATCCGCGAGACCGAACAGTTCAACGACCCGGAACAGTGGCGTTTCGACTGGGAGCAGTCCTACACGCGTGACCAGTGGCTGGACCTGCTCCCCACCACCGGCGGCCTCACTCAACTTCAACCCGACCAGCTGGCCGAGATACTGGACGCGGTCGGAGGCGCCATCGACTCGCTCGGCGGACGCTTCACGATGGAGTACACCACCCTGGCGGCCACCGCCGTACGCGCCGCCACATCCTGACTCACCTGAAGTAGACGTAGCTCGGCGGCGCGGGAGAATCGGTGGATGAGCCCGGACGTCGTCATCGAGGTCGACCGGGTGCGCAAGACGTTCGTGCAGCGCCGGCGGATCGACGGGCGGCGGCTGCCGCGCGAGCGGGTGGACATCCACCCGCTTGCTTGAAGGGTGCATGCCCGCCCCAGACCCGCGTCCCTCACCCGGACCGCCGCTGTGACTGCGGTCCGGGCCGGGTGACCGAACTCGACACCGTCATCCGCGCCACCGAAGCTGCCGGTACTCCCGTCGCCGCCGTCATCGCCTTCCAGGCCGGCACGCAAATCTGTAAGGCAGGAGTTCCGGCGAAACTTCTGCTCTCAAGGCTTTAGGCGAACCATCATGCCAATGTCACTCCATACGGCCGCGAAGGCAAAGTTACGACGTCCGAATATGGCGAGCGTTCCCCGGTTTTGTCATTTCCGTCCACATTCGCCTAAGGTGGGCGGCATGCCGAGCGGGGAACACGAGTCGACCATCGAGGCCTTCGAGCAGTTTCCGGAACTTCCGGTCTGGCTGCTGGAGCGGCATTACGGCGTCAAGGTGCGCGGGTTCCACCACGCCGTACAACTGCCCACGGAGGTCCGCCAGCTGGTTCCAGCCACCTACCACGCCGACGCGATGGCGCTGTACTGCGACGCGGCCAACCGTCCACTGCTGGCCGCCGTTCTGGAGGTCCAGCGCACCTGGGACGCACGGAAGCGGTGGCGGTGGAAGGAGTACATCTGCCACCTGGAGAAGGAGAAACGGGTCAGCGCCGCGCTGGTGGTGTACTGTCCGCGTCCCGCGGTCGCCCGGCGCTACCGGCGGCTGTTCGAGACCGAGGGCGTCAGCCTGCGGCTGCGCCCGTTCATCTTCACCCCCGACGACGTGCCCCTCGTCGTCGATCCGGGCCAGGCCAGGACCGACCCCGCGGTCGCCCTGCTCTCCATGCTCTGGCACCGCACGAAGGCGCGGCAGGCCTTCCCTGCGCTGGCTGAAGGCATGCAGACGCTCAGCCCCGAGATGGGCGAGAAGTATCATGAGATCGTCCTGGCCGGGCTGCCCGAGGCGCTCAGGTCACTCTGGGAGGACTATATGGCCACAATGGTCGACCGCGAGTACCGCAGCAAGATCTTCCGTGACCTCCAGGCCAGAGGCAAGGCCGAGGGCAAGGTTGAAGCCCTTCTGACCATCCTGGAGATCCGCCGTGTGCACGTGCCCGACGACGCCCGCGAACGCATCCGCGCCTGCACCGACCTCGACCAGCTCGGCATCTGGCTCCGCCGCGCCGTCACCGCCACCACCCTCGACGACGTCATCCGCGAGTAGTCGCGACGCATCCACCGCCCCCTGGACCGGCCAACCTCCGCGAACCGCCGTCTTGAGGCCCGCGACGGGTCGGTGACCACGGCGCACAGGCCAGGTTCGCACGTCTGCCCCGGAGGCAAAGCCGGCTGGTTTGTCCGGGTGCGGGCCGTAGATCTCCCGGGCGCGGTACGACACGCGGGCGGGTGTTCGCCCCGGGACCGCCGGTATCCGGGCGGTCCGTCTGACAATGCTGACTGATCACGGCCGGACGCCCGCTCGGGGAGCGCTCCCGAGCATGCCCTGGCACGGCCGGGAGACCCGGTCGGCGCCGTGCCGGCACGGGGAGGTTGCGAGCGGCACGGGGGCGCTGCGTGGCGATCGAGAACCGGCTGGCCGGGAGCAGGGCCCGGACTGTGGCCGTGGCCGCGGTCCTGCTGGCGGTCGGCGGCGGTCTGACGGCCTGCGGCGGCAGGCACCACCGCGACGACGGCGGCACGCCGCGCGCCGCGACGGTCACCGACACTGGCGTGCGCCTGGCCAGCAACAGCCCGCTGCCCTGGCGGGTGCGCGCCGAGCCCCAGGCGACGCTCGACCCCGTCGCCGAGCTCGACGTCACGAAGGCCCTTATCCTCGCCGGCTACCAGAACCTGGTGACGAACAGGCCGTACGCCGAGGGCCTGCTCGTCCCGGGCGGTTCGCTGACCTACCGGTTCCCCGCGGTCGCGCTGCCCGGGCACTTGGAGCTGCAGGCCGACGTCGGCACTCAGCTGGCCCTGAACTTCGCGTTCGCCGCCGACTTCGTCGCCGACCTGTTCGGCCTCGACCTGGGGTTGCTGGAGCGCGCGGACGCGGTGGGATGTCTGGAGGAGGCCGCCCGCGACGTCGGGACGGGCACCTCGCCGTCGGTGAACGGAATAGCGGCGATCGGCCGCGCGATGCTCGCCTGCGGCAGGCTGGTCGAGGCCAGTCCCGTCGTCGCCGCTGCGATGACGGTCGCCACCGCGGGCGTCGCCACCGTCGCGGCCGGCCTGGAGGGCGCCGTGCGCGCCGCGACCGGCACCGACCGGGTGAGCATCCCGATCACGGTGGCCCGGCCGGCGGACCCCTGCCCCGCCGCGGCCGGGAAGTGTCTCGGCGTCCGGTCGGGCGACGTGGACGGCGACGGCCGCGCCGACCAGGTCGGGCTGACGTTCCGGGAGCCGACCGTCGGTTCGCCCCCCTCCAACCTGCACAGCACGCTCGGCGTGCACGCGGTGCTCGCGTCGACCGGGCAGCGCCACGACGTGACGGCCGACGCCGTCAGCATCGACGTCCGCTGGCTCGGGCTGAGCGACGTCGACGGGGACGGCCGCGTCGAGGTGTTCGTCGTGGTGGGCGGAGGGGCCCACAGCCAGACGGCGTCGCCGTTCGAGTTCCGGGACGCAACGATGCGCCCGTCCGTCGGCGACTTGCGGGAGGTCGCCCTGGACGGAGCGATCATCTCATCTGCTGGGATCACCTGCCGCACCGTCGGCGGCGTCGCGCAGGTCACCCAGTGGGGCGCCCACCTGACCACGCCGCCCGATGAGGCGCCGGTCTACCGGGGCACGGAGACCACCTACATCGCGGACGCCGGCCATGTGCCGCGTGCCGGAACGGCTCGCCAGGTCAGCTACACCGGCACCCTCCGAGCCGACGGCGGGCCGCAGGAGCCACGGGAGTTCGCCACCCTCGCCGGCGCCCACTGTCCCGGTCTGAAGTGGTGAGGCCGTTCGTCGTCCTGGGGCAGGCCCTGGTGACGACGTTCGCCGTGTTCGGCGGAGTGATCGACGTGCCGTGGCGGGTGGAGAGGGGCGACATCGTCGTCGACCTGGCCCGGCCGTTCGGCTTCCTGCGCTGGTGGCTGGCCCGCGAGCTGGGGCGGGTGGCGGTGTTCTTCGCCAGCCGGGCGCGGCCCGCCGCGACCGTCTGCCGCTCGCCTTCCGGTTCGCCTCGCCGCTGGTCGCGCTCGTCACCGCCGCCCTCGCGACGCTGGCCCGGCGCGCCGGCGTCCACCGCTATCGAAGCACGGGGAGCTGACGGTGACCGACCAGGACGACTTGGTGATCGAGGTGGCCGGGGCGACGAAGACGTTCGTGCAGCGTCGCCGCGGCGAGCGGCGGCTGCGGCGCGAGCGGGTGGACGTCCATGCCGTGCGCGACGTGTCATTCACCGTGCGGGCCGGGGAGATCATCGGTTACCTGGGCCCGAACGGCGCCGGGAAGAGCACGACGATCAAGATGCTGATCGGGGTGCTGACGCCGAGCGCGGGCCGGCTGCGGGTCGCCGGGCTTGACCCGGCCCGCCAGCGGATCGCGCTCGCCCGCCGGATCGGCGTCGTGTTCGGGCAGCGTTCGACGCTGTGGTGGGACCTGCCGCTGCGTGACAGCTTCGAGCTGGTCCGCCATCTCTACCGGGTGCCGTCCGGCCAGTTCCGCGCGAACCTCGCCCGGTTCGTCGAGATGCTCGACCTCG
>NZ_JASNFO010000108.1:7500-46439 GCF_032027725.1 Pseudofrankia coriaricola | reverse complement strand
AAGTGGCCCCCCGAGACGGTGGCTTCGGGTTGGCGACGTACGGCGTGTCGTCACTGAGCTGGCGCGGAGGCGTGCCTCCGCGGAGGCCCGGCCACGAGCGAAGCGACGTGGTCGGGCCGCAGCGGAGGTCGCCGTAGCGCCCGTGAGCGGAGGAGGACGGCGCGCGGAGGTCCCGTGGGAGCGAAGCGAGTACGGGGCCGGAGCGCGCCGCCCGGACGGAGCGAACCATAAACACGGCGCGCCGCCCGCGTTGGGAACTTCCGGCCCGCCATCATTCGTATGGCTCGTAGAAGTCCCGGCGGATGCCGCCCAGGCGGGCGAGCGTCCGGTCTGCCCACCTATGGGCATAGGCTGCCGATCACATTGGCAGCGAGCCGGGGCGAGGGTGCTCGGGGCGCCGAAGCCCCGTCCGCACGGACAGCGGGAGGAACACAGTGGGAGTCAGCCTCAGCAAGGGTGGCAACGTCTCGTTGTCGAAGGAGGCGCCCGGTCTCACGAGCATGATCGTCGGCCTCGGCTGGGACGCTCGGACGACGACCGGGAGCGACTTCGACCTGGACGCGAGCGCGATCGCCTGCCGCGCCGACGGCCGGGTGCTCTCCGACCAGTACTTCATCTTCTTCAACAACCTGCGCAGCCCGGACGGCGCGATCGAGCACCAGGGCGACAACCTCACCGGTGAGGGTGAGGGTGACGACGAGCAGGTGAAGATAAACCTCGGCAGCCTGCCGTCGGAGATCGACAAGATCGTGTTCCCGGTGTCGATCTACGATGCCGAGGCGCGTCAGCAGAGCTTCGGCCAGGTGCGCAACGCCTTCATCCGGATCGTCAACGACCTCGGTGGCGCCGAGATCGCTCGGTACGACCTGTCCGAGGACGCGTCGACCGAGACCGCCATGATCTTCGGTGAGGTCTACCGGCACGGCAGCGACTGGAAGTTCCGCGCGGTCGGCCAGGGCTACGCGACCGGCCTGCGCGGCATCGCGCAGGACTACGGCGTCAACGTCTGAGGCGCTCCCGCGGCCCGGGCGCGCAGCGCCCGGCCGCCGGGCAGCGGGTTCTGCCGGGTCGTGTTCGCCGACCCGGCGGAACCATCGGTCCGACGGGTGACGCCCGGTGCGAGGCGGCCGGCGGAGGGTGGCCGTTCAGGTCGGGACGGTGATTGTTGGCATCGTGTCGCCCGCTTGTCACTTTTGTCCGTGGTGGTGCTGGCTACGATGCCGAGAGCCGCGCAAGTACCACGAGCGTGTCGAAGGTCGTTCGTCCGGTGGCCCAGATCACCGGAGCCACACGGCGCCGCCAGGCGCGGGTGGACGGCCGGGTGCTCGGGCCGGCGCGACAGACGGCGGCGCCGATGACGGCGGTGCGGCGGACTCCGGCGGACCGGAGCCGTAGTGCCAGGGCGCCCGCCGGTCACATCCCTCGACCGGTCCGCGGAGGTGCTGGTACTGGTGCACATCTTGCGGATCTTTGGTTGGTCCTTCGCGATAACCGCCGTGGTCATCGCGGGCGCCGGCGTGCTAGGCGGCTGGCACGCCGCCGCGATCGTGACGATCCTGGCGGTCCTGGAGATCAGCCTGTCGTTCGACAACGCGGTGATCAACGCGACCATCCTGGGTCGGATGAGCCCGGTCTGGCAGCGGCTGTTCCTCACCGTGGGTGTGCTCATCGCCGTCTTCGGGATGCGGTTGATCTTCCCGATCGTTGTTGTCGCGCTTACCGCGCACCTTGGCCCGGTACAGGTCATCGACCTGGCGGTCAACTCGGACAAGGTGAGCGACGGGTTCACCTACGCCGGCCATCTGCACAACGCCCACCCGGCGATCGCGGCCTTCGGCGGCATTTTCCTCTTCATGATCTTCCTGGACTTCATGTTCGACCCCGAGCGTGAGGTCCAGTGGCTGCGCTGGATCGAGGAGCCGCTGCGCAAGGCCGGCCAGCTCGACGTCATTCCCGTGGTGCTCGGGCTGGTCGCGCTGCTCGTGGTCGGCGAGGCGTTCTCCGACGGCCACACCGAGCAGGTCCTCGTCGCCGGGCTCGCGGGCCTCGCGACCTATCTGGGCGTGCGCGGTCTCGGCGAGTTCTTCGAGGCACAGGGGATCGGCGCCGACGAGGAGGACGGCGACGCCGAGGCGGAGCCGGGCGCCGTCGCGGCCACCGGCGCCAAGCGCGGCGGCGTGGTCCAGGCGACGGGGAAGGCCGCGTTCTTCCTCTTCCTCTACCTCGAGGTCCTCGACGCGTCGTTCTCGTTCGACGGCGTCGTCGGCGCGTTCGCCATCTCGCAGGACATCTTCGTCATCGCCGCCGGCCTGGGCATCGGCGCGATGTACATCCGGTCGCTCACGGTCTACCTGGTGCGGCGGGGAACGCTGTCGGAGTACGTGTTCCTGGAGCACGGTGCTCACTACGCGATCGGCGCGCTCGCCATCATTCTCGCCGTGTCGATCGAGACCGAGGTTCCCGAGATCGTCACCGGGCTGATCGGCGTCGCCTTCATCGGTCTCGCCCTGCTGTCGTCGATGCGACACCGCGACGCGAACCGTGACGAGGGCGACGAGGCTGGCGAGCAGGAGGTGCCGGAACCAGTCGGCGCCAAGTCCTGACCGCGTGCTGACCGCGCGGCCGCGGGAGAAGACGGGCAACGGTCAGGCAAAACGCGGCCTTCACATCGGCCGCCCGTCCCGTGCCTGTTCACGGGCCGGGCGGCCGGCCGGGTGGAAGCCCCTCCCGGGGCAGGGCCGTGACGGCGATACTCCACCACTTCTACCGCCGTGCAGAATGGTTGGCGGGGTCGTCGGGCCGGTGACGGCCGGGAGGTCTGCCCCGGGGACGCCCCCGGTCTCCCCGATCCGACGGGCCGCCGCGGACGACACCGCAAAGGAGCGGACATGGCAATCGACTACTCGAAGCGTCCGAGTGACACGCCTGGCGCGGCGCCCGGCGTGTCCCTGAGCAAGGTCACCCTCACTAAGTCCGCCCCCTCCGTGTCGCTCTCCAAGCAGGGCGGCGGCGGGCGGCTGCACGTCAACCTCAACTGGAACACGGGCGCCGCCCCCCAGAAGGGCGGCTTCCTCAAGCGCGTGCTCGGCGCGAATGGCGGGATCGACCTCGACCTCGCCGCCATGTTCGAGCTGTCCAACGGACAGTCCGGCGTGGTCCAGGCCCTGGGCAACAGCTTCGGGTCCTTCGACGCCCCGCCGTTCGTCAACCTGGATGCCGACGACCGGACGGGGGCGGCGGTCGGCGGTGAGAATCTCTACGTCAACCTCGCGCAGGCGGCCCACATCCGCCGAATCCTGATCTTCGCGTTCATCTACGAGGGCGTCGCGTCCTTCGACCAGGCCGACGCGGTCGTGACGCTGACCCCGGCGCAGGGCGCGCCGATCGAGGTTCGCCTCGACGAGAAGGCCGGCGGCTCCCGGATGTGCGCGATCGCACTGCTCACGAACAACGGCGCCGGCGACTTCACGGTCAGCCGGGAGGTCCGCTACGTCGGCGGTCACCGTGATCTCGACAAGGCGTACAACTGGGGTCTGAACTGGACTCCGGGCCGCAAGTGACCGAGCCGCACTCCCGTCGCCGCCGAGAGCGGTCCGGCCGCTGGTTTCCCGGGCCGGACCCTCTCGGGCCGTCCGGACAGGGCCAGGGCGCTGGCCCGGACGACGGCGACGCGGCGGGGCTCCCCGGAATGGGGGGCCCCGGCGGTGCCCCGACGACGCTGCCGATCATGTCGGTGTCCGACGGGGCGCGCGGCAAGCCCTCGGCCGCGAACGCCGTCGACATCTCCCCGATCTCGAACCCGCGAGGTATGTCGGGCAGGCCCGGTGGGGCGCTCGACGGCCGGCCGTCCTTCGACGGTGGCCCTTACGACAGCTACGACCCGGTCGACGAACCAACGAACGGTGGCCCGGACTGGGGCGCGCCGGCCCAGCGGCCCCTCACGCCCCCGGGCGGCGAGCGCGTGGCCGGCGGAATGCCGGCCGGGCTCGCTGTGGGCCCGCCGACGCCGCCGGGCGGGGCCGCCGGTGACCTGGTCGAGCAGCTGGCCACACTCGCCCGCCGGGTGGACGAGCTCGCGCGGCTCCGCCGGCACGACGTCGAGATGGTCGACCGGCTGCACGAGGAGAACACCCGGCTGCGCCAGGGCGAGCTGACGGAGGCGATGGCGCCTCTGCTGCGCGGCCTGATCAGGCTGCACGACCAGATGTCCAGCCTCGGCGCGGACGATCCGCAGAGCGTCGCCGGGATCCTGCGCAAGCAGCTTCTGCAGGTACTCGATATCGCCGCCGACGTGCGGCCCTACATCGCCGTGCCAGGCAGCCAGTTCGATCCGACGCGCCACCTCGCGCTGCGCGGCATCGGGACCGATGAGCCCGCGCGCGACCGCACGGTCGCCCGCGGCGTCCGGCCCGGCTTCGTGCGTGGCACCTCGACCGTGCTGCGCCCCGCCGAGGCCGAGGTCTACCGCCACCGGTAAGAGCCTCCCCCACCGATCTGCCGGGTCGCTCCTTTTCCGATGGTCCGGCGCTGGTCGGGGGTCGGTGTGTCAGATCGGCGGGGACCCCTGGCCACTGCTACCGGTGACCGCACGGCGCCCGGGTAGGCGTGGATGCAAGGTCCATGTGAAAACGGGGGGAGGACTCGGCGCAGCGGGCTGGATGGGGGCGGTGGCGAGGGGGATGGTTGCGGTAGGTACAACACATAGAGACATGTAGTCAGGCGCGTGACGGGCAGGGCGCGTCGGAAGGGACGGTGGCGGCGTGGCGGAGGGCGACGGCGCCCGGGGCGCCAAGGTCTTCGGGATCGACCTGGGCACGACGTACTCGTGTATCGCGCGGCTGGACGAGTACGGCCGGCCTGACGTGATCCGCAACATCGAGTCGCAGCCGACCACTCCGTCGGTGGTGCTGTTCGACGAGGGTGCCGACAGTCAGGTCTCGTTCGTCGTCGGCACCCAGGCCAAACGGCAGCTGCGCATCCGGCCGGACGACGTGGCGAGCCTGGTCAAGCGGCACATGGGCACGTCCGACTGGCGGTTCGTCGCGCACGGCGTCGAGTACACGGCGGCCGCCGTCTCCAGCCTCGTCCTCAAGGCGCTGGTCTCGGACGCCGAGCGGGCCACCGGCGGTCCGGTGACCGACGTCGTCATCACCGTGCCCGCCTACTTCGGCGACGAGGAGCGCAAGGCGACCAAGCTCGCGGGCGAGCTCGCCGGGCTCAACGTCGTCGACATCATCAACGAGCCCACGGCCGCCGCGTTCGCGTACGGGTTCGCCCAGGATGGCAAGGCGGAGTCGACCGTCCTCGTCTACGACCTCGGCGGCGGCACCTTCGACACGACGGTGATCCGGCTGCGCGAAGGCGGCATCACGGTCGTCGCCACGGACGGCGACCACGAGCTCGGCGGCGCCGACTGGGACCTGGAGCTGGTCCGCCACCTCGCCCGCCGGTTCGTCGAGGCGCAGCCCGACGCCGGCGACCCGCTCGACGACGTCTACGACGAGCAGGAGCTGCTCACGTCCGCGGAGGACACGAAGCTCGCGCTGTCGGGCCGGGAGAGCGTCGACGTCCTCGTGGTGCACGGCGGCCGGCGCACCAGCGTGCAGGTGACCAGGACGGCCTTCGAGGAGCTCACCAAGCCGCTGCTCGACCGCACCATCGAGCTCACCCGCTCGGTGCTGGACCGGGCCAGGGAGAAGGGTGTCGAGAAGATCGACACCTGCCTGCTCGTGGGCGGCATGAGCAAGTCGCCGGCGGTCGCCCGGCGGCTCGCGGAGGAGTTCGGCCTGGTCTGCAAGCTGGTCGACCCGGATCTCGCCGTTGCCAAGGGCGCCGCGGTCTACGGCCAGAAGAAGGCCCTGGAGCGCGCCGTCCACGACGACCTGGTCAAGGCGGGGCGGATCGGGGCCGACGACGATCTCACCGCGGCCTCGGACGCCGACATCGCCGCGGCGGCGGCCGAGCGGGCGGGGGAGGTGGGCCTCCCGGCCGCGGCGGTCGCCGGCCTGGTGCGCACCACCGTCACCAACGTCACGTCGCGCGGCTTCGGGATCTTCGCCGAGGACCGGGGCCGGCCGGTGGCGGCCTTCCTCGCCCACCAGAACGACCCGTTGCCGATCTCGGTGACCAGGACCTTCTACACCGTCACCGACGACCAGACCGAGGTCGACATCCGTGTCTTCGAGCAGGGCACCGCGGTCGCGTCGCCCGTCATCGAGGACAACAAGGTCATCGTCGCCGACGCGCTGCGCGGCATCCCGTCCGGCCATCCCAGGGGCACGCCCGTCGAGGTGAGCTTCGTGATGGGCCGCGACCAGACGATCGAGGTGCGCGCCACCCATCCGGGTACCCCGGAGCCGCTGGTGCTGCGGGTCACCGCCGGCGTGGGCAGCGAGGCACTGCGCACCGCCGAGGCCGAGAAGGTCGGCAAACTCGTCGAGCGCCGCGAGTAGCTGTATTGCTGGTTCGCTGTATTTCTGGTTCGCTCCGTCCGGACGGCGCGCTCCGGCCCCTTACTCGCTTCGCTCCCAAGGGACCTCCGCGCGCCGTCCTCCTCCGCTCACGGGCGCTCCGGCGACCTCGCTGCGGCCCGCCTACGTCGCTTCGCTCGTAGGAGGGCCTCCGCGAGGTGCGCCTCCGCGCCCAGCGCGGTTGCTTGCCGCTGTACGTCACGAGACCACAAGACGCGTGCGCGGGGTCCACGTCGCTTCGCTCGTGGGCCGGGCCTCCGCGGAGGTGCGCCTCCGCGCCCAGCACGGTCACCCGCCGCTGAACGTCACCTATCCGCGGCAGGCCCATCCGTAGGCCACGTCGCTTCGCTCGTGGAGACGCGAAGACCGCACGAGCGAAGCGACGTACCCAGACGAGCGCTGTGGCTTCGGGTTGGCGACGTACAGCGGCACGCAACCGAGCTGGCGCGAAGGCGCACCTCGCGGAGGCCCGGCCCCGGAGCGAAGCGAACGGGGCCGGGCCGCAGCGAGGTCGCCGGAGCGCCCGTGAGCGGAGGAGGACACGGCCCGGAGGTAGCCCGCGAGCCGCCAGGCGAGCGGGCTGCCGGAGGGCCGTGCCCGCACGGAGCGAACCATGTCAACCTTCCCGCCCAACCCGGTCCGACTTCGGCCCCGACGCCTGGAAACCCGTTGTATCGGCGCCTCAGGGCGGTCCGTAACCTGGGTGGCGTATGGATCCGGCCGCCGGGGGCGCCGGTCTGTTGCCGTCGAGTGACGTCGCCCGGTTGACGGTGGCGGCGCGATCGCGAGGCTCGGTATCCGGGCGGCTGCCCGTTCGGCTCTGACGGTGGCGGATGTACGGGGCGGCTGGCGCCCGCTCGCTCGGCACGGCGTTACATGAGGTGAGGCGTGAGCGCGGCGTTTGATGGCAGCGGATACCGCCAGCGGGTGCTGGCGGTGCTGCGCGCGCGCTCTCCGCTGCGGCTCGACGACCCGTTCTTCGTCGCCGATCTGGATCCCGAGGGCGGGGACACCGACGCCGAGGTGCAGGCGAGGCTCGCTCGGGTGCTCGCGTTCCTGCAGCGGGAGCGCAGCTCGGCGAAGTACGCGACGCTCGCCGCGGAGCTCGTCCGCCGCCGGGCGGAGTGGGAGGCGCCGCTGCGTGACGCCGAGGCGCGGGAGCGGACCCGCCAGCGGGTCGTCGAGGCTCGCCGGGACGGCGACACCGAGCGGCTCGCCAAGGTCGACGGCTACCTGGCCACCGTGCGCGAGCGGTTCGGCGGCATCCCGATCTCCCGGGTCGAGGGCCTGCGCCGCCTCGCCGCCCAGGCCGGGGTGGTCGGCGAGCGCTTCGACACACGGCTAGCCAGGGAACGGCTCATCGACGACGCGGCCGGGGTGGGCGTCGCGCCGCTGCCGGCCGACGCGCGCGGCCAGATCCGGGAGCGGCTCGACGAGCTGCGGGCCCTGCGCCGCGGCGACCAAGCCTCGACCGCCTCGCTGTGGGCCTTCCTCGGAGTGGGGCCCGACGGGCCGCCGGCCCGGCTCGTGGCCGCGTACGAGGCGGTCGCGGCGGTGAACGCCCGCCGGCCGCACGACCGGGAGAAGACGGTGACCGCGGACCTGCTCGCGCTGGTCCGCACCCGCCTGCTGGAGGGCGACCCGGCCGCCTACACCGCCGGCCTGCTCGCCGACGCGGCCGACGAGCTGCGTGCCGCGGTGGAGGAGCACGTCCTCCTGGACGGCGAGATCACCGCGGTCGCCTTCGAAGGCCTGATGCGCCGGACGCTGGGCGCCGGCCGTGGCCTGTCGGCGGCCCAGGTCAGATCGGTCGTGCTGGGCCTGGCCCGCGACCTGGGCGTCCCGGTGAGCACCGGCGCGACGGTCGACTTCGTCGTCTGCCCTGGCTGCGGGCGCCCGGAACCGGTCGGCGAGGTCCGGGTCTGCCGGTACTGCGACACCGATCTCTACATCGTCTGCCCCACCTGCGGGCGGCTGACCGAGGCGGCGGCCGCCGTCTGCCGGCAGTGCGGGCAGAGCGTCCGCCAGTCCAGGGACGCGACGGAGGCGCTCACCGCGATCCGCCGCGCGCTCGACGACGGCAGGCCGGCCGAGGCGGTCGAGCTGATCGGCCGGGCGCGGCCGGCGCTCGCCGCCGTGGGCGCCCCCGCCATCGCCGCCGGTGACGAGCTCGCCGCGCGCGTGGCGGCCGCCCTCGCCGCCGCCGACGCGGGGTGGCGGGCGCTCGCGGACGACCGTGGCGCGGGCCGGGCCGAGGCCGCGCTGGAGCGGGCGCGCTGGCTGGTCGCGCAGGCGGCCGACGTGCCCGGCCCGGACGGCCGAGGCGCCGCCGAGGTTCTCGAAGAGCTGACCATGGCCCAGGCGATGATCCGGCGGCGGGTGGACGCGGCGCTCGCGTTGCCGCCGGCGGCGCGGGAGGCCGCGCTCGTCGCCGTGCTGGCCAGCGCCTCGGACAGCCCGGAGGCCCTCGCGGCGCTGGCCGCTCTCCCGCTCGCGCCGGTGGTCGACCTGGCCGCGATGCCGGCCGGGGGCGCCTCCTCGGGTGCCGCCGGGGCGGTGCTGCTGCGCTGGCGGGCCGCCGACACCGCGACGCCGTTGTCGTTCCGGGTGGACCGGGTGGTCGCCGGGACGCTCGGCGCCCCGCCGGCCCGCTTCGCCCTCGGTACCACCACGGCCATGGAGCTGACCGATGCCGGCGCGCCCGCGTGGACGCCGGTGTATTACGAGGTGACGGCGGTCTCCGGCAGCCGCCACTCGCCGGTCGCGCGGACCGAGTCGCTGGTCCTCAGCCGGGACGTCGAGGGGCTCCGGGCCCAGCAGACCGCGGACGGTGTCCGGCTGACCTGGCGCCTGGAGGGCCCGGTCCAGCTGGTGACCGTCGAGCGGGCGGTCGAGGCGGTCGAGGTGCTCGAACCGATGGAGGCGCTCGACGACGGGAGCGCCGGCCCGCCCACCGGGGGGCTCGCGGTGGGCGACGGGGAGCCTCGGGACGTGGACCGTTCGGTCCGGCATACCCGGGTCAGCGGCGGGGTGCTGACCGATCCGGACGTGCAACCGGGTGTCACCTACCGTTACCGGCTCTCGGTGGAGTATGTCGAGGGCGACGGCTCGCCCGCCCGCACGCCGGGCGTGGAGACCTCGGTCGCGGTGGCGCTGCGGCCGCGGCCGGTCCTCGACCTGTCCGTCGCGTTCGCGGGTGGCGAGACCATGCTGCGCTGGACGGCGCTTCCCGGTTCGGACGTGCGGATCTACGCCACGTCGGGCGTGTTGCCGGACACGGCGGCGCCGGCAGCGGGCCGGTACCCGACGCAGCCATCCGCCCCGGCTGGGCCGTTCGGACCAGAGAACACCGACCTGCCGCTGGGCGCCGCCACGGGGCCGGCCCGCCTCGTCGGCGCGAGCCGGCGCGGCCGGCTGCTGGACTCGGCCGCGGTCGGCCCGGTGATCTACACCCCGGTCAGCGTTCTCGGCGGCAGGGGTGTCGTCGGCCGGCCGGTCCAGCACGTGGCCCCCGGCGGGGTCACGGAGCTGCGCGTCGAGGACCGGGGTGACGAGCTGGTGCTGTTCTTCCGTCTCGCGGCTGGGCTGACCGAGGCCAGGGTGCTCTGGCGGCGTGACCGGATGCCGACCGGCCCGGACGATCCCGTGGCCTCGGCCGCGACGGTGACCATCGCGGGTCTCGCCCTGCGCGGTGGTGGCTGGCGGCTCGCCGCGCCGCGCGATGGCTGGCCGTACTACGTGTCCTGCTTCCCGGTGTTCCGGGTGAACGGCCAGCCGCGCGCCGCGTCGGCCGGCGCCGAGCTGCTCGCCCGGGCGCCCGCCGTGCCGCTTCCGGCCGCCGGAAGCGGCACCGGGCCGATGGCCCTGCCGGGAGCTCCGGCCGGGCCGGAGGCGTCCTATCTCACGCCACTGCCGCCCGGCCCGCCGACCGGCGCGTTGCCTGTCCCCACCGGGGCCATGCCGGTGCCGTCTCCCGCCAGCGCCGCGCTGCTCCTCCCGTCGGCGACGTCGGCGATGCCCATGGCACCGGCGCGCGGTCACGCGCAGCCACCTGGTGCCGTGCCGCTGCCCGGCCCGGCGCCGGCCGCCGGGCCGGGCACCGCCGGGATGCCGGTCGGTCTGGGCAGGGCGCCCGCGCCCGCGGGGCCGCCCGTGTCCTCTCCGGGCGCGGCGCCGCCGGTGCCGCCACCCGCCGTGATGCCGCATGTGCCGCCCCCGGCGGCCGTTCCGCCCGTACCGTCGCCTGCCGGGATGCCATCGGCGGGGATGCCAGGAGCCCCACCGCCCGGAGCGGTGCCGCCCATGCCGCCCTTGGGCCAGGGGCAGGCCTCGGTGCCGCTTCTCCCCTCGCCCCCCGCCCCGGTGGCCGGGCCGGGGGTGCCGCCGGGCCCGCGGGGCCAGGCCGCACCCGCCGGGCCGTTGCCGCCGATGGTGAACCCGCCGACGTCGGGCTCTGGACTGCCTGTCATGCCCAGGCCAGGGGCGCCGGCCCAGCCCGGCCAGGAGCCGCCCCCCGCGCCCATGCCGTCCACTCCGCCCGCGCCGTCGCACCAGCCCGCGCCGTCGCACCAGCCCGCGCCGTCGCACCAGCCAGCGCCGCCGTCGCCCGTGTCCGAGGCGGCCGCGTGGCCAGGCCCGGCGGGTTGGGCGAGCCCGCCGGCCCCGCCTCAGGGCCCAGCGGGACTGGCCGCGCTGCCGCCGTGGATCCCCGCCACTCCGACGGGTGGCACGGCTGGCTGGGATGGGCACCTTCCGGCGCTCGGCGCGCCCGCCTGGCCCGCGCCCGCGAACGGCCCGGCGGCGGGCCCGCGGCCTGGCTGGACGTTGCCGGCGATGCAGGGCGGCCTGTTCGCCCCGGCCGGTCCGGGCGGCCAGTTCGATGACGGCGCCGGGACGCCGGAGCACGTCGGGTACCAGGACCAGCTGACCCTCTCGCCACCGGACGAGTTCACCGGCCACGCCACCGTCCCGCCGCCGGCGGGCAGTCCCGGCGGCAGGTTCGACGACGGTGCCGGAGTGACCGCGGCGTCCGACGAGGACGCGGACGACGACCTGGCCGACGAGCCGCCGGAGGGCGGCTCGGGGGAGCCCTGGGTGGCCTACTCGGTGGCGCGCGCCGGCTGGCGGCGGCGCGTCCTGCGGGTCCGGGTCCGCAGCGGGGGCACCGTGCCCGAGCTGGTGCTCGTCGCCCGTCCCGGGACACTGCCGCCGGCGGAGCTCGCCGAGGGGCAGGCGCTCGCCCGGCTCGCGCCGTCCGCGCAGCGCGTCACCCGGACCATGGAGGTCCGTCTCGACGGCGCCCTGCTGCCCTGGGGGATCAGGGTGCTGCCCGTGGCCGACGGCGCGGACGAGCCGGTCACGGTCGAGCACCCGTCGGATGACGCACTCGTGGTTCGCTAGATGGGACTGGGGCGCGAGGGTGACGCGCGGCCAGGGGCCGAGGGCGGGGCACTGACGTGGCCCAGATGGTTGACCTGACGTAGATCTTCCGTAGCTTTTTGGTTGGTTTGCGGGGGCGGTTGACGCCCTTTTGCCGGAATCGCGGCGCACATGCGGACAGCCGTCCCGAAATGTCCGGAAGTGTTTTCCCATGGGCGCTGCCGCGGGTGCCGGCACGGCGATTACCATGCTTGTGATCAAGTATTGCCGTGTATCCGAGGGTGCGCCGGTATTCGGCACGTCGTCCAGGGCCACGGTGGCGGGCGCCGTTTGGGAGGGCCGTTACGGCCGCTCCGGAGGGGACGGGGCCACGCGCCGCCGCTCGTGACGTGCGCCGACACCTCCGGGTGCTCCACACCCACGGCGGAAGGACGAGCCGGCGCCACGCGGTCGCCGCCTCGCCCGCCACGACCGAAAGGCAGCGCGTTCGCATGGCCTTGGCAGACAACGGTCGCCTGTCCCCTCCGGCGAGCCGTCCGGTTCAGCGAGCCGTCCATTCCATGCCCGCCGTAGCGGCGGGCGGACACACCTGGCGCCGTTCCCGTCGGCGCCACTCCCGCCGGCGTCAGTTCGCCGCGCTGGCGAGCGTCTTCGCCGTCGCGCTGCTGACACTCACGGTGCCCGGCGTGACGGCCGCCTCAGCGGCCACCACACCGCCGGCCACCACACCGCCGGCCACCACGCCACCACTCGACCAGAGCGGGCAGACCAGCGGGGTGGCCGCCGTGCCGGCCCTGGCGATCGTGCTGTTCGACAGCGACATCGTGCTCGTCGGCGGCCGCGGCTTCCTCCCCGGCCAGGACGTGAAGATCGAGGCGGCCACCGAGCAGCTCGGCGGCTCGGCCTCCATGAAGGCAGGCGGCGAGGGTCGTTTCCTGCTCGGCTTCCAGCTGCCGGCCAGCTTCGCCGGGAAGGTGTCGGTGACCGCCACCCAGGGCGAGCGGAAGGCCTCCGGCGAGCTGGTCGTGGGTGGCCCGGCGCCGGCGCCGACGATCACGCCGACCGTGCCCGCGGGCGCGCCTGAGACGACGAGCAAGCTGGACACCGCCGGCAAGAACTCCGGGCTTCCGTGGATGTCCGGCGTCCATCCGGCGAACGAGATGCAGCCCTACCTGGACTTCGGCACGTGGCGGGGCCGGCAGGTCGACCTTGCCCACGTGTTCACGGTCCGCGAGCAGGGCTGGGACCCGATCGTCGAGCCGACCTGGCCGGTGGAGGACTTCGCCAGCTTCCCCGGCAAGCTGGTAATCAGCCAGCCGCTGTACCCGGAAGGGGTCGGCAACAACGCCGACTGCGCGAACGGCGCGTACAACGACCAGTGGAAGCGGTTCGGCACCTTCCTGGTGAACCACAACCGCGCCGACACGATCGTGCGGATCGGCTGGGAGTTCAACGGCTGGTTCATGTACTGGCACGTCGACGCCGACCCCACCAACTGGGTGAAGTGCTTCCAGAACGTCGCGACCGCGATCCGGTCCACCGACCCGGACATAAAGATCGACTGGACCTTCAACGCCCACAACTCGCCGGTCCCCGACGGTGGCTCGCCCTGGCCCGCCTACCCGGGTGACGAGTACGTCGACTACATCGGGATCGACCCGTACGACATGTTCCCGCCGTCACCCGACGAGGCCACCTTCGACCGGCAGTGCAACGACCCGAACGGCCTCTGCTACGCCGCCAAGATGGCCCGGGAGCACGGCAAGAAGCTCTCCGTCGGTGAGTGGGGCGTCACGTCCTGCTCCGGTGACCCTGGTGGCGACAACCCGCTCTACATCCGGAAGATGTGGGAGACGTTCGTCGCCAACAAGGACGTCATGGGCTACGAGTCGTACTACGACGACCCGATGCCGAACAACGTCTGTTCCACGATCTTGAATGGCGGGGTGAACCCCAACTCGGCCGCCGAGTACAAGAAGCTCTGGGACGGCGGGGTCTAACCGTCGTGCCACCCTGTGAGCCGGCCCGCCCGCGGCGGGCCGGCTCACAGGGCAATGGCGAGGCCGCGCCGTCGCGGAAAGTAGCCATCCGATGATCGTCGCGTTGTGGCGGATGGCGACCGGGTGGATGCTGATCGGATCCGTAACCGGTTGAACCGGCTTGGTATGGAACGGCGGCATTACGGACAAATGTCGGAAAGGCGTCAGTGGGACGTTTCCCAGCGTCCCGCCCCTTCTGGAGGGTACGGTCCGACGCGTCGGACGTTCTCGCAGGTCCGGCGGCGCGTGAGCGCACCCCGGCGGGAATTCGCCGAGCCGCGCGCCCAGGGGCGAGGCCCGTCGAGCTAGAAGGAGCCGCTGCGGTGCGACACTTCGCCTTCCTCGACTCGGCGGCCAGTGACGCGTTGTTCCACCTGCCGCCGGTCGAGATCACCCGCGACGACGACCGGCGGATGGTCGCGACGGCACTCGGCGCGACGCTGTACGCGCCGGGGACCCGGCCGCGGCTCGCGGACGACGTGCGCCGTCAGTCGGCCGCCGGCGTCGCGTCGATGGTGCTGTGCCTCGAGGACGCGGTCGCCGACCACGAGGTGGCGGCGGCGCAGGCGAACGTGGTGCGCGCCCTCAACCAGCTGGGCGACGAGCCGCCACGCGTCGGCGACGACTCCGGCATGCTGTTCGTGCGGGTGCGCGCGGCCGAGCAGATCCCCGCCCTCATCGCCGGGCTCTCGGCCGCGGCGGCGGACGTGCTCACCGGCTTCGTGCTGCCGAAGTTCGTCGAGGACAGCGGCGAGCCGGCGCTCGAGGCGGTGCTGCGGGCCAGCGACACGATCGGCCGCCCCCTGTGGGCCATGCCCGTGCTGGAAAGCCCGGAGGTCATCTACCGGGAGACTCGGCTGGACACGCTGCGCGGGGTGCGCCGTCTCGTCGACAAGCACGCCGACCATGTGCTGGCGGTGCGGCTGGGCGCCACCGACCTGTCCGGGCTCTACGGGCTGCGCCGCGACCGCGATCTGACCATCTACGACATCGCCGTGGTGCGGGACTGCATCGCCGACATCGTCAACGTCTGCGCCCGCGGCGGTGACCACGTCGTCACCGGGCCGGTCTGGGAGTACTTCGCTCAGCCCGAGCGACTGTTCCTCAGCACGCTGCGGGTCACCCCGTTCGCCACGGCGGATCTCGCGAACCCGGACGTCCAGGGCCCCGCGCTGCGCCAGGACCTCGTCTCCGCCGACCTCGACCGGTTGATCAAGGAAGTCGTGCTGGACAAGGCGAACGGCCTGATCGGCAAGACCGTCATCCATCCCAGCCACGTCGCCGCCGTCCATGCCCTCTACGTCGTGACCCACGAGGAGTACGAGGACGCGCAGACGGTGCTCGCCGGCGAGTCGGGTGGCGTCCAGCCCAGCCGCTACGCGAACAAGATGAACGAGCTGCGCCCGCACCGGATCTGGGCGCAGACCGTGACCAGGCGCGCCGCCGCCTTCGGGGTGCTCCGCGAGGGCCACACCTTCGTCGACGTGCTCGCGGCCAGCCAGGTGGTGGCCGCTTGAAACCGCCGGCACCCGGCGGCTCGGCGACTGGCGGCTCGGCACCCGCGGCCGCGGGTGCCGGCCGCGCTGTGGTGGGCATCTCGGCCCCAGGCGGTTCCACGGCCGGCCGATTCGCGGATGGTGGACCAGTGTTGGACAGCTCCCCGCTCGCCGGCCGGGCGGACCGGTCTCCCGCGAGCCCGTGGCCGCCGGCCGGGGACGGCGGGGACGACGACGGCTGGCTGTGGGTGGCACTGGGACTCGCGGCCGAGGTGACCGAGGACGTCACCGGCGCCGGGCTGGGCGGCATTGTGGGCCTGGCGCTGCGGCGCAACCCGCGCCGTGCCCACCTGCTGGTCAGCCGGGTGCTTGGCAAGCACCTGCCGGTCCGGCCCGAGGTCGCGCTCGGCGCGGCCGCCGCGCTCGCCGCCAGGGCGCGCGACGTCTCCGCTGTCGGCCGCGCCGGCGGCGCGCCGTTCGTCCTCGGCTACTGCGAGACGGCGACCGCCCTCGGGCACGCGGTGGCCGACGGCTTCGCCGACGCCGACTACCTGCACACCACCCGCCGCGCGGTCGCCGGGATGCGCTCCGAGCTGGAGCTCGCCGAGACGCACTCACACGCCGTGCACCACTGGCTGCTGCCCGCCGATCCGCGGCTGCTGACCGACCCCCGCCCGCTGCTGCTCGTCGACGACGAGCTGTCCACCGGCAACACGGCGCTCGGCACGATCCGGGCGCTGCACGCGCTCGCCCCGCGCCCCGCCTACACGGTGGCGACGCTGCTGGACGCGCGGCCGGCGGCCTCGCGGGCGCGCTTCGACGAGGTGGCGGCCGAGCTGGGCGTGCCCGTCGACGTCGTCTCGCTGGTGTCCGCGACCGTCGCGGTGCCGCCCGACGTGGCCGACCGTGCCCGGGCGCTGCGCGAACGCCACGGCGCGGCGGCGGGCGGCGCCGCCCGCGCGAACGACGGCGTGGGTGGCGCACCCGACGGCTCGGCGATGACCGGGCTGGGCCCGCCGAGGTCGGTGACGTGGCTGCGCCCGCCGTGGCCGGCCGAGCTGCCCGATGGGGGGCGGCACGGCTGGGCGCCGCGCCACCGCGGGCTGCTCGACGAGACGGTGGGGAACGTGGCCGCCGCCATCGCGGACCGGCTGGTCGAGCCGGGCGGGCGGACGCTCGTGCTGGGGACGGAGGAGCTCATGTACACCCCGATGCGGCTTGCCGCGGCGCTCGGCCGGGCAACCGGCGGCGACGTGCGCTACCAGTCGACCACCCGGTCGCCGGTGCACCCGCTCGACGTGCCCGGCTACGCGATCCGGTGCGCGCTGGAGTTCCCGGCGCCGGACGACCCCGGCCGTGTCAGCCAGGTCTACAACGTCGCGCCAGGCCGCTACGACGACATCGTTGTGGTCGTCGACGACGGCACGGACGCCACGGCGCCGGCCGCCGGCGACGGCCCGCCGCCCGAAGCGGCTGGCAGGCTGGCCCATGGCCGGCCGCGGAGGGCATCGAAGGCGGCGTGGCCCGAAGCGGCTGGCAGGCTGGCCCATGGCCAGCCGCGGAGGGCGTCGACGGCGGCATGGCCCGCGGGCCTGGTGGAGGTGCTGCGCCACTGCGCGCCGGTCACCGTCGTCACGTTGCCGTCGTTCGTCCCGGCGGGCGCCCGGTGACCGCGACCACCGCGGCGACACCGGCCGCCGGCCGGCCCGCGTCCGGCCCGGTCCCACCGGACGCGCCGCCCGGCGCGGGCCTGCCTGGCACGATCGGCTCCGGCTCCTACGACCCGGCGGACGTCACGTTCCTGCTCAAGGACCTCTCCGCCGTCGCCCTCGAGCGGTCCACCGAGGACCGCGAGGAGGACATGCAGCGCGGCCGGCACTACTCCGAGGACCTGCCGGTCGAGTACCAGCCGGACGACGGCTACCTGGAGCTGTACCACCAGGCCCTGGAGCGCTCGGCGACCAGAGTGGCGCTGGCCGCGGGCGTCGTCTCCGAGCTGGTGCGCGTCGCCAAGCCCGCGCCGGTGCTGGTGTCGATCGCGCGGGCCGGCACGCCAGTCGGCATCCTGATGCGCCGCTGGTACGCCTTCCGCTACGGCCTCGACGTGCCGCACTACGCGATCTCGGTGATCAAGGACAGGGGTGTCGACCTCAACGCGGTCCGCCACCTCACCGCCCGCCACGACCCGGCCGCGCTGCAGTTCGTCGACGGCTGGACGGGCAAGGGCGTGATGACCCGGGTGCTCACCGAGACGGTCGTCCCGCTCGGTCTCGACGACACCCTGGCGGTGCTCGCGGACCCCGCCCGGTGCGTGCCGCTGTACGGCACCCGCGACGACTTCCTCATCCCGAGCGCCTGCCTGAACTCCACGGTCAGCGGGCTCGTCAGCCGGACGGTGCTGAACGCCGAGCACATCGGCCCGGGCGACTTCCACGGCGCGAAGTACTACCGCGACCTGGAGCCGCACGACCTGTCCCGCCACTTCGTCGAGACGGTCGTCGCCCGGTTCGCCGACGTCGCCGACGAGGTGGCCGAGACCTGGCCCCGGCTGTGGGCCGGCGACCGGACCCCGACCTGGGAGGGCTGGGCCGCCGTCGAGCGGATCGCCGAGCGGTACGACATCCCCGACGTGGCGATGGTGAAGCCGGGCGTCGGCGAGGCGACCCGGGTGCTGCTGCGCCGGGTGCCGTGGCGGGTGCTGATCGCCCCGGGCGCGGCCGGCGAGCTCGCGCACGTGCTCGCCCTGGCCGAGGCGCGCGGCGTGCCGGTCGAGGAGATGCCCGGCCTGCCGTTCTCGTGCGTCGGCCTCGTCCGCCCGGTGCGCGCCGACGGGGAGGCCCCGGAGTTCCACACGGCGCAGTCCCGGTACCGCCCGGTCACCGAAGCCGGGCAGTGACGCTCCCGGAGGCCGCGCCGGGCGCGCGGTGGCTGGTCGCGTGCGACCTCGACCAGACGCTGATCTTCTCGCGGCGCTCGTTCCGGCTGCCCGAGGGCGCCGCCGAGCCGCCGCTGGTCACCGTCGAGCACCTCGACGGCGAGCCGGCGGCGTTCATGACCGAGACGGCGTTCGCCAGCGTCGCCGAGCTCGCCGGCCGCGCCGTGCTGGTGCCGGTGACGACCCGCACGCTCGGCCAGTACCGCCGTGTCGACCTCGGGGTCGCGCCGGCCTACGCCGTCGCGGCGAACGGCGGCCATCTGCTCGTCGACGGCGAGCCCGACCCGGCCTGGGCCGCCACCGTCGCCGAGCGGCTGCGCGCCGGGGCGCCGCTCGCCGCCATGCTCGACGTCGCCGCGCGGCTCGCCACCGGCGGCTGGTGCCGGCTGACCCGGGTCGCCGACGACGTGTTCGTCTACCTGGTCGCCTACGACCGTGACGGCATCCCGGACCTCGCCGAGGTGACCGCCGAGGTCGAGGCCGCCGGCTGGACCGTCTCCGTGCAGGGCCGCAAGGTCTACCTCGTCCCGGCCGCGCTCACCAAGCAGGCCGCGCTCGCGGAGGTGGCCCGCCGCGCCGGCGCCGACCGGGTCGCCGCCGCCGGCGACTCGCTGCTCGACGCCCCGATGCTGCTCGCGGCCGACGCCGCCGTCCGCCCCGCCCACGGCGAGCTCCACGACCGCGCCTGGGCCGCCCCCAACCTGCACGTCACGGCGGCCCCCGGCCTCCTCGCCGGCGAGGAGCTCCTCGCCCACCTCAACGGCCTTGTCGACAGGCTCCCCGCTCTGCCCGTGACCCAGCCGTGACCGCTTGCCGCGCGGCCTGTACCGCCCGGCACCGTGCTGGTCGCTCGTCGGGCGGACCTGTGCCGTTGGCCGCTTGGCCCGCGCCGCCCGGCGCAATGGCGATCGACGCGACGTTCGCCGTCGTGGTAGAGACGGACCGGGCCGGAACGGGCGGCCAGACTCCCTCGACGACGTAGGAGGACGCGTGAGCACCACCGACGAGACCGACACCAGCCAGGCGGCCCCGGCCGGAACGCTCGAGGCGGAGCTTGCGCGGCTGCTCGCGGTGGAGAGCTTCGGCCCGCCCGCCGGGTTCACCCGCCGCCACCCGGTCGAGGCCGACGTGGCCGCCGCCGCGGCCGACCCGGTCGCCTTCTGGGCCGACAAGGCCCGCGAGCTGCTGAACTGGGACCGGCCGTTCACCACCGTTCTCAACGATGCGAACCCGCCGTTCTACAAGTGGTTCGAGGACGGGGAGCTCAACCTCTCCGCGAACTGCCTGGACAGGCATGTCGCCGCCGGCCGGGGTGACCGGGTCGCGTTCTACTGGGCCGGCGAGGAGGGCGAGCGGCGCGCCGTCACCTACGCCGACCTGCTCGACGAGACGCAGCGGCTCGCGAACGGGCTGCGCTCGCTCGGCGTCGGCAAGGGCGACGTCGTCGGCATCTTCCTGCCGATGATCCCGCAGGTCGCCGCGGCGATGCTCGCCTGCGCGCGGATCGGCGCCGTGCACAACGTCGTCTTCGGGGGATTCGCCCCGTCCGCCGTGAGGGAGCGGATGGAGGTCTCCGACGCGAAGGTGCTCATCACCGTCGACGGCGCGCGCCGCAAGGGCCGCACCGCGCCGGTGAAGGCCGCCGTCGACACGGAGATGGGCGACCTGAAGGGCCTCGAGCACATCATCGTGGTGGAGGCGGTCGGCGCCGCCGGCCTCGGTGGCGAGCGCGCGCCGATGACGCCCGGCCGGGACGTCTGGTACGAGGAGCTCGTCGCCGCGGCGGACCCGGTATGCCCGCCGGAGCCGATGTCGGCGGAGGCGCCGCTGTTCATCCTCTACAGCTCGGGCTCCACGGCGAAGCCGAAGGGCATCCTGCACACGACGGCCGGCTACCTGCTCGGCGCGACCTACACCTACCGCACGGTCTTCGACATCGACCCGGCGTCCGACATCTACTGGTGCTCCGCCGACGTCGGCTGGATCACCGGGCACTCCTACATCGTCTACGGCCCGCTGTCGAACGGCGCGACCAGCGTGATGTACGAGGGCGCCCCGGACTACCCGGACTTCGACGCCTGGTGGAAGCTGATCGACGAGTACAAGGTCACCGTCTTCTACACGGCGCCGACCGCGATTCGCTCCTGCATGAAGTGGGGCGCCGAGTACCCGGACCGGCACGACCTGAGCTCGCTGCGCCTGCTCGGGAGCGTCGGCGAGCCGATCAACCCGAAGGCATGGCTCTGGTACCACAAGGTGATCGGCGGTGGGCGCTGCCCGGTCGTCGACACGTGGTGGCAGACCGAGACCGGCGCCATCATGATCTCCCCGGTCCCCGGCGTCACGCCGACGAAGCCCGGCTCGGCGACGAAGCCGCTCCCCGGTTACAGCCCGGCGCTGCTGACCGAGCAGGGCCAGCCGCTCAGCGAGGGCGTCGGCGTCCTTGTGATCACCCAGCCGTGGCCGTCGATGCTGCGCACTCTGTACAAGGACGACGACCGGTTCGTCGAGACGTACTTCTCCCGGTTCGGCCCGGCGACCTACCTGGTCGGGGACGCCGCCCGCCTCGATGCCGACGGCTACTTCTGGATCATCGGCCGGATCGACGACGTCATCAACGTCTCCGGGCACCGTCTGTCCACCGCCGAGGTCGAGTCGGCGATCGTCGCGCACGAGGCGGTCGCGGAGTCCGCGGTCGTCGCCCAGGCCGATGAGCAGACGGGCCAGGCGATCGTCGCGTTCGTGACGCTCGCCGGCGGCCGGGTCGGCGACGACGCCATGGTCGCCGAGCTGCGTGACCACGTCGCCGCGCGGATCGGCAAGCTGGCCCGGCCGAAGCGGATCATCTGGGCCGACGACCTGCCCAAGACCCGGTCCGGCAAGATCATGCGCCGGCTGCTGCGGGACGTCGCGGAGGGGCGTGCTCTCGGCGACGTGACGACGCTGCGTGACCCCGCCGTGATGGCGGCCCTCGCGACGAAGGTCGCCGAGGGCGACTCAGAGGACAAGTAAGACCGGGAGCCGGGGTCGAGATGCTCCCGCGTCTCGACCCCGGCTCCTGGCCGCCAGGCGTTGTCGCCTCATGCCGTCGCCGAGTGCCGACGCTGACGTGGGTGACCGTACGGGCCGTGAGATGACCCGAAGGTGTAGACGTCAACACAGTCCGGAATGGGGTGCTATCGGAGCATCAGTGCCCCATTCCGCCTGTTCCACTTGTGACATCGAAGGGTTTTCCTGTTGGTAACCCTGGGGTGAGACCCGGGTGCGGCCAGTTCACGTGGACTGTCTAGGCTGACGTCTTCGTGAGAGCACTCCGACGGTTCACCGTCCGCGCGCAGCTTCCCGAGCAGCTTGCTCCGCTCGCCGACCTGGTCATGAACCTCCGCTGGTCGTGGCACCCGGAGACGCTTGACCTCTTCGAGTCCGTGGATCCCGAGCTGTGGCGGGCGACCAAGGGTGACCCGGTCCGCCTGCTCGGCGAGGTCGACCACGGCCGGTTGGTCGCGCTCGCCGGTGACCGCCGCTTCCTGCGTAGGCTCACGGACGCGTTCGACGAGCTTCAGGAGTACCTGAACGCCCGTCTGTGGTACCAGGAGCGGAATCTGTCCGGCGCGCCGTCGGCGATCGGCTACTTCTCGCCGGAGTTCGGCATCACCGAGGTGCTGCCGCAGTACTCCGGCGGCCTGGGCATCCTGGCCGGCGACCATCTCAAGACCGCGAGCGACCTCGGCGTGCCCATCATCGGCGTCGGGCTGCTCTACCGCGCCGGCTACTTCGTCCAGTCGCTGTCGCGGGACGGTTGGCAGCAGGAGCGCTACCCGGGCATCGACCCGCATGGCCTGCCGCTCACCCAGCTCACCGACGCCGACGGCGTCCCGCAGAAGGTGGCCGTCGGGCTGCCCGAGGGCCGTACCCTGCACGCCCAGATCTGGAAGGCGCAGGTCGGCCGCGTCCCGCTGCTGCTCCTCGACTCGGACGTCGAGGACAACCAGCCCGCCGAGCGGGGCGTCACCGACCGGCTCTACGGCGGCGGCACCGACCACCGGCTGCTGCAGGAGATGCTGCTCGGCATCGGCGGCGTCCGGGCGCTGCGGGTGTACTCCGAGGTCACCGGCGCCCCGGCGCCCGACGTGTACCACACCAACGAGGGCCACGCCGGCTTCCTGGGACTGGAGCGGATCCGCGAGCTGGCCGCCGGTGGGCTGAGCTTCGACGAGGCGCTGGAGGCCACCCGCGCGGGCACCCTGTTCACAACCCACACGCCGGTCCCCGCCGGCATCGACCGGTTCCCGAAGGACATGGTCGCCCGGCACTTCGGCGGTGACAACGCCTGGGACGGCGTGCCCGTCGAGCGGGTGCTCGCGCTGGGCACCGAATCCGACCCGAACATGTTCAACATGGCGCACATGGGCCTGCGCCTCGCGCAGCGCTCCAACGGCGTGAGCGCGCTGCACGGCATCGTAAGCCGGGAGATGTTCAACGGCCTGTGGCCCGGGTTCGACCCGGCCGCCGTGCCGATCGGCTCGGTCACCAACGGCGTGCACGCGCCGACCTGGGTCTCGCGGACGCTCATCGAGCTGGCCGACCGCGAGTCGGAGCCGCCGCTGCTCTCTCCCGACGGCCAGGGCTTCGCGAAGATCGACAAGATCTCCGACGAGGTGCTGTGGGCGACGCGCCGGGAGCTGCGCGAGGGCCTCGTCGCGGAGGTGCGCCGCCGGCTGCGCGCCTCGTGGCTCGCCCGCGGCGCCGCCGCCGGCGAGCTCGACTGGGTGGACAGCGTCTTCGACCCGGACGTCCTGACCATCGGCTTCGCCCGCAGGGTGCCGTCGTACAAGCGGCTCACGCTCATGCTGCACGACCGCGACCGGCTCACCCGGCTGCTGCTGCACGCCGAGCGGCCGATCCAGATGGTCATCGCGGGCAAGGCCCACCCGGCCGACGACGGCGGCAAGCAGCTGGTCCAGCAGATCGTCCAGTTCGCCGACGACCCGGCCGTGCGCCGCCGGATCGCCTTCCTGCCGGACTACGACATCGGCATGGCCCGCTACCTCTACTCCGGCTGTGACGTGTGGCTGAACAACCCGCTGCGCCCGCTGGAGGCCTGCGGCACGTCCGGGATGAAGTCGGCGCTCAACGGCGGCCTGAACCTGTCCATCCGGGACGGCTGGTGGGACGAGATGTTCGACGGCCAGAACGGCTGGGCGATCCCGACCGCCGACGGCGTCGAGGACCCGGACCGGCGCGACAGCATCGAGTCGGCCGCGCTGTACGACCTGCTGGAGAACGCCGTCGCCGCCCGGTTCTACGACCGTGCGGACGGCATGCCGCGCCGCTGGACGGCGATGGTGCGCCACACCCTGTCCACCCTTGGGCCGAAGGTGCTCGCGACCCGGATGGTCCAGGAGTACGTCGAGAAGTACTACGTCCCCGCCGGGGTCTCCGCGCGGGCGGCGGCGGCTGACGGCTTCGGCGGCGCCAGGGACCTCTCGGGCTGGAAGGCGAAGGTGCGCTCGTGCTGGTCGGGCGTGCGGGTCGTCAACGTGGACTCGACCGGCCTTGGTGACACCCCGCAGGTCGGTCAGGAGCTCGTCGTCCGCGCGACGGTCGAGCTCGGTGACCTGGCCACGTCCGACGTCGTCGTGCGGGCTTCCTATGGCCGGGTCGACGAGACCGACCGGCTGCTCGCCCCGGCGACGCTCGACCTGCACCCCGCCGGCGACGCCGAGGGCGGCGGCCACCGCTTCGAGGGCACCATCCCACTCTCGCGCACCGGCCCGTTCGGCTACACCGTCAACGTCCTGCCCGCCCATGTCCTCCTCGCCAGCTCCGCCGAGGTCGGCCTGATCACCACCCCGTAGCCGCGTCATGCGCCACGCGCCGGGCCCGGGCCGACCACCACGTCGGCCCGGGCCCGGCGCGTTCCCGACCACGAGTTGACCACCGCGCCTCGGTGCCGGGTACTCCGAGGAGTGCCCGGCGCCGTGGGCCGTCAGCGGTGGGCACGCAGGACGACGACGGAGGACCAGCTGGCGCGCAGGGTTTCGCCGGCGGGATAGGTGGCGAGGGGCTTGCGGGGGTCTTCGACGGCGGCGCGCAGGCCGGAGAGGTCGGTGGCGGCGGTGTCGAGGACGAGGTCGTAGCGGGACGCCCAGGGGGCGCCGGGAAGGTGGACGTCGACGTCCTCCTCGCCGGGATGCAGGACGAGCAGCAGGCTGTCGCCGGTTGCCGGTGTGCCGTCCGGGCCGAGCCAGGTGAGGCTGTCGCCGGCGATGAACGCGACGACGGTGGCTGGATTGGGCGCGTTCCAGTCGGCGTCGGACATCTGGGTGCCGTCGGCGAGGAACCAGGTCATGTCGGCGCGGTGCGTCTCGCTGGACTGGCCGCCGTGGAAGAACTGCCCTCGGCACAGCGCGGGTGACGCCCGGCGCAGCGTCAGCAGGCAGGAGGCCAGCTCGGACAGGCCCTGGTCCTCGCCGGCCGGGTCGGGCGCCGGCACTTCCGGCGTCTTGGGCGGCAGGGGGCCGGTTCCGTCGCTTCTCGGGGCGGCACCGTCACTCCTGTGGTCCCTCCGGCTGTCCGCCCCGTCCGCCTCGCCGTTCCCGTCGTCCGTGCCGGTGACGTCCGTGCCGGTGACGCGTTCCGAGCGGCGCGGCCACCAGCCGCCGCCGGAGCGAACGGAGCGCCCGTCGGCCCGCGTCGTCGGCCAGGCGAGCCAGGAGACCGGGTTGTCCTGGCAGTAGGCGTTGTTGTTGCCGCCCTGCGAGCGGCCGAACTCGTCGCCCGCGACCAGCATCGGCACCCCGGCGGACAGCAGCAGCGTCGCGAGCATCCCCCGGCGCACCCTTCGGCGGCGCTCCAGCACGACCGGGTCGTCGGTCGGCCCCTCCGCCCCATGGTTGCGGGACCGGTTGTTGTTGTCGCCGTCCCGGTTGTCCTCCAGGTTCGCCTCGTTGTGCTTGTGCTCGTAGGAGACCAGGTCGGCCAGGGTGAAGCCGTCGTGGGCGGTGACGAAGTTGACCGAGGAGCACGGCGGGCGCCCACCATGCTCGAACAGATCGGACGACGCGGTGATGCGGTAGCCGAGGTCGGCGGCGCTCGTCGCCCGCCCGCTCCACGTCTCGCGTACGGTCGCGCGGAACCGGTCGTTCCACTCCGCCCAGGGCGCCGGGAACGCGCCGACCTGGTAGCCGCCCCAGCCCACGTCCCACGGCTCGGCGATCAGCTTCGCCTGGGCGAGCACGGGGTCCTGCCCGATCGCGGTCAGCAGCGGCGCGTCCGGGTCGAAGCCGTCGGGATTGCGGGCCAGCGCCGCCGCGAGGTCGAAGCGGAAGCCGTCGACGCCCATCTCGGTCAGCCAGTAACGCAGGGAGTCGCAGACCAGCCGGACCACATGCGGCGAGGTGACGTTCAGCGTGTTGCCGCAGCCGGTGACGTCGCGGTAGCGACGCGGGTCGGTCGGCTCCAGCCGGTAGTACACGGTGTTGTCGAGGCCGCGCATCGACAGCGTCGGGCCGCGCTCGTCCTGCTCCGCGGTGTGGTTGTAGACGACGTCCAGCAGCACCTCGATGCCAGCCTCATGCAGTGCGGCCACCATCGCGCGGAACTCGGTCACCGGGTCGTCGGTGGCCGCGTAGCCCGGGTGCGGGGCGAAGAAGCCGATGGTGTTGTAGCCCCAGAAGTTGGTCAGCCCGCGTTCGGCCAGTATCGGTTCCGAGACGTGGGCGTGTACCGGGAGCAGCTCGACGGCGGTGATCCCGAGGCCGGTCAGGTGATCGAGGACGGCGGGGTGGGCAAGGCCGGCGTAGGTGCCACGCAGCGCGGGGGGCAGCGCCGGGTGCAGCCTGGTGAAGCCCCGGACGTGCAGCTCGTAGATCACGGTGTCCCGCCACGGCGTGCCGGGCCGGTTGCCGGCCGGGTCCGCCGCCGCGGGTCCGCCGCCGCGCCGGCCGGGCACGGGGGCACGCCCGGCGGCGGCGCTCGGGAGCGCGGTGACGACCCCGACCGGGACGAAGGGCGCCGAGTCCTGGCCGTCGGCCGTGTAGCTGTAGGGGTCCCCGTCGGCGTAGCCGAAGATCGCCGGTCCTGGCGTCAGCGTGCCCTCCACCCGCCGGGCATACGGGTCGAGCAGCAGCTTCGCCGGGTTGTAGCGCAGGCCGCGGGCCGGGTCGTACGGCCCGTGCGCGCGCAGGCCGTAGCGCTGCCCAGGGCGCACACCGGGGATATAGCCGTGCCAGACGCCGCCGCACCGCTCGGGCAGCCGGTACCGGGTCTCGCCGCGCCCAGGCCCGCTCCCGCCCGACGACGAGTCGGAGTCGAGCAGGCAGAACTCGACGGCATCCGCGCCCGGCGCGAGCACGGCGATGTTGACCCCGCCGGCGTCGGGCAGCACGCCGAGCGGGTACGGCGCGCCGGGGAGCGCGCGCAGGCGCGCGGGGTCCTGGCGCGTGAGACCTGGTTCGAACGTGTACGACACATCGGTGACGCTAACGGAACGCACTGATCACGTCCGGGTGAACGGGGCGCCTGTGGACCAACGGCGCCCTGTCGGCCGATCCCGCGGACGTTCTCCCAGCCGGCGCGCGCCGGTACCCGTCTCGGGACGTCGCGTGAGATGCGTCACCGCCACCGGGTAGGCGCGGGCCGCCGCGCGGTGCGATGGTCGTCGGCACGGGAAGTGCGCGGCCTGGCCCCGCGAGGCTGGGGCGACGGCCGGCGTGCGGGGTGGGCGCCCGGCTCAGGGACAGCGGACGAGGAGGTCGGCCAGTGGCGGTCGTACGACTAGAGGTTGCGGACGGGGTGGGGACCATCCGGCTGGACCGGCCGAAGGTGAACGCCCTCAATGCCGAGCTCACGGCCGAGTTGCGGGAGGTGGCGCTGGAGGCATCCCGGCGCGCCGACATCCGCGCCGTCGTGATCTACGGCGGCGAGCGGGTGTTCGCGGCCGGCGCCGACATCAAGGAGATGGCGGCGAAGGACCTGGTGGGTATCTCGAGCTGGGCCACCGAGCTGACCAGCACGTTCGAGCTTGTCGCCCGCATTCCCAAGCCGGTGTTCGCCGCCGTGACCGGCTACGCGCTCGGCGGCGGTCTTGAGCTGGCGCTGTGCGCCGACTTCCGGATCCTCGCGGACAACGCCAAGGTCGGTCAGCCGGAGATCCTGCTCGGCGTGATCCCGGGTGCCGGCGGCACCCAGCGGCTGCCTCGGCTGGTCGGCCCGGCCAGGGCCAAGGAGCTGGTCTTCTCCGGCCGCCAGGTCGGCGCCGAGGAGGCGCTGGCGATCGGGCTCGCCGATGCCGTCGTCCCGGCGGCCGAGGTCTACGCCGAGGCGGTACGGCGGGCCAAGCAGTACGTCGACGGCCCGGCGCTCGCGCTGGCGGCGGCCAAGCGCGCCATCGACGACGGTCTGGAGACAGGGCTGTCGGAGGCGTTGCGGCTGGAGACCGGCCTGTTCGTCGGCCTGTTCGGCACCGAGGACCAGAAGAACGGCATGGAGTCGTTCCAGCAGAACGGCCCCGGCAAGGCCAAGTTCACGGGCCGCTGAGTCTCTGGTTCGCTCCGTGCGGGCACGGCGCTCCGGTCCCTTCCCTCGCTTCGCTTCGGGAAGGGACCTCCGCGCCGTGTCCTCCTGCGCTCACGGGCGCTACGGCGACCTCCGCTGCGGCCCAACCCACATCGCTTCGCTCGTGGGCCGGGCCTCCGCGGAGGTGCGCCTCCGCGCCCAGCTCGGTGGCGACACGTTTGAACCTTGCGAGACGACGACAGGCCCTGACAGCCCAGAAGCAGGTCAGCCAGGAACTAACAGCCCCCGCCATATTGTTGCGTGGGAAACTACCTTGGTCGTGTGGATCATGGAGGGGGCTGTCGGCGATGAGCGGACCGGTGACCAGTGAGGATGTCGTCCCCGTAGAGGGGATCCCGGGAGCTCGGGCCGATGGGTGGGCCGTGGAGATCACCGAGAGCAGGCCGCAGACGGTCGGGGCGGTCCCGGTGCGCCGAGCGCTGCCGATCCGTGCCCGGCGGACCGTGGGCGCCTGGTGCTTCGTCGACCACATGGGGCCGTTGGCGGTCGCGCCGGCCACGGGGGCCGCCGGCACGCGCGGCATCGACATCGGCCCGCATCCGCATACCAGCCTGCACACCGTCACCTGGCTGCTCGCGGGCGAGGTACGCCATCTCGACAGCCTCGGCTCCGAGCAGGTGGTGCGGCCCGGGCAGCTGAACCTGATGACCGCGGGCCACGGCGTCGTCCACGCGGAGGAGGGAACCGACTACCGCGGCGCGCTGCACGGCGTCCAGCTGTGGGTGGCGCAGCCGGAGGCGACCCGCCACGGCCCCGCCGCTTTCGAGCACCACGCCGAGCTGCCGCGCGTCGAGATCGGCGACGCCGTCGCGACGGTGCTGGTCGGCGAGCTCGCCGGTGCGGCCTCGCCAGCCCGCCGCGACACCGAGATGGTGGGCGCGGACCTGGCGCTGCGGCCCGGCCGGGCGGTGCTGCCGCTGCGCCCCGGCTTCGAGTACGCGCTGGTCGTCACCGAGGGCGCGGTGCGGGTGGGGAACGGCTCGGCACCCGCGGCCGGCATCCAGGCGGTGGCGCGGACCGGCCAGCTCGCCTACCTCGGCGCGGGCCGCGACGAGCTGGCGCTGGACGCCACCGAGCCGGCCAGGGTGCTTCTGCTCGGCGGCGCGCCGTTCGAGGAGCCGATCGTCATGTGGTGGAACTTCGTCGGGCGCTCCCGCGCCGACCTGACCGCCGCGTTCGAGCAGTGGGAGGACCGTGACGGCGCTGGCCGCTTCGGCCCGGTGGCCTCCCACCTCCGTCGCATCCCGGCACCGCCCCCGCCCTGGCGCTGACCCCGGGGCACTCTGACCCCGGGGCACTCTGACCCCGGGGCACTCTGACCCCGGGGCACTCTGACCGGGGGCACTCCGCCCTCCGCGCGGCCTTCCGTGCAGTCCGGCTCCGGCCGGCGCCTAGCCCTCGTCTGGCTGATCGGCGGAATCGGGGCTCCGCAGCGCCAGGTCGGCGATGACCGGGAGGTGGTCGCTGCCGTAGTGGCCGCCCCGCTGGTAGCCGGTCACCGCGAACGCCGGCGAGGCGAGCACATGGTCGATGCGCAGCACGGGCGGCAGGAGGCCGTTCGCCGGCCAGGTCGGGCTCCAGCTTGTGCCGGTGGCGTCGTGCGTGTCCCGGACACCTGAGCTCAGCAGCCGCCGGAACGGGCGGTGGTCGTGGGTCGCGTTGAAGTCGCCGGCCAGCACGACCGGCAGCCGGGAGCCGTGCACCTCGGTGGCCAGCTGGCTGAGCTGGGCGCGCCACTCCCGGGTGTTCTCGGCGCTCGTCGGAGCGATCGTGTGAACCGGGTAGAGCACGAAGCGCCGGCCGCCGTCGAGGGCGACGGTCATCCGGGCCAGCGGCTGCCCGCCGACCACGGGCGCGGACAGGTCGGACAGCGGGTAACGCGAGTAGACGGCGTAGCCGAACGCCCCCGCGGCCGGCTTGTCCACCCGGTAGGGGTAGTGCGCGAGCGCCCCCGATTTCTGCACCGCGCCGAGAGTGAGCGGCGAGGCCTCCACGAGCACGACGATGTCGGGGTGCGCTGCCTCGATCTGGCTGCCCAGCCGCCCGGCGGACGCGTTGTGGTAAAGCAGGTTCGCCGAGAGCACCCGGACTGGCTGGGCGCCGTCCGGTGCCTTCTCCACTCCGCCGGGCCAGATCTCCGGCACCGTCCAGAACAGGTGCAGCCCGATCAAGGGCACCGTCGCCAGCATCAGCGCGTTGCGCCTCAGCCCGAAGCCGACGACCAGCGAGGCGTAGACCGGCAGGTACAGCAGCGGTGTGAGCGCGTTCAGCGCGGCGTACGGCCAGCTCAGCACGTCGTCCAGATAGACCAGCCGACCCAGCGCCACCACGCTCAGCGCGCCGACGACCAGCCAGGCCGCGGCCGCGAGCAGCGTGCGCCCGACGTCGGTCGGGTACCACCGCGGTTTCTCGGTCTCGATGCCCGCCCCGGTCATGGCCCGTTTCGCGCCGAGGCCGTCATCGGCGCTTGGCGGGCCGGCTACGGCACCTTCCCCCGACCTGCTCACCCCATCAGGGTGCCGGATGCGCACGTCCGGCCCATACCCGGCCAGGCGAGAGGTGATCAACCTGAGACGACCATCACAACGACCACAACGACCCGCTCCCGGCGGCCGGGTTCCGGGCCTGGTGACAACCGAGCGGCGCGGGGGACGGATTCAGACATGGGAAGGCGGGCCGTTCGGCATGGCGACGACCGGCGGGGGCAGGCGGCGACTACCGGGTGGAGTCGGGCCCGGCACCGGACGGGAAGCGCCGCAGGACGGGCGCGGCGTTGGTGCGCCATTCCTGCACGGTCACTGAGCCGCTGTGCGGGGCGAACGCCGTGTCGAGCTCGCGCAGCTTGTCCGTGACCCGGACGGAGGACACCGGCCCGGCGTACTCGACGGCGCGCTGGCCGGCGTCGACGGCGGCCTCCAGGTCGGGGGAGCGCCCGCGCAGGTAGGCGATGGCAAGATCGGCCTCGGCGTAGCTGCGGGTCCTGGCGCGGGAGCTGACCTGCAGGTCGCGCGCCTCGAGCAGGTGCTCGGCGGCCTGCTCCGGCCGGTCCATCAGCAGGTAGCAGTGGCCCACGCATTCGGCGACGTCGCCCGCGTTGTAGTGGGACGCCCAGGCCGGCTCGTCGTCGCACGAGCCGCGGCCGATCGCGCGCTCGATCGCGCGCTCCATGGCGGTAAGCGCCTCGACGCAACCGGCCTCGTCATGTGCCTGAGCCAACGCCCAGGCATGTTTGTCGTGGAGCATCGCCTCGACTGTCGGGGCGGCCGTGTGGTTCGCCCGGTCCACGGCGGCGCGGGCCATCGACAGGCTTTGCCGGTTGTATCCCAGCCGGGCGGCCTGGTCGCTCATGGCGGCGAGCACCCGCCCGGCGAGCTGGACGTCGTCGGCATGCTCGGCGAGGCTCAGCGCCTGGATGTAGTAGCGCTGCGCCAGTGCCTGACGGTCGCTGTCCTGCGCGAGCCAGCCGCCGAACTGGGTGAGCTCCGCGAGCGCGCTGCACAGCTCGGCGTCGGGGTCCTCACTCATCGCCGCCCGCGTACGGTCGTGCAGGAAGGTGATCACCTGGTTGCGGATCTCCCCGCTGCCAAACCGGGCATCCAGCCGGCGGAAGGCCGCCGTCATGTCTCTGATCATGGCGGCGTTGCTGCCGCCCGCGGCCTCGGTACTCGCGCTCAGCGCCCGCCGGACGACACCGGTGATGCTCGACAGCACCGGCTCGGCGAACGCACTGGCGACGAAGGCCGTCGAGTCCTGGAGCATCTCGCGACGTCGCATGTCCCGCCCCGTAAGTCCAGCCAGGGTCCTGACGGTCTGGACAGGGGCGTCGGCGACGTGCAGTCCCAGGTCCTCGCGCCCGTAGTGCTCCCCGCGCCAGCCCAGGTCCACGGGCAGCACCGGGTAACCGACGAGCGCCGACACCTCGGCGGCGGCGAGCTCGGCCACCATCGGGTCGCGGGGCCGCATGCCACGCCGCCAGTGCCCCACGGTCGTCCGCGCCAGCCCGAGCTCGATCCGCCGGTGGTGGCGGGCACGGCTGTTCACCTGCCTGGCGAACCGGGTGTCGGAGACGCCGGACTCGCGCAGCAGGCGGTCGAACACGGTAGGTGAGGCAGGGTCGCTGGCGGGCGTGGAGCTGGACATCGAACCCCCGGGGTCGAATCCTGTCACTTAACGTGGGAGAGTCGTCGCCTGACGCATATCCAGGGCCAGAAAGTAGCGGACTCGTAACTTCCCACCGAGAGAGTGTGCAGAGTCACGGGCGAATGCACGGGCTTGGAGGGCGGTGTGTCGGGCATCCTGCTCGGATCCGTGACGATGGGTCCACTCGATTGGCACGACAAATGGTCACAGGCGAGGGGAAATGACCTCAACTGGAGGTTGGCGGGCCCGGCGGCGGGTTCGCCCGCCCCGGGCAAGCCGGCGCGAGGGCATTGGCACTGACGGGTGATAGGCATACCCGTGGCGGTCTGCTCCCCTCCGGACGGGCGGCCCTGGACCGCTCCCCATCGGGCGGTGGGCGCTCGCCGGACCGGCTAGTCACTCGGAGGCCTGTCTCAGCGGGAAGGCATCAGGTAGAAAGGCCATAGGCAAAGGCAGGCGGACGGCGGCGGGTGGATGCCCACGAAGCGCCTGCCGGCCCCCGCCGGTGGGCGCGGTCGACGAGGCCGCGAGCGGGCGAGCGGGACGAGAAAGGCGGCGGGGCCCGCTCACCTCGGTGATCTTGGTCCGGGCGCCGGCCGGGACGACCGGGTTACTCGGCGGCGGGTGGCTGCCAGGCCGGTAAGGGATTGTGACGTAATGCGTCCGGCGTCACGCCGCCGATCATCGGGCATGTCGCGGCTACCAATGCCACCATGTCAAGAGCACTGGACACCTGATTATGTTGGCTACGGAGGCCCCTAGGCGTGAACATCGTCGTTACCGTCAAGCAGGTTCCTGATACCTGGGCGGAGAAGAAGCTCGACGCCGCGGACAAGACGGTCGACCGCGTCAGCGTCGACAACGTCATGAACGAGATGGACGAGTACGGAGTCGAAGAGGCCCTCAAGATCAAGGAAGCGCACGGCGGCGAGGTCACCGTCGTCACGATGGGCCCGGCGAAGGCCCTCGAGACGATCCGCAAGGCGCTGTCCATGGGCGCCGACAAGGCGGTGCACCTGACCGACGACGCGCTGCACGGCTCGGACGCGCTGCAGACGTCCGCCGCGCTGGCGAAGGTCATCGCCACGCTGTCCCCGGATCTCGTCATCACGGCGACCGAGGCCTCCGACGCGCGTGGCGGTGTGATGGGCGCGCTGTTGGCCGAGCGGCTGGGGCTCCCGCAGCTCACCCAGGCCCGCAAAGTGACCGTCGACCCGGCCGCGGGCAAGGTGTCGATCGAACGGCTGGCCGACAACGGCTACGCGCTGGTCGAGGCGAGCCTGCCGGCCGTCGTCGGCGTCGTCGAGAAGATCAACCAGCCGCGGTACCCCTCGTTCAAGGGCATCATGGCCGCGAAGAAGAAGCCGCTGACCACGTTGTCGTCCGGCGACGCGGGCCTTGACGCCGGTTCGGTGGGCCTCGCGGGCGCGGGCTCGACAGTCGTCGACGCCCAGTCGGCGCCGCCGCGGCAGAGCGGCACCATCGTCAAGGACGAGGGTGACGGCGGCGTGAAGATCGCCGACTTCCTCGCGGCGCAGAAGCTCATCTGAGGGGTAACGATCGATGGCTGAGGTACTCGTTCTCGTCGAGCACGCCGACGGTGAGCCCAAGAAGGTCACCGGCGAGCTGCTGACGCTCGCCCGCACGCTTGGCGAGCCGTCGGCGGTGTTCGCCGGCGGCCCTGGCACCTATGCGAAGGCCAAGCCGTACCTGGCCGAGTTCGGCGCCGCGAAGGTCTACGTGGTCGAGTCCGACGACGTCGCCGACTACGTCGGCGCACCGGTCGCCGAGGTGCTCGCGAAGCTGGTCGGCGAGGCGTCGCCGACGGCGGTGCTGATCGCCGCGACGGCCGACTCGCGGGAGGTCGCCGCGCGGACCGCCGCGAAGACCGAATCCGGCCTGATCTGGGACGCCACCGCGGTGAGTCCGGAGCTGGTCGCCACCCAGGGCATCTTCGGCGGTTCGACGATCGTCAGCTCCAAGGTCACCAAGGGCACGCCGGTGATCGTGGTCCGTCCGAACTCGACGGCTCCGGTCGCCGCGCCGTCCTCCCCGGCCGAGGTCCAGGTCGACATCACGATCTCCGACGTCGCCAAGGGCGCGAAGATCGTCGACCGGGTCGCGGAGGCCAAGTCCGGCCGGCCGGACCTCACCGAGGCGCAGGTCGTCGTCTCCGGTGGCCGCGGCCTGGGTGCCGCCGAGCACTTCGCGCTGGTGGAGAAGCTCGCCGACACCCTCGGCGCCGCGGTGGGCGCTTCCCGCGCCGCGACCGACGCCGGCTGGTACCCGCACCAGAACCAGGTGGGCCAGACCGGCAAGACCGTCTCGCCGCAGCTCTACATCGCGGTCGGCATCTCCGGCGCCATCCAGCACCGGGCCGGCATGCAGACCTCGAAGACCATCGTCGCCATCAACAAGGACCCTGAGGCGCCGATCTTCGAGTTCGCCGACTACGGCCTGGTGGGCGACCTGTTCAACGTCGTCCCGCAGCTGACCGACGAAGTCGAAAAGCGCAAGGGCTGAGACGGCGCGACAGCTCGCCGCCCGCGTAACGCGGACATACCAAAGACGGCCGGGTTCCGCCCGAACAGGCGGAAACCCGGCCGTCTCGCTGTTCGACGGTGTTCTGGTAGCGGATCCGGAGCGGCGGATCCGGGATCGGTGGTCTCTGCCCCGGCAGCGGGCGATGATGAGCGCACCAGTCGCCACCGGGAGTGACACGGCCGACACCGAGGCTGCCGGTGGCGCGGATCCCCTGCGGAGGTGGGCCGTGCGGACCTTCGACCTCGACGCCTTCGATCCCCACGACCGCACCGGCGAGCACATCCTCCCCTGGGAAATGTGGGAGCGCGACCGCCCCTGGCGCGCGGATACCCCTGACCCCGCGCCCAGAGTGGTGGCGCCCCCGGAGGGGACGCCGCTGGCGCCGGACGGCCCGCCAGACGACCGCCCTCGGGAGTAACGCCCACGGGAGTGACCGAGGCCGGCCAGCCCACGCGCCTTCATCTCCGGTCTTCCGCGTGCCGCCTGACTGGCCGCCGCCACCGCCGGGGTGGTCACCGTGGCCCGGCTGGCGGCCTGACCCGGCCTGGCCCGTGCCGCCGCCCGGCTGGCGGTTCTGGCACCAGCAGCCCGACGGATGGCGGCGGAAGGCGCGACCGGACCGGCCCCGGCCGCGACTTCCGCGTGCCCGACAAAGACCCGTGGGACAGCAGCGGTCAGTGCGCGATGATGATCCGGCAACGTAGCGCGCGGGACCCGTCCCTCAGGGCGGTCCCGGCGGGTCGCGGCCGGCACTGCTCCATCCGGAGCCGCGGGCGCACCGGTCTGGCATCCGCCGCTCGCGGTGCGGAGGGCGTCGATCCTCGGCGCGATCCGGAGTCCGCGGCCGAAACCGAGGAAGAGGAAAACTGAGCGCGATGGCGACGGGCGGCAGTCGGGATACGCATACGGCGACGAGCTCCACCGGGCCGGTCACGGTGACCGCCGGGCCGGTGACCACGACGACGACCACGACGGTCACGGTGACCTCGTCGGCGGGATTCGGCGGCGCGAGCGGCCGGAACCGGACCGCGCTCGCGCTCGACATCGGCGGGACGAAGCTCGCCGGTGGCGTCGTCGACGCCACCGGCGCGGTTCTCGGCCGGGCGCGCAGAGCGATGCCGAAGACCCTCGACCCCGAGGTCACGTTCGCCGCCGCCGTCGAATGCCTGCACTCCGCCCTTGGCGACGCGGGGCTCGGCGGGCGTTACGACTACGCGGGCCTGGCCGGGCTCGGGGTCGGCTGCGGTGGGCCGATGATCTGGCCGGCGGGAGAGGTCTCGCCGCTGAACATCCCGTCGTGGCGGGATTTCCCGCTGCGCGCCCGGCTGCGTGACGAGTTCGGCGGCCTGGGGGTGCTTGTCCACAACGACGCGGTGGCGCTCGCCGCTGGCGAGCACTGGATGGGCACCGGCCGAAACACGCGCAACCTGCTCGCCGTGACGGTCTCGACCGGGGTGGGCGGCGGTCTGGTCCTCGACGGGCGGCTCTACCACGGGCGGTCCGGCAACGCGGGGCATGTCGGTCACCTCGTCGTCGACCCGGCCGGGCCGGACTGTGCCTGCGGCGGTGTCGGTTGCCTGGAGGCGATCGCCTCCGGACCGCGCACTGTCGCCTGGGCCATCGAGGAGGGCTGGAAGCCCGTCGAGGCCGGGCCAGGCACGGGCAGGCCCGGACCGGACGACGGCGGGACCAGGCCGAACGAGGCAGGGACCGGGTTTGGCGACTCCGGGCCCGATACGTCCGGAGCCTCAGCGGCGCGGGGCGACGGCGGGGGGCCGGATGAGGAGCGAGCCCCCGACGGGCGCGCGCTCGCCGCCTCGGCGGCGGCGGGCGACAAGATCGCGCGGGCGGCGCTGGCCCGCTCCGGGAACGCGGTGGGAATCGCGCTCGCGTCCTGCGCGGCGACCTTCGACCTCGATCTCGTCACCGTCGCGGGTGGCTTCTCCCAGTCCGGGCCGATCTTCTGGGACGCGCTGCGAGCCGCCTACGACCGGCATACCGGCATGGAGTTCGCGCGCGCCGTCCCCGTCGAGCCCAGCTCGGCCCCGAACGACGTCGCCCTGCGCGGCGCCGCCGCCTTCGTTCTCGTCCCAGACTGCTACGCCTGGGCCGGCTAGCGCCGGGTGAAGCGCCCTCGCCGCGGCTGGCGCGGGACGGCCACCCGGCGCGCACTCCTGCCCCGCCGCCGCACCCGCCGAGCGAGCGCGGCCAGGTCACGGGTGGGCCGCTGGAGAGAACGGGCGGGCCGCTGGAGCGACACGAGACCAGGTCGCTCGCGGCGCCCTGGGGCACCCGGCGGCGTCCGATCAGCCGACGCGCGCGGATCGCTCGCCGACGGTGACGACGTCGCCGTGGGTCAGCTGGCGGCCGCGGCGAGTCTCGATCTCGTCGTTCACGCGGACCAGGCCCTCGAGGAGGAGCGGCTTGACGTCGCCGCCGGACTCGACAAGGTCCGCCAGCTTCAGGAACTGGCCGAGCCGGATCATCTGGTCTCGGATCTCGATCTCTCGCACCGACCCAGCATGCCGGACGTGCGTCCCCTCGTGGTCAGGGGTGGGCGGCGCGGTAGGCCGACAGGTGACGGAACGGCCAGACGTGCGCCGGCCGGCGCAGGAGACCGGCCGGCGGTTCCGGCGGCCGCGCCGGCGTGCCGGCGAACCGGGCGATGACGACGACCCGCTCATCCGCGGCGTCGTAGACGTCGACCTGGAGGCACGCTGGCGTGTCGAGCAGCTCCGGCACGGCCGTGCCGCGTACCCATTCGAGCAGCTCCGCCAGCCGTCCCGGCGCCGCCCGGACCTCCCACATCACCGTGTCGTGGCGTTGGCCGGAACTCGCCAGGCCGTCCGTCTCCTCGGCGTCGATCATCGGTTGGTGATCCTCATCTGTAGGCATCGCCCGCCACGCCCGCCACGCCGGCCCGCCTGGCCCGACCAATGTCCGCCAGGGCCGGTGTCAGCCGGTGAAGCCGCCGTCGACAGGGATGACGGCGCCGGTGAGCGCGCCGGCGGCGGGCGAGCAGAGGAACGCCACGGCGGCGGCGACCTCGGCGGGATCGAGGAGCCGGCGCAGGTAGGCGTGCTGGGCGAACTCGCGCGGGTCGGCGAGGTCATAGACCTTCGCGGTCTCGGCGAGCATCGTGGTGTCCATCGAACCGGGGCAGACGACGTTGGCGGTGACCGTCGTGCCGGCGAGTTCCGCGGCGATGCTGCGGACCAGCCCGACCACCCCGTGCTTGGAGGCCGAGTAGGCGGCCAGCCGGGCAAGCGGACGGGTGCCGGCCGCCGAGGACACCGCGACGAACCGGCCGGCGGGCGCGGCGAGCAACGCGGGCAGCGTGGCCCGGGCCGTGATGAGCACGCCGGTCAGATTGACGTCGAGCAGCAGCCGCCAGGCCTCGTCGTCGGTCTCCCAGCCGGGCGGCCCGCCGGCGATGACCCCGGCGGCGGCGACGACCGCGTCGAGCCGTCCGAAGCGGTCCAGCGCCAGGCGCGTGGCCGCGTCCATGTCGGCCTGGCTTCGGACGTCGGCGCGGACGGGGAACGCCTGCGCGCACCCGGCGGCGACCGCCTCCAGCTGCGCGCGGGTCGCGAACGGGTAGCCCGCCCCGCCGGCCGATGCGCCGGCGGCGTCCGCCAGGGCGATGTCGGAGAGGACGAGCCGGTAGCCGGCCGCGTCGAGCGCGCCGGCTACCGCCGCGCCCAGCCCGCGGGCCGCGCCGGTGACGAGCGCCACCGGCGCCCCGGCCGCTTCCGCCACCGCGTCCACTCCCATCGGCGTCGCATGGAGTGCGGCCATGCGTTCCTCCTCGTCGCCCGCGGATCACTCATCGCCGCGCGGATCATCGTCGCGCCTCGAGCCTGACCGGCTGCTCACGCCGGCGCCGACGGGCAGGCCGTGGGGCCTCCACTCGCCGGCCCCCCGGCCCCCCGGCCCGGCGGTGCGACGGCCCGGCGGTGCGTGGGCGCTCGTTCAGCGCGGGGGGCCGGCCTCGATCCGTCGCAGCGCGAGGTCATAGCTTCCCGGCTCCGGCCGGAAGCCCTCCAGCCACCAGGTGGCGCCCGCCGCCTCGATGGGCTCGACGACCGCCCGCGCCGCGGCCCGCTGTTCCGGGGTGCGACCGTTGATCACCACATCGAACGGGTCCGTGCTGGCGCGCTGTTCCCGCACCGCGGAGATGACCTCGGTCACCGCCGCCGGGGTCGGGTTCCATGATCCGTCCCGCGGGTCGACCATCATCGGCGCCACGCCGTCCCACCGGGCCGCTCGCCGCAGTGGCCGCCGCGCCGGCCAGTTGCAGCCGATCCAGACGGGCGGGCGCGGCCGCTGCAACGGGGTCGGCTGGAACGTGACGTCC
>NZ_JASNFO010000108.1:0-2500 GCF_032027725.1 Pseudofrankia coriaricola | reverse complement strand
GGGGATGAGCTGTGGGTAGGGGTGAAAGGCCAATCAAACCCGGTGATAGCTGGTTCTCCCCGAAATGCATTTAGGTGCAGCGTCGTGTGTTTCTTGCCGGAGGTAGAGCACTGGATGGGCTAGGGGGCCTACAAGCTTACTGAACTCAGCCAAACTCCGAATGCCGGTAAGTGAAGCGCGGCAGTGAGACTGCGGGCGATAAGGTTCGTAGTCGAGAGGGAAACAGCCCAGATCGCCAGCTAAGGCCCCTAAGCGTACGCTAAGTGGAAAAGGATGTGGAGTCGCACAGACAACCAGGAGGTTGGCTTAGAAGCAGCCATCCTTGAAAGAGTGCGTAATAGCTCACTGGTCAAGTGATTCCGCGCCGATAATGTAGCGGGGCTCAAGCGTACCGCCGAAGCTGCGGCACTCACATGTTTGCCTAACTGTCTCCTTTGGGGGTGGTTCAGGTGTGTGGGTGGGTAGGGGAGCGTCGTGTGGCGTGTGAAGCGGCGGGGTGACCCAGCCGTGGATGCCACGCGAGTGAGAATGCAGGCATGAGTAGCGAATGACGGGTGAGAATCCCGTCCGCCGGATGACCAAGGGTTCCTGGGGCAGGTTCGTCCGCCCAGGGTGAGTCGGGGCCTAAGGCGAGGCCGACAGGCGTAGTCGATGGATAACGGGTTGATATTCCCGTACCGGCGCTGGTGCGCCAGTACCGAACCCTGCTGTACTAACCTTCTGTCGTGGTGGCCTTCGGGTTGCCTCGGTGGTGGGGATCTTGGTGGGTAGTAGGTAAGCGATGGGGTGACGCAGGAGGGTAGTCCATCCCGGGCGGTGGTTGTCCCGGGGTAAGCGTGTAGGACGTCAGGTAGGCAAATCCGCCTGGCATGTGTCTGAGACGTGATGCCGAGCCGATTGTGGCGAAGTGGATGATCCCATGCTGTCGAGAAAAGCCTCTAGCGAGTGCCAGGGCCGCCCGTACCCGAAACCGACACAGGTGGTCAGGTAGAGAATACCGAGGCGATCGAGTGAACTGTGGTTAAGGAACTCGGCAAAATGCCCCCGTAACTTCGGGAGAAGGGGGGCCACTACCGGTGATGACACATGCTGTCTGAGCTGGTGGGGGCCGCAGAGACCAGGGGAAAGCGACTGTTTACTAAAAACACAGCTCCGTGCGAAGCCGTAAGGCGATGTATACGGAGTGACGCCTGCCCGGTGCTGGAACGTTAAGGGGACGGGTTAGCTCTTCGGGGCGAGGCTCAGAACTTAAGCGCCAGTAAACGGCGGTGGTAACTATAACCATCCTAAGGTAGCGAAATTCCTTGTCGGGTAAGTTCCGACCTGCACGAATGGCGTAACGACTTTCCTGCTGTCTCGACCACAGACTCGGCGAAATTGCACTACGAGTAAAGATGCTCGTTACGCGCGGCAGGACGGAAAGACCCCGGGACCTTTACTGCAGCTTGATATTGGTGTTCGGTCCGGCTTGTGTAGGATAGGTGGGAGACTGTGAACCTGAGACGCCAGTTTCAGGGGAGTCACTGTTGAAATACCACTCTGGTCGTGCTGGATGTCTAACCTGGGTCCGTGATCCGGATCAGGGACAGTGTCAGGTGGGTAGTTTAACTGGGGCGGTTGCCTCCTAAAGAGTAACGGAGGCGCCCAAAGGTTCCCTCAGCCTGGTTGGCAATCAGGTGTCGAGTGCAAGTGCACAAGGGAGCTTGACTGTGAGACCGACGGGTCGAGCAGGTGCGAAAGCAGGGACTAGTGATCCGGCGGTGGCTTGTGGAAGCGCCGTCGCTCAACGGATAAAAGGTACCCCGGGGATAACAGGCTGATCTTGCCCAAGAGTCCATATCGACGGCAAGGTTTGGCACCTCGATGTCGGCTCGTCGCATCCTGGGGCTGGAGTAGGTCCCAAGGGTTGGGCTGTTCGCCCATTAAAGCGGTACGCGAGCTGGGTTTAGAACGTCGTGAGACAGTTCGGTCCCTATCCGCCGCGCGCGTAGGAGTCTTGAGAAGGGCTGTCCCTAGTACGAGAGGACCGGGACGGACGAACCTCTGGTGTGCCAGTTGTCCCGCCAGGGGCATGGCTGGTTGGCTACGTTCGGAAGGGATAACCGCTGAAAGCATCTAAGCGGGAAGCTCGCTTCGAGATGAGGTCTCCCACAGGGTTAACCTGGTAAGGCCCCCGAGAGATGATCGGGTTGATAGGCCAGATGTGGAAGCACAGCAATGTGTGGAGCTGACTGGTACTAATAGGCCGAGGGCTTGTCCTACAAAGATGCTACGCGTCCACTGTGCGGTTCCCGAGGAACGGCAGACCACCCCCCACTCGCCGTGGGGGGAGTGGTGTCGATAACTCGATAGTGTTTCGGTGGTTTTGGCGGAGAGGGTACGCCCGGTCCCATTCCGAACCCGGAAGCTAAGTTCTCCAGCGCCGATGGTACTGCTCGGGAGGCCGGGTGGGAGAGTAGGTCACCGCCGAACAATCATTGACGGAAGGCCCGTCGTCCCC
>NZ_JASNFO010000107.1:0-46632 GCF_032027725.1 Pseudofrankia coriaricola | reverse complement strand
CTGCGGGCTCGTGACTTGCGGGTTCGCGGCAGCCATTGATCGTCTTACTGACTACCAACGGTCTTGGAGATAGGCGCGCCGATTAGCTGGAAGACCTTTCTCTGGGTTTCGGTGGCGTTCGTGAGTAGCTGAAGGCTGCCGCCGCCGCTGATGCGGATCTCGTCGCGGGTCAGGGTGGCCAGGTGCGCGAGGAGGCCCTGGAAGCTGTAAAGAGGCGTTCCGTCGGGCTGTTCCTTGCGTGTGGATTTCCGGTTGGCGGCCTCGGAACGGAGAGCGGGCGCGACCGGGTCGGTGCGGCCTGGCGGCTCCTCGTCCGTGAAGGTGAGGGGGGCGAGCCGTTTCCTCAGGTGCCAGGTGATGTAGGCAGCGAGGGAGCAGATCAAGAGATGTGCGCGGACCCGGTTTTCCAGGTAGTGGTAGATCGGTCGCACCTGAAGGTCGGTCGTCTTGATCGTACGGAAGACTCGTTCGACCTGGGAGAGGTTCTTGTACGCGGTGACGATCTCGTCTCCGCGCATTCCGCTCGCGTGTTTCTCCTCGGCGCGGACGACGTAGATGCCGTCGAGCGCCGCCTCGGCGGCGATGCTCTCCTCCCGCCGGGCGATGGTGACATCGGCGTCCGTGATCGTGATCTCGAGGTGCTTCGCCATCTTCCGCCTGTGGACAATCTTCCCGATCTTCATGCCGATGTCCGCGGCGCCGACGATCCGGCCTTCCGTGACGGCGGCGACGACTGGGGCGAGCGCCTTTTCGGTGGCATCGAGCAGTTCGTCACGCTTGCGGGCACGCTCGGCTGCCAGGAAAGGGTTCCGGCAGGCGATCAGCCGCTCTCCGGGAAATTTCGGGTGGCGGATCTCGGCGAGGTTGGTCTCGTCGAACAGGGTCGGCTGCAGCGGGCCGTCCACGGCCGCGAGCTGGGCGATCTGGGGCGCGCGCAGGGCGGTGATCCATCCCAGGTCGTCGGACTCGCGGAGCGCCCTGATACGCGCCGACGTGATCATCCCTCGATCGCCGACCATGATCACACTCTTCAGGTGGAACGTTTTCTGGACGGCGTGCACGGCTTCGATGAACGCGGACGGGTCGCCGGTGTTACCGGGGAAGACGCGTATCGCGACAGGCCGGCCGTCGGCGTCCGTGAGGACTCCGTACTCGATCTGCTCGAGCCCGCGACGGCCGTCACGGGAATAGCCATGGGACGCCAGCGGGCAGCAGTGCCCTTCCATCCAGGACGACGACAGGTCGAAAAGAACCTGGCCGCCGTCGACGAGATGCCGGCCCACGAGTTGCCTTTCGATGTCGTCCTGCCGGTGTAGCAGCCAGTCCATGGCGGCATAGATCTCGTCGGTCGACGCCGTGTCTATCCCCAGGTCCGCGCCGAGCGTGTTGTCGGACCACCAGGATCTGGTGGCGAGCTTCGAACCGGGCTGGATAATCCGGGCGACAATCAGCGCTAGGGCGATATCCCGCTGTCGCCCAGCCGGCCCCAGCAGTGCCGGCAGGCCGAGCTGCCGGGCGACCGTCATGACCGCGGCGACATTGCCGTGCTGAAGAGACCGAGCGATCTCGACATCTTTCTCGACATCGACCAGCGTCCGGCCCGCGAGCGCTTTCCTGAGCACGTCGATGGCCGCCGGCGGAAGGTGCGAGACGTTCGCAATGGTCTCGTTCTTGACCTTTCCGTCTTCCCGGAAGGTACGCCGCACCAGATGCGACACGTACTCCCGCGGCTCGCCGGCCGCGTTCGTCTGCCGACTGACAATCCGGTCCACGTGCATAGCACCCGTTTGCCTCGCCACGAGTCGATGATCCCATCCAGCAAGATCCCGATCAAGCAACCTACTGACTACACTTCGGACAACACAGGCCAAAGTGCCAGGCTGTGCGCGTAGCGATCTTCGAGCACTCGCAAGTTCGGTCTAACCGAAGGCCCATACCCATAGGTCATGGTCACGTCTGGTCGGCCACGGACCGCAGCGAGACGAGCCACTCCCGCCGGCGTCCGAAAACGCCAGAGCCCCGCGCCACGAAAGCGGCTGCGGGGCTCTGACCTGCCTCGACCAGGCGCGCACTCCAGGGAATCGAACCCCAACCGATGATCCACAATGACGTGAACCCACCGAGAACGTCCACCACGTCCACCAAGCACTGTCTTTCACGGCCAGCCTACCTGGTGTACACCAGCAGAGACGAAAGACGATCACCGACCTGGGCAGGAGCGCCCTAGCCAACGCGACCTGGCTTCAATGATCGTCCGACCGTGCGGACGTGCGACCGAGGCCGGGTCGTAGGCGAACTGGATCTGCATCCCGCCGCTTCAATGATCGTCTCTCCTTGCCGGCGGAGCGGCCGGTGCGGCCTGCGAGTGTCGACAGCGAGATGCCCGTTTAGCGTCCCCGACTTCAGTGATCATCCGCCCGAGCGAGCGGAGCGACGTTCGGCGCGATCAGGATGTCGCGGCGCACGACGGTGCTTCGGTGATCGTCCGTCCTAACGGGCGGAGCGACTCGACGTCGGCCTGGTCCCCCTAGATCGTCACGTCGCTTCAGTGATCGTCCGTCCCGAAGGACGGTGCGACTTCCTGATTCCGATCATCGCGGCGTTCGTGCAGATGCTTCAGTGATCGTCCGTCCCGAAGGACGGTGCGACTTCCTGATTCCGATCATCGCGGCGTTCGTGCAGATGCTTCAGTGATCGTCCGTCTCGGAGGACCGCGCGACGCCCACAAGCTGGCCTTGTTCACCAACACGATCACGCCGCTTCAATGATCATCCGCCTTGGAGGACGGGGCGGCCCAGAAGGCCCTCGTGTATGCCACCCCGGGTGTGGTGCTTCAGTGATCATCCGTCCTGGAGGACGGTATGACGACCCCAACGTAGAAACCGCATGGGTCGACAACGGCTGGCTTCCGTTCTGGAGGACGGTACGACCCACGAGACAGGTAGGAGCCGCCCGCATCACCGGTACTTCAACGATCATCCGTCATGGAGGACGGTGTGACGTGATCTGCGGCAAAACGCTCGACACGGTCGACCGACTTCAGTGATCATCCGTCGCGGGGGACGGTGTGACGGTTCTCCTGGATGGGGCGTGTGAGCGGCCGAGATGCGGCCGGATGCGCCCGACCCCTCGGCATGATGATCTGCGATGCGTTGTTGGGGTCTCAAGGTGCGGGTGAATCGGGTCTGACCTGCGTGCGAGCGGTCCTGCGGGTTTCCGAGTGATCAGGGCGCTCGCAGCGCCGCCGCGGTGAGCAGCGTGCGGGTCATCGTGTCAGATCGTCGTCCGGGTGCAACACGCCGACGCGCGGCTCAGACCGCCCGAACCGGCCCCTATGCAACACAGCCCGTCCAGCTCAGCCGCCGACGCCTCGACCATCACGACACAGATCATCCCCCCAGTCATCAGGTGCCGTTGCAGTATTAGCCCCGGCGACTCGGTCTCCAGCGGCCACGAGACCGGGTGTTCGCCGCGGCCAGCAGGGCCGCGGCGGCCTCCAGCCTCTGCCGGGGCTCCTGCGCGTCCGGCCCGAGGGCGGCCACGAGCCTGTTCCCCGGCCGGATAACCATGGACGCGCGGCGCAGGTCCGCCGCGGCGATCAGACACAGCGCATAGACCCCGTAGCTGTTCGCGAGTTCCCAGTTCGTCTGGGGGTCGTCGTCGTCACGGAGCCCCTGGCGCAGCTCGGTCGCCTGGGACGCGGCCGAGACGGCGGCGAGGGCGTCGCCGTGGGGCGTCGCATTCTTCAGATGCCGGTCCAGCAGGGCGACAGCCTGGTTGTGGTAAGCGCTGCCGAGCGCGCGGCGAACTCGCCGCCCGGCCGTGAGAGCTGGCCCCGCCCTGTCGAGCCCGGTGGAGATCGCACGCTCCAGCAGGCGGAGGCGCGCCCGGGGCTGTGCCGCGGCGAAGGCGATCTCTCCCACGTCGGCCAGCGCGGTGACGAGCTCGGCAAGCGCGTGGTCACGCAGCGCCGTCGCCCTCGGGTAGGTGGCGCTCACCGCGTTCTCCAGCCGCTCGAAGAGGGCGACCGCCTCGTGTCCTGGCCGCAGTCCCGTGGCCGGCCGGCCGAGCGCGTGCAGCACCATCGCATGCCGCCATAGCGCCCGCGCCAGCTGTCGCTCGTCCTCAGGGTCCGGGACCTTCGCGTCCACGACGGCGTGGCGGTAGGCGTCGACGACCTCGGTCCACAGCCGCTCGGCCCGCGGCAGGCTCACCTCGCGCCGCGCCAGCTCCCGAGCCTGGTCGAACAGTTTCTTCCGGTCGTCCGGCCCCACGCCCCAGCCTTCCCATGTCGCCGCCATGACCAGCCGTTCGTCACCGAGGAGGCCATCCGTGCACAGCGGGCGACAGGCCGTGCGCGAGAACAGGCCTTGGAGGATCCGGTCCATCCTAGTACTGCAATGGCGATTGATGATCTTCCGGGGTGATCGTTGCCGTGGTGGTGAAGGCGTGGTCGGTTCAGCTGGATGGGCTGTGTTCTCGGGTCGGCAGCAGGTTCGGGCGGGCGGCGCCGCAGCGGCGGGTCGTCGAGTGTGTGTCGGGGCTGCTGGTCGCGGGTCTTGATCGTAAGAGTGGGTGGACGCTCGCGGAGCGGGCGGGGGACGTGTCGCCGACGGGATGCAGCGGCTGCTGCGGGATCTGGAGTATGCCAGCAGAGCGAAAAGATGATCACTGACTGTCTGAAAGTTCGGTCTTCTTACCGCCGGCCTGGCCCCTGTCGGGTTGCTCAGCCGAGGAGGGTCCGGCCGATGTAGCCGTCGGGGTCGCATCCGGGTGGGGGGATCGCGCGCTTGCTGGGCGAAGAACGGCCCGCCGCTGAACGACGGACCCCGCGCGCAGACGACCCGGGAACGCTGGCACCAAGTCCACGGCCTGCTCGATCAGGGCGTCGGTCTGCTCGAATGCGCCCGGCGGCTCAACCTCGGCCTGAATACGATCAAACGCTACGCCCGCGTCGCTGAACCCGAACGCCTCCAACGCGCCCCGCAATACCTGCCCACCCTCGTCGATCCCTACCGCGAGCATCTGAAACGCCGCTTGGCTTCGTAAGTGACAACGGGATCTCGTCGACATAGCCAGCCGCCGCACCGACGACCCCGCAATCCCGATCCCGCGCCTGTTCGAGGAGATCAAAACGCTTGGCTGCCAGGGCAGCTTCAACCTCCTCGCCCGCTACATCACCCAAGGACGCGTCGAGGCCGACCGGCCCGCAATCTCCCCGCGCCGCGTCGCCCGGCTCCTGCTCACGCGACCGGACGCCCTACACGACAGCCAGCGCACCCGCCTCGACGAGCTCGCCACCGCTTGCCCGGAACGGATCGACCTCGCCAGCTCGATCCGTTCCTTCGCTGACCTGCTCCAACCCCGCCCTGGCAATGCCGACCAGCTCACCGAATGGATCACCGCTGTCCGACACGCGCCGCCGATCTGCCCCACCTGCGCACCTTCACCCGCGGCGTCGAATTCGACCCGGAAGCCATCAATAACGCCCTCGCCCTGCCCCACCACAACGGCGACGCCGAAGGCGTCAACACCAAAACCAAACGGATCATGCGGCAGATGCACGGCCGAGCCAGCTTCCCCTCCTCCGCCACCGCATCCTCCTCAACTAACCCAGCGTCAGCTCGAGGCTAGGGCGCACGCGATGCGGGTGTCAGCGCGGTCAGTCGTCGGCGTCGAGTTCTGCGAGGAAGCGCTCGGATCGTTGAGCGAAGAGGTGGGCCTCGCAAGCGGTGGAGTGTGAGTACGCCCGTTGCGCGGCTGCTCGAATCGCGGCTGGGGATTCGCCGCGAGCCTGCGACAAGCGCGCCTTGAGCAGCAGGAGCAGCCCTTCGGCGTACCGCTGGCCGTGGTCCCAGACGGCCTGGTCGGCCCGGCCGAGGGCGGCGGCCGCCCGGTCGGGCATTCCGGCCGCCAGCCACATCTCGGCGATCAGTCCATAGTGGTAGGCGATTCCCCACCGCGGCGGGTCGAGCAGGTCGGCGGCCAGGAGGCTCTCGGCCTCGGCCGCCGCCCCGGCGGGATCATCGCCTGTGAGGGCACGTGCCCAGCACCAGCTCTGCCGGATGTAGGGGTCGATCCGGGAGCGGAGGCGGACGAGCCCGGCGGAGACCCATCGTTCGCAGGCCCGTCGCGCCAGGGCCGCGTCACCGGCCATGCAAGCGATCATGGTGGTGTAGTAGACCCAGATCGAGGCGGCGTACGGATCGCCTGGGTCGTCCCAGGTGTCGACGAAGGCCAGCGCCGGAGCTACATGACCGTGCAACGCGGTCATCACAGCCTGCCACCCGGGCCCTTCCCCCCGAATGCTGCCATCCCGCCGTAGCGGTATCTCATCCTCCGGCACGGCGACACCGATGTGGTCGTCACCGGGGTGGTCGTCACTGGTGAAGGACCGGTACGCCTGTCCGATGTTGCCGATGTCCCACTGATGCAAGCCCCAGGCCTGCCGCCCGTAACGTCGCACGACCGGATCCGCGGACGGCTGACCCTGCTCGTACATCCGGCGGGCCAATCTCCCGCGGTCCTTCCCCATGGATGTGTAGGCCCCCATCAGACGAATGAAGAGGAATTCGGCGGCCTCCGCCTCCCGACCGAGACCGCGGGCCAGATATTCGCCACGTTCCAGCAGATCGAACGTCGAGGCGTCGTACCCGGACTGCCTCCTGATGACGATGGCGAACAGCTTCAGGGCAGAGAACTCCAGCCCTAGGAGCCCGGACGTCCGGGTGACCTGGACGGCGGACCGTAGCTGCCGGTCGGCGGACTCGAACGCGAGCCTGGACGCCGCGCGACGCCCGGCCCGAATCAGCGCCTCCGCGGTGCGAACCGGCTCGGCGAGCGGGCCGGCGGCCCACAGGTGGTAGGCGAGGCGTTCGGCGATGGCCTCATCGTCGGCATGGGTCTGTTCGAGCGCGTCCGCGACGCGCAGATGCAGCCCGATGATCTGCTGCTTCGTCATGGTCTCGGAAACCGATTCGCGAACCAGGTCGTGCGCGAAACGTAGCGAGGACGGGTCATCCGGTCCCGATTCGAGCAGACCGAGAGCATGCAACGGGTCGAGGCGTTCGAGGCAGTCCGCGACGTCCACACCGGCGGCGCGGGAAAGCAGTGTGAGGTCGACGTCGCGGCCGATGAGCGCCGCGAGACGCAGCTGATTCCGCGCGCGGTCGTCGAGGCCGGCCATCCGGCCGCGGACGACGTCGCGCACGGTGGACGGGACCCCGGCCTGCGCGGATGCGTCGCCATCGCTGAGCGCGCCGGCCTCGCTGAGGAACCGGGACAGTTCACGGACAAAGAACGGGTTTCCAGAGGTACGGGCGTAGATGGCACGGGTGACGGCGTCGCCGGGATCGTGGCCGGCCTCGTGGCGGATGAGTTCCGCCACGTCGGTCAGCGCGAGTGGCCCGAGCCGGATCCTGCGGTGACCGGGCAGGCGGCTGGCGGAGGCCAGGACCTGGGAGAGAACCGAGGCGAGAGTGGGAGCCCGGTCCCGAAGCGCGCCGATGATCGCCGTCCCGGGGGGCAGCCGGGCCGCCAGATGGCTGAACAGCTGTAGGGAGGCCACGTCTGCCCATTGGAGATCATCAAGTATCAGGAGGGTCGGCCGCCGTACCGAGGCTTGGCCGATAAGGGCGACAACCTGCTCGAACAGCCGGAACTGGGCGTTGCCGTCGGGAACCGCCCGGGTGGCGTCGCCCCGCCGATCGAGGAGGACGCCGAGCTCGCTGGCGAGCCACGTGGCCCGGACCGGCTCGGGAAGACTGCCGACGATCGTTCCCAGCGCCTGTTCCCATGGCCACATCGCCGGTGCCCCGCCACCCTCCAGGCAGGAACCCCAGACGACGAGCGCGCGGTGCCGGTCGGCCACGGCGGCGGCCTCTTCCAGCAGGCGGGTCTTGCCTACGCCCGGTTCACCCTCGACGATGCCGATCCCCGTGCGGCCCCCGAGGGCGCTCGCCACCGTGCGTCGCAGGACAGCGAGTTCCTCGGTGCGGCCGACCAGACCGGTCGGCGCGGCCGGCCGTACTCGGTCATCCGTTCGCGCTGGGAGGGGCGACGCCGAGGGCTGCGCCAAAACGCGCCGATGTGCCTCCCTCAGGGCCGGACCCGGGTCGATGCCGAGTTCGCCGGCAAGCCGCTCGCGGATCGCGCGGAACACCGACAGCGCCTCGGCCTGGCGTCCGGCGGCGCCGAGGGCGCTGACGAGAAGGGCCTGCACGGGTTCGTGGAACGGGGCCATCGACGCGGCCAGTTTCAAAGCCGGGAGCACCCCCTCCGGCCGGCCCATCGACACGGCGAGCTCAGCCGCTGCCATGCACACGTCGTAGAACTCCTCGTCGATGGCGGCGAAGAGCGCCGTCGCGCTCGGCCCATCGGCGATGCCGTCGCCCGCCGGGCCACGCCACAGGCCGAGCGCCTCGACAAAGCGATCGAGCGCCGCGTCGTCCCGTTGCTGAGCCAGGGCAGCTCGGGCCGCGCCGACGAACTCCCGGAAGGCGACGAGGTCCAGCGTGCCGGCGGCGGCGGTGAAGAGATAGGAAGAATCGCCGCGACGGTGCAGAAATGAGCCGGCGCCACGAGCCGGGAGCAGGGGTTCGAGGACCCTTCGCAACGCGCCGACGTACTTGTGGATGATGTTGATGGCGCTGAGGGGGACGTCACCGCCCCAGATCAGGTCGATCAGTTCGCTCGTGCGGGTCGGCCTGCCGACGCGGGCCAGGAGCAGCGCCAGGAGCAATGCCTGTTGCGGGGGGCCGACAGCCACTTCGACCCCGTCGCGCCACAGCCGCAACGGACCGAGAACCTGCAGGTACAGCGAAGACCCGCCGACCGGCGGATCCTCACCGCCGGCGACCGCAGGAAGGATCGGCAAATCCAAGCTTCTGACCCCGGCAGACATGACGCCACCGTCGTGTGCCCACTTCGTACGGCCTAGGCGGATAGGTCGATCCTAGCGCGCCCGGATCTCGACGCTGTCACACCAAAACGCCCGCGATCGAGCCATGCCTTGCCTGCTCCGCTCTCCACGGAGCCGGTAGCTACGTGCACTACGCGTGTGGGCCCTGCGTCGACGAGGCGTGGACCCGCCCACCATGCCCCTATGTCATGGCTGACCTGGGCGTGGTGGAACTCGCGAACTGCCTACTCAACCAGCCCTCGATCAGGCCGGCGACGTCCTGCCAGCCGTGGTCGAAGGCCAGCGAGTGGCCACGATCCGGCATCCGGACCAGGTCGGCGACGGCCGGCGAGTGCCGGTAGAGCCGGTGCGCCGCGCGGGTCACCACGGCGGGCACGGTGTGGTCCTGCTGTCCCGAGACGAGAAGCAACGGCCCACGGCGTTCCGTCCTGGTGTCGACCGACGCCGCCGACCGGCGCCGGAGGTTCGCGGTGGCGACCTCGAAGATTGGCCGGCCGGGTCCGGGGATGGCATAACGCGCGTGCAGCTCGTCGGACTCCTCCGCCGACACCGCGTTGCCGAATCCGTACCGGAACTGCTTGGCGGTCAACGCGACCGTCCGTGCGGCGTTGCCCGGTCGGCGCAGCACGGGAAACGCCGAACGCAGCTGAGCCAGCGGAAGCGGCCGTACGCCCCTGATCGGCGCGGGATCGATCGCGACGGCCGCGCGGAGAGCGTGCGTGACGTTCAGCTTCTGGGCGACGAGCCCACCGACGGAGTGGCCGATGACGACCGGCTCCCGCGCCATGGCCGCGATGATCCGGCCGTAATGCTCGGCGACGTCGTCGAGACCGATGCCGGCGAGACGATCGGGCCGGTCGCGGGTCTGCGCGGCGGTGTCACCGTCGCCGGGCCAGCCCGGGGCGATCGGTTCGTAGCCGGCGGACCGGAACAGGTCGAGCCACGGCGTCCACGACGACGAGTGAATCCACAGGCCGTGAATGAAGAGCACGGGTATTCCCGAAGTAGTCACGCTTGCCTTCCAAAGGGGGAAACGAAGTAGCGACCGTAAGACGGTGGACGACGCTTCGATGCGCGGCGACTTTTGGTCGACGCGAAAACCGTGCTATGCCGCGGCTGTTCGTGTCGTGTCGCGGAGCAGGTCAAGGTCGGCCAGGCCGGCCGCGGTGTCCATGATCGTCTCTTCGATCGGCCGGGGTCGCCAGCCCAGAACGTCGCGTGCCTTCGCGCTCGAGGCCTCGCGCACCGCGCCGAGGTCCGGGACGATCGTCGCGAACCGAGGGTTCACCCGGGCGCCGAGGCGGATCGCCCAGTCCGGTGCTGTCCGGGTCGGCACCCGGTGGGCTGCCGGGCCGAGCCGGGTGCGAAGCAGGCTCGCGATCTCCGGTAGAGACATCACCCCGGCGGTGGCCAGGAACCGTTCGCCGGTAGCGGCGGGCACGGCCATCGCGCGCACGTGCAGGTCTGCGACGTCGCGTACGTCGACCACGCCGACGGTCAGCTGAGGAATGGCCGGCAGTTTGCCGTTCATCAGCCGCTCGACGACCTCGACGTAGACCGAGCAGTCCGGGCCGAGCGGCGGGCCGAAGATGCCGACGGGGTTGATCACGGCCAGTTCCATTCCGCCGCCTGACCGGTCGACGAAGTCCCAGGCGGCCCGCTCGGCGACTAGCTTCGACCGCGAGTAGACGGCCATCGCTGGACCGTCCGGATCGCTCCAGTCCGTCTCGGTGAAAACCCGGGTGTTGTCCCGGTGGCCGTAGCCGATCGCGGCGAACGAGGATGTCAGCACGGTGCGCCGGACCCCGGCGTCGCGGGCGGCGCGTAGCACCCGCAGCGTGCCGTCCCGAGCGGGCACGATCAGGTCGTCGGGGTGTCTGGGTGCCTTGGCTGGGAACGGCGAGGCCACGTGCAGCACGGCGTCGCAGCCGGCGGCTGCCTGCGCCCAGCCGTCGTCGGAGGTCAGGTCCGCCAGCGCGAACGAAACCTCCGAGCCAGGCGCCAGCATCGCCCGCACCGCGGCCTCCCGTCGGGGCGAGCGCACGGTGGCGCGGACCCGATGACCCTCGCGCAGCAATCGGCGGATGCAGTGTGCGCCGACGAACCCGGAACCTCCGGTAACAAGAACGAGCATGATCGACCTCCTGTCGTCGGGCTGGTCAGCGTCCGGCGGCGGCAGGCACGTTCGCGGTGACGAAGGTGTCGATGGCTTCGATCATCTGCCGCAGGCCAGGGTCCTCGAACGGCAGATGGCCCGCGTTCTCCAGCTGGGCGACGGTGACCGGAACGCCGGTGATCCGCGCGAGGAAGGTCTCCGCCATCCAGAACGGTGACCAGCGGTCCTCGGTCGGCTGGGTGAGCAGGATCGGGCAGGCGCTGAACTCCTCCGGCGGGATGGCGGGCGTGTAGGTCGACAGGCTGTCGATGAACTTCAGGCTGACCCGGTTCGCGGCGGAGGTGCGGTCTCGCATGAGAACCTTCATGACCTCCTTGCCGTTGGCCAGGGCGCTCATCTTGGAGGCCATCGCCATCGGGAGGCGGACTCGTCCCAGACCGAGCCTGCGCAGCGCGCCCAAGGCGGGCACGCCGACGACGCCGGTCACGGGGTCGTGGGCGACGGCTCGCATGACCGACGGGTTCCGCATGTCCATGAAGGTCATGCCGACGATTCCCGCGACCAGGCCCTTCGGCGCCTTCGCCGCGACGTGGAAGGCGAGCATGCCGCCCGCGCTAAGCCCGTACAGGAAGATCGGCCGGGGATCGCGCTCCTTCTCGGCGACGAGAAGATCGAGGGTCACCTGTACCCAGTCCTCGTACGACCAGGTGGTGCTCGCAGCCGTCTCGGTCATCCCGTAGCCGAGATTGTCCAGAGCCACCGTCTCGTAGCCGATCTTGGCCAGCGGCGCACCGGCGATCAGGGTCATCTGGCGGCCATTGGTACCCACGCCGTGATGCAGGACTACTTTGGCTGGCGCATCGGGCTTCGCGTAGCGATCCAGGTGCACCCGGTGCCCGCGCCAACTCCAGAATTCCTCGGCCGGCTCGTCGTTCGGTTCCAAGCGGAGCCTACGTGGCAGAAATTCTTGCTGACCCTTCCATTCGAGTTGATCACGATAGTAGGGCATGGCGCACTTTCCTCCCGTGAAGATAGGCATACTAGGTGGCAGTGTCGGATGATCAAGCCTCGAGGTCGGTTGGCAGGACTTCTTCGCCTAGTCCTCGCGGTCGCCGGCAGTAGCAGTCAATGGTCGTGAGCGTAGAGGCGAGTACTTGACGCGGAGTGAACGAAGTCGGGACGGAGTGAACGGCGACTTCTCAGTCGTCCCGGCACCCGACGGCCGCGCAAAGGAGGCATCCCGGCCGGGCCGCTACCTGCGCGAACGGAGCGCTGGGACCGACAACACGCGCTGGCAGGCACGAGGGATCACGAGCCGCGTCGGACGAGGCGCGTGGGCAGCGGAGGAGTCGTTCCACGCTCATGCGATGCGCAGGACGACGAGGGTGATGTCGTCGCGCTGGGCTGTCTGGCCGAACTTGATCGCGGCAATTCACTGCTCGTCAAGCGCCTTGATCTACTCTGCGCGCATGAAATCAGGAAAGGGTGAGTCCGCCATCAAGTGGGGCCTGCGGGTCCATGTTCTCTGGTACATCGTCGCCAATGTCATCCAGGTCGTGCTGTGGGCGACCCTCACCCGGGACCAGTTCTTCTGGCCGCTGTGGTCGATAGTGGGCTGGGGCATCGGGCTGGCGTTCCACATCCGGGGCGCCAACTCACATCTGAAGGCGCTTTCCGGGACCTGAACTTGCCGATCCGTGCGGCCCAAGCCGCTCGGCGATCGCGATGGGGCGATCGGGGCCGGCTGGCGCCTACTCCGGTTCGGCCAGGAACTCCTCGGCACGGTGGGCGAACAGGTATGCCTCGCGCTCGATGGACAACGCGCGAGCCCGCTCGGCGGCTGCCCGGACCACGGCGACGGGCTCGCCGCGCAGCAGCCGGGCCCGCAGCAGGAGCACATGACCCTCGGGGTAGCGCTGGCCATAAGCGTCGAGGTAGGGGGTCGGCCCGGTCGAGGGCAGTGGCGGCCTCGACCGGCATCCCGGCGGCGAGTCACATCTCGGCGAGCAGCCCGCACCAGGTGGCCAGTCCCGGGCGGGGCGGGTCGGCAGGGCCGCGGCGATGATGCCCGGGGCTTCGCCGCGGCGCTAGCAGGGTCCTCGCCGGTCACGGCGCGGGCCCAGCACCGAGCCAGCCGCTGGTAGCTGCCGAGGAAGACGAAGGTGAGCTCCGGATCCGCCGGGATCCCCCGCTCCGCCGCGCGCAGCGCCCAGGCCGGGTCACCGGCCGGCGCCGCCACCGTGACGGCGAAGGCGGCCCAGACCGTGACCGGGTAGGAGTCGTCACCCGCGGCGGCGTCCGGGGTGTCGGGCAGCGCCCGGGCCGCGTCGACGTCACTGGGCAAGCGCGGTGTTCAGCGCGAGTATCACGGGCGAGAGCAGCTGCAGGTCGTGCCGGAGCGGGTGCTGCTGGTGCTCCTCCAGCTGGGTGTCGAGGTCGAGGGCCTTGTGCCGTAGGAAGGCCGTTAGGACACCATGACTCCCGAGCGTCCGGTAATACTCACCATGGGCCAGGTTCGGGAGGCGCCTTGACGGACGGGGATGCCCCGCACTGGGCGGCGGCACAGGTCGCGGCGGTACGCGACTGCCCCGGGGACCGGTTGGCGCTCTTGGCGCGTACTTACCTCGGGCCGTTCGGTCGAGCTCCCCGTCATCTCCCCTTCCGGCGGGCCGCCGTGTCGTTCATGCGGTGGCAGGTCGAGCGCGGCGTGCTGAACCCGCCGGAGGCGGATGCTCCGGGAAGCCGCTGGTGGCGAGCCGTGAACGACCGGTTGCTCCGAGACGGCTGCGAGGCCGTGGCGCGCTCCGGCGGGATGACGGGCGAACTGTCGTCACCGGCGGTCAAGGTGTGGCTGGAGTTCGTCGCGGCACCGACGGCCCAGAACTGGTACCGGGCCCACAACGCGAGCATCGCCGCCGCCTACCTGGACCACCGTGATCTCGCGGTGGTGGAGTCCAGACCCGAGCGATTCTTCTTGAACGTCACCCTGCTGCGGGTTCTGTACACGCATGCGCTGGTCGCGGCGCCCCGGTTGTCCCTCGGCCGGTTCGCCATCCTGGGTCGCCTCGTCGGTGACCCACGGCTCGGGGGCGTGGGGGCGTTCCTGTCGCTGGGTCGTGTGCTGCCCAACCAGTACCCGCTGGACGAGGAGCTGATGACCTATGTTCTCGACGAGCACCGGCTCGGCCGGATGCTCGACTACGGTGTGATCCAACCCCGCCTGCAGCGCCTGTACGAGTGGTCGGCGCTGGAGCTCGACCTCCCCGGCCTGCGGGACCTCGTCCGCGACGGCAGCCCGGTCTACGCCTGGCCCTACGAGGACCGCGATGTCTGGACAGCCGGCGGCGGTTCCCTTCCGGCACGAGTCCTCGGACGCGCCACGTCACCTCGCTGAGGCCGACGGACGGACCCTGGTTCCAGCCGTCGATCTCTCATCGTCGGAGTCGGCAGAGCCCTTGCCGGTCTCGATTGAGCAGGGCAAATAGTGCCAGGAAAATTCCTAAGTACGTGCCCCCTGCGAGGCTCGAACCTGCGCTGGTCGGCCGATCTGCTACATCCCGGCGAGTGCAGCAACAACGGCAAGCGCGACCGTCGGCACGATTTTCTGTCGGGGCCGGGCGAGCCGCGTCCCCGCCCCTGCATCAGCACCGAGGCGCCAGAACTGCCGCGGGTCATCGGCGAGGAAAGGCTGGGTGTCCTTCGGTGCGCTCGCGCACACCTCGCACACACGTGAGCCCCAGGAAGATCCAAAATAGCTGGCCGGTGCTACACGCTGCCGATGAGTGCCGCACGGTCCGTCGAGACGAGGAACCGTGCGTGTCGCACTTATCCGGGCGGGGCGAACCATCTGATGGCAGGTCAGAAGGTCGTGGCGCTTGTGAAAATGTGAACGTGCAGGTCAGAGTACGTGTGGTGCGCTCGGAGGGACTCGAACCCCCAACCTTCTGATCCGTAGTGCGGTAAATGCCGTGTTTGTCGGTGTCGCGTGATGCCGGCCTATCCCGCACCGTCCGGCACACAGGACCTTCCCGTGCCGGCGTGTGTCGGTCTGTGCCAGGCAGGGACGGCACGTGCGCGCACACGTCGCGCACACCTCGGTCAGCTCACCCATCCGACGATGGCACCTTTCCCCGCCGACCGCCACCGCCATCACGATCGAAGCGACTGTGTCGTCGCCGTCCATGAGCACGTGTCGTCGACCCCGGACGATCACCGGACCATCAGCGCCAGCCCACGCCGACCGATCGGCACCACCGCTTCGAGGCCACCCAGGGCTGGTGCCCGGTGAACCCGCGGAGGAAGACATCGGCCGCCCCGCCCCACAAAGACGGTCCGCCCGCCGCAGGACCGATGCATGCCGGGAAACTCGTCACCACAATGATCGGCATCGTCGTCGCGCTGACATTTCTCTTCGGCTTCGGCAATTCCTTCGCCCTCGGCCTCCGCCTCGGCGTCCCCGTCTTCATCGCGCCCCTGGTAGCCCCGGCAGTCGACCTGTCCGTTGTTGCGCTGCTCCTAGGGATCCGTCAGCTGGCGCTGAACGGCGGCCCCGCCGAGGTGCAGCGGCCCGCTCGGCGTCTCCTCATCTTCGCCAGCCTCGTGACCCTCGCCCTCAACATCGCCGAACCACTCATCGCCGGCCACTACGGCAAAGCAGCCTTCGACGCCATCGGACCACTACTCATGATCGGCTGGGCAGAAGTCGGCCCCGACCTCATCCAAGCCATGCAGACGAACGGAGCAAGCACACCCCCGCCAGCCCCACCGGCCACGAATGATCCATATGTCTCGACAGTGGCCGATCAGCCGGCAGGACCGACACAGGGCCCTGAGACCAACCAGGCGGAAGCGCCCCCGACCAGCGAGACGCCCCCACGAAACGAACCAGGAGCCCGGGAACAGGACCTCCTCCACCGCGCCCGAGCCGAAGACGTCCTCCACTGGCAACACCACCAGCGACCCATCTCCGCAGAAACCCTGCGCAAACGACTCCACATCGGCGCCCCCGCCGCCCGCAGACTCGTCGCGCAGCTACGCAGCGACACCCACACCAAGATCGAACGCACGACAAGCCCACCCAGCGGAACCCGCTGAGATCCAAGACGCACGATCAGCGCCAGCGCGAGGAGACCATCAAGGAGATCCGCGCCGAGTACCCCGTCCGCCCGCAGGCCACGGCCCCGATCGGGCTGCCCGAACCTGAGACGCGGGTCGACCACAAGGCAGGTCAAGAGCACCGGGCTGAATCCTGTGAACGGACGTCGCGCCTTGATGGCTCCGATTAGATCATCTTCAAGCAGTCCATACGGGTCGCGCTCAGGGCGGTGCGACCCGGAGGCCGGGCTAGACGAGGCGGTCCGAGCCGGACACGTCAAAGCCCCGCGCCACGAGTAGCGGCTGCGGGGCTCTGACCTGCCTCGACCAGGCGCGCGCTCCCGGGGAGTCGAACCCCAACCGGCGACCCCTATGGGACGGGGCCTCGCCGTGGACGCCCTATACGTCCATCGAGTGCTGTACTTCGAGGGAAACTTATCAGACGCCAAGCGCCAGATTCCGATCAAGATCTGGTCCTCCCGTTGCGCCTGACCCCCGCAGGTCAGGCCAACCTTGGCCGCGTCCGGAGTCGACAGCCGCAGCGTCACCGTGCGGGCGAGGTCATCAGAGGCGAGCAGTCCCAGCGCGGCGGCGGTGACCGGCTGGTCCAACGGCCAGCGAGCAGCTCGCCAACCCGGGTGCCGTCCGCGGTGACGGCGAGGACTTCTCCTTCCGTGCGGGTGCCGATGCCGCCCCGGTACTACATCAACAACCTGGGCGGCGACACCAAGGTCAACGCTCTGATCGGACTCGCGCTCTCGAACCACGGCACGACGCTCGACGGCATCGCCCAGCTCAGATCTTCGGTGTGACGAGCGCGGTCCAGTCAGCGTGTGCCGCGTACGCGGAGCAGATCGTCGGCTCGCCGTTCATGACCGCGCTGAACGCCGGCGGCGACACCCGTCCGGGTGTCACCTACACGGTGATCGAAACCAGGAACGACGAGATCGTCACGCCCTACACCTCGGCGTTCCTGTCCGGGTCCAACGTCCAGAACATCACCATCCCGCCGGGATCGACACGGACATGCTCGCCGGCGTCGACGCGGCGAAGGCGCACCCCGAGGTCGTCGCGGAACGGATCATCGCCGGTGTCGCCGCCGGGCAGTCGGTCATCTGGCCCGACGACGCCTCCGCGGGCGCGGGCTCGCTCTACCTCGGCGACCCGGCCGGCCTCGAACGGATGCTCGCCGGCTGAACACCAGCGGTCCGACGGCGTGACCGGAGACCGGGATCGCAGGAGACTCGTCGGGAGCGAGGTTGCCGGTGGACCCGATCCTCAGTCTCGCCGACTACCTCACCCTCGCCGATGGCCAGCTCGCGTCGCATCGCGCGCAGCTGGCCAGCTACGAGGCTCTGGAGGCGCTGCCTGCTGACACGATGCTCTGGTCGCTGCGCCGCTCGCTGGAACTGGGCCTGGGCTACGAGCGGCTGCTCGTCGACTTCTGGGGGGCTGCGGGCGGACGCGGTGGCCGTCGAACTGGCCCCGCCGGAGCCGGACCGCGACTAACCTGTTACGTAAGGGGAGGTGAGCCGCGTCCCGGGTCGGGCCGCACGCCCATGTTCGTCCGGCTACGACGCGCCCGCGCCGCGCGTTACGAACGGCACCTGCTCCGGCTCGCCCACGCCGCGCGTTACGAACGGCGCCTGCTCCGGCTCGCCCGCGCCGCGCAGCGCCCGTCGCCGGACGGCGCACGGCCCCTCGGCCAGCGCTGGGCCGCCTGGCGGCTGGGGCGCAGGAAGTCGCTCGCGGCCTACGTGCTGTGGCGCAGCTGGCTCGTCGCCCCGCAGGACGCCGCCTGGGATTTCCTCACGGGCTGCGGGGAGCGTCCGCCCTGGCCGTACGAGGGGACATACGCCGCCGCCGCGCTCGAGGCGGCCGTCGAGCCCGGCCGCAGCCAGGCCAGCCGCCAGGCGATCGGCGCCTTCTGCGTCCGCCGCGGCATCCTGCCTGACGACCCGGACCACCAGGCCCGCTTCCACGTCCTGACCGGCCAGCTGCCCGCCGCGCCCGGCCTGGACAGCGACCGGCTCGCGGCGGCCTACCGCGGCGCGGACGAGGCGACGCGCGCCGCGATGCGCCTGGAGCTCGCCAGCGCCGACGGCCTGGACCTCGTCGGGATCGTCGCCGGCCGCGGCGCGGACACGGTCGTCGTGACGCGGGAGGAGACCGCATTTCTCGCGGCGGAGCTCGCTCGCCGCCACGACGCCGACGGGCTGTGGCGCCTGGCGCTCGACCTCCCGCTGGCCAGGGCCGTCGAGGCCGTCCGGGCGGTGCCCGCCCGCTGGGCGCCCAGGGACGTTGACGAGAGACGGCTGCACCGGTGGTTCGTCCGGACACAGCCTGCCGCGGTGCAGGGCGTCCGCGCCCAGGCCTGCCGTCGGCTGGCGTGGCCCGACGCCGGGTTCGAGGCGGTCGCGTTCAGCGGCGACGAGTCGCGCGTGTCCGGCCGCACGAGGCTGACCAACCGGCTCGGGCCGACGCTGCTCCCCTGGTACCGGACCATCGCCAGCTTCGCCACCGCCGACGGCCGCCCGGCGGGCTCCGTCGAACTCGGGCCGGACACGACGACGTTCCTGCCGGAGGTCGTCAAAGGAGACCAGTTCGGCGTGATCGGCCGCTTCAAGCAGTATCTCGATCTCGGCGGGGCGTTCATGTGGGTCGGGTTTCACCACGAGCGCATCGAGGAGTGGAGCGGCATCCGCGACGTCGTCGGCCCCGAGTGGCGGCTCACCCGGCACGACACGACCGAGCGGGTTCTGCAGACGAGCCCCACCCAGACGCATCGTTGGGAGCCCCGGCTCGCCTACTACGCCGACGGCTTCGTCCTCGGCCTCGACCGCACGCTGTCGGTGCGCGACGCATCCGGCGCCGAGACGCGCCTGCTCCGGCTGGGCGAGCTGCTCGCCGAGCTGGGCCATGCCGACCCGCTGCTCGAGGTCCTGGCGACGGAGCCTGCGGCCGGCCGACTCGCCCTGTCAGTGATCGCGGACGGCGCCCGGTACCTGGTGGTCCTCGGCCCGGACCTGCGCCCGATCGCCCAGGCCGCCGTCGACGACGAGTACGTGCGCCTGTTCTTCTGCGGCCCGGACCGGCTGATGGCCGTGGTCATCGGCCCGTCACGGATAACCTCCTGGAACGTCGCCGCCGGCCTGACGCTCGAGGCTGCCGTCGACGGTTACGCCACCGCCGCGAGCCCCCAGCTGCGCTCCGGCGTCGTCTTCCTCGAGAACGAGCCGGACCTGCTCGACGCCCGCACACTGACGCCGGTCGCCGGCCTCGCCGCGCTGCGCCGCGGCGGGACCCCCCACGTGTCCCCCGCCGGCGGCTACGCCGCCTTCCTGGACCACAGCTCCAACTCCATCAACCTGTTCGACCTGCGCCTCAGCGAGGTGGCCGAGGTGCTCGACCGCCCGCTGGGCGCGAGCACGGCAGCGGACCTGGCCCACGCCCGAACGGTCGACACCACCGTTCTCACCAAGTCCCACGCCGACGTGATCGAGCTGTTGTGCGCCCTGCTCGAAGCCCGCCACCGGGACGGCGCCACCAGCGACGACTGACAGGCGCCCCCGCGGGGGCTCGTGCCGGAGGACCTTCGGACCACGATCTCGCCCTGCCGCCGGCGGGCCACCGGCGGCCATCAGCTGCCACCGCCGTGTATAGGTTGACCATTCGTTGGTCAGGCTCATCGAGAAATCGAATGGCCGATCGGCACCGCCGCTTCGCTGCCGAGGGAACCGGTGGCTGAACCGGTCCGGAGACTTGACTGTCTTTGCTCGCTACGCGCTGGTCGTCGCACGGCCCAGTTCGGCGTCCGGCGCGGAAAGGCGATCCAGGTCCGCCTCGGTGTCCGTGTCCCGGGCGTCGAGGGCCGCGATGGGCGTGACCGAGGCCGCGGTCCGGCTGTGATGGCGCGCGGCCAGGCGGGCGAGTCCGCCTGCTGCCGCGGCGGCCAGGGTGATGCCCAGCCAGTCGGTGGGTACACCGAGCAGCTTCAGGCCGGACAGTGTCACCACCACGACGAGGGCCGGGCGGATGATCCGGCTGGTCGCGCTGCCGGCGGAGACCCGGGCGCCGAGGTAGACACCGGGCAGGGCGCCTATCAGGAGGGAACTGGTCAGGCCGAGCTGGAAGTCGCCGAAGAGCAGGTGGCCGAGTGAGGCGGCGGCGACCAGCGGGACGGCCTGCGCGAGGTCGGTGCCGACGAGCTGCGAGCCGCGTATCCGTGGGTAGAGCGCCAGCAGCAGCACGATGATCAGAGAGCCGGAGCCGACGGAGGTCATGCCGACGACCAGACCGCCGATGGCGCCGGTCACGACGGTCGGCAACACCCGTACCCGAATCTCGGTGATCGAGGAATCAAGGCCGGACGAGCCGCGGCGCTGGTCGATCGCCGACTTCGCCAGCATCGCGGCCGCGGCGACGATGAGGATCGCCCCCATCACGATCTGGATCCGGTGCTGGACGGCGTCGCCGTCGCCGAGGGAACGCAGCACGAAGACACCGCCGAACGCGGCCGGCACCGAGCCGAGCATCAGCCAGCCGACGAGGCCTCGGTGCACGGTCCCCCGGAACAGATGCACGCCGGCACCGACAGGCTTCATCACCGCCGACGCGACCAGATCGCTGGAGACCGCGGCCAGCGGATGTACGCCGAACAGCAGCACCAGCACCGGCGTCATCAGCGCGCCACCGCCCATGCCGGTAAGGCCGACGACGAAGCCGACGATCGCCCCCGCGAGCGTGACCAGCGGGTCAATGTCCATCCAGACCACCTTTCCCACCGACACGGTATGCATGGTCGGCCGACCGAAGCCATCGATCCGCCGCGACGCCAGGCAGTCGCAGTGCTGGCTCGACCTGGTGTCAGGGGCGGTAAGCGGTCAGGAGTTCGTGAGTGACGCGATGTGGTCGAGCATCGTGTCCAGCGCCACCTCCAGCGGTTTGACCTGGCGTTGGATCTGCGTCAGGAGCAGGCCGCCCTGGAGCGCGGCGAGTGTCGCGAGCGCGAGGTCGTCGGGATCGCCGTCCAGGTCACCACGGGCGTGCATGGCGCGCAGGCCGTCGCGGATCGCGGACTCCCAACGCAGGAACCCGGAGGCGACCGCGAGGCGCGCCTCCGGATTGTTCTCAGCGACCTCGCCGCCCAGCGAGCCGATCGGACACCCGCCCCGGCACTGCAGCCGTCGTTGGTAGTCGACCAGCGCGTCCCGCCACTGGCGCAGGCCCGCGATGGTGTCCATCTGGCCGAAGTGTGGCTGCTGGAGATCGAGGACCGCGCGGGTCTGGAACTCGATCACGGCCAGCAGCAGCGCCTGCTTGTCGGCGAAGTAGTGGTAGATCTGCGAGCCGCTCACCCCCGCGGCGGCCCTGACGTCCTCCAGGGTCGCCTCGGTCACGCCGCGTTCGTACATCAGCTGGGCGGCGGCGGCCACGATCCGCGTCCGGGTCTGCTCACCCTTGCGGGTCAGCGCCCGCCCGTCCGGACGCGCTGTCCTGGTGTTCACGTCCCCCACCGTAGCCGATTCTGGATTGGACAACCCATTTTCTCATCTACAGAGTGGGCTATGCAGTCCATTCTGGCTGCTCCTCGAACGGCCTTCGGAAGGACGCGACCATGGAACTGACCGGCAAGGTTGCTCTGATCACCGGTTCGACCGCGGGCATCGGCAAGGAGGCCGCCCGGCTGCTCGCCGCCGAAGGCGCCGACGTCGTCGTGACAGGACGGGACGTTCAGCGCGGCAACGCGACCGTGGACTCGATCAAGGCTGATGGCGGGTCCGCGCGTTTCGTCGGGGCCGACCTGACCGACCTGACGTCCCTGCGTGCCCTCGCCACCGCCGCGGGCTCCGTGGACATCTTGGTGAACAACGCCGCGATCTTCCCCGGAGCCCCGACCGTCTCCCAGGACGTCGAGTCGTTCGACGCATCGCTCGCGGCCAACATCCGCGCGCCCTACTTCCTGACCGCCGCCCTGGCACCAGCCATGATCACGAAGGGCTCCGGCAGCATCATCAACGTCAGCACCATGGCTGCCCGGGTCGGTATGCCAGGCCTGTCCGTGTACAGCGCGACCAAAGCGGCACTGGAATCGCTGACCCGCACCTGGGCCGCCGAGTTCAGCCCGGCCGGAGTACGTGTCAACACCGTCGCCCCCGGCCCGACCCGCACCGACATGGTGCTCACCACCATGGGCGAAGAAGGCGCCAACCAGATCGCCAAGACCACGCTCATGGGTCGGCTCGCGTCGCCACGCGAGATCGCCGAGGTCATCCTGTTCGTCGCGACCGACCGCGCGAGCTTCATCACCGGTGCGACCATCCCCGTCGACGCCGGCCGGACCGCGATCTAGAGCGACAAGTCCGGGTTGTTGATCCGCCGGGCGACGGCGCGGCAGGCTCCAGCCCGGCGGATCAGTCCGCCACCGCGGACGCGGGGACCGGCTTAGGTGCGCCGGCCGGCCCGGAGCGCGCCGGCTGGGGTCGCGGGCGTGGCGCGTCGAGGGCGGCGAGGACGCTCTGGTAAGGCCGCCGGCGACGGGGGCCAGGAACAGGATCCACATTCCGAGGCCCGCCAGGTGCGGGTTGACTGCCCGGGTAGTTGACCATGACGCCGGCAGCCGGTCCGAAGCAGCGGACCAGTTCACAGGCCCGGGCCGACTTTCCGCAGCCCACGGGCAGTCAGGGTGCCGCAGGGGAAGTGGCACCTCATTCGTTCGGGATTCAACAATTTGTTGTTACGGTGCGGCGGGAGCCAGGGGCGGCGCGGGGGCAGCGTCGGGTTGGAGTACGCCCGCTCCGGGTGAGTCCGCGTAGAGCGCTTCGATCTCGCCGGTGTATTTCTGCGCGATCGGCATTCCTCGTGGCCGAGCCCTCTTTGGCGGCGGGGGATACGCCGAGGCGCCTTGTGGCGCACTACCCGAGATCTTGCGGTCCCGGCGATGGCCTCGAGCAGGACGGCGGTCGTGGGGCGCACTCCCGCGTCGGCGTCTTCGCGGTGCAGGCCGGCCTGGTAGGTCAGAGCGCCCGCGGCGTAGGCCGGGGTGGAGCAGGAGGATGGCTTCGGCGAGCTCCGGTGGCGGACGTCGCGGCACGCAGTGCCATGCTCGCGTGGGTAGGCTTTCGGCCGGTGTGCCGGGAAGGCTGGTCGGTGCGTGAACGCCGCACCATCGCAATGCCTGGAGGCGCGTCGATGCTCGATCTTGTGAGGCCGACGGCAGCGGCGTGCCTGCCGGCCGGCCAGGTCGAGTATCGGTTGGATCGACGTGGCGAGGCCGTGGTGATGGTCTTCCATGGCGGGCATGTACGAGCAGGCCTGGCGTTGGGCGAGGACGTGTTCGCCGCGGCTGACTGCACGCTGCTGGTGCCCTCTCGCCCCGGCTACGGCCGTACTCCGCTGACGACCGACAGCTCGGTCGAGGGGCATACGGACGTGGTCCGGGCGTTGTGTGCCGATCTGGGCATCACCCGGGTCGCCGCCGTTGTCGGCATCTCGGGAGGCGGCCCGACCGCCGCCACGATGGCCGCGCGGCACGCTGACCTCGTCGAACGTTTGATCCTGGTCAGCGCCGTGGGTTGGCTACCCTATCCAGACCGGTGGACTCTCCTGGGCGCGCACGCCGTGTTCGCTGCCGGAACGGAAGCCGTGACCTGGGCCGCGATACATACGCTCGCCCGTAGGGCGCCCGACATCTGTCTGCGGCTCATGATGCGCAGCCTCTCGACCCGACCGGTGGGCGAGGTCATGGCCGCGCTGCGCGCCGAGGACCGCGACCTGCTGCTGGCGCTGTTCGCCCAGATGCGCTCCGGCCGCGGGTTCCTCAACGACCTGCGTCCCACACCGGACGCCACCGCCCAGATCAACCAACCCACCCTCGTGATCGCCACCCGCACCGACGGGGGCGTCCCGTTCACCCACGCTCAGTCGCTTGCCAGCACCATCCGCAACGCCCAACTCGTCGAAAGCCGCACACACCCATTTCGTCTGGCTCGGGCCCGACTGGCCGGCAATCGCCGAGCGGATCCGGCTGTTCCTCGATACCGACCCACCACCGTCGTCGGACCAGCACGCTCCGACGCCTGACTCGACACGCCCACGAGCAAAGCCAGGCGCACACAGATCGTTGACATGTGCATGCCACTGGCCGTGTCCATGCGTGCCTCCTCATCGCCAGTAGGCACGAACTGCCTCATTTGACTTGACAACTTCCGCGTCCGCCGCGTTCTGAACGACCAGCGGCGACAACCCCGAAAGCACCCAATTCACCAGACGATCCGTACCGTACATGACATATCGCGTCATAGATACTGCGCACCGTCACCACCGAAAGTGGGCCAGGGCCGCCTACGGAACAGTCCCCCGGCTTGTCGTCGCCGTAGCTTCGTTGGCCGTGGCGTCAAGCTTGGTGCCCCTGCGATCCGCAAGCTGGTCGACGAGGCGAGCCAACGCGGGCAGAGCCCCGGCCGGCCATCTCGCTTCGCAGATTTCACGCATCCGGATCGCACATCACTCACATGATCATTCGGTGCGGTTGCCGTATGTGGAAGCAGACACCGAACAGTGGTCCAACCACAGCGCGTCGCATGTCCGGCAACCGGGTGGGAGATCGGTGATGGCACGGCACCGTCGTGTCGGCCGCCGAGTCCGATTCGGGGCCGCGGGGCTGGTGAGCTCCTCCCGGCCAGTTCGGGGCGGGCGAGGACGACGTGTGGCAGAGTCCGGCCGACCATCCCGGCGGCATTGCCGGCGCCACAGCGCCGGGCGGGCTTGACACCGTCTAGGACATGTGCCCTAGAGTCTGGCCTAGGACAACTGTCCTAGCGTACTGCCGGATGTCGAGGGGTGGGCGATGGAGAAGGGCGCGGCGACTCGCGCGCAGATCGTCGCGGCGGCCGACCGCCTGTTCTACGAGCACGGGTTCGAGCACACCTCGTTCGCCACGATCGCGGGTGCCCTGCAGATCTCGCGGGGCAACTTCTACCACCACTTCAAGACCAAGGACGACATCCTCAGCGCGGTGATCGAGGAAAGGCTGGCGGCCACACGCCGGATGCTGCAGCAGTGGGACGCGGAGGCACCCGAACCCGCGGGTCGGATCCGCCAGTTCATCCGCATCGTGCTGACCAACGGTCAGGACATCCAGAACTACGGATGCCCGGTCGGCACCCTCACCGCAGAGCTCGCGAAGCTTGGTCACCCATGCCACCGGGACGCCACCGCCCTGTTCACGCTTTTCCGCGCCTGGCTGCGGGAGCAGTTCGTCGAACTCGGACACCAGACGGCCGCCGACGCCCTCGCCATGCACGTGCTCGCCTTCAGCCAGGGTGTCGCCACACTGTCGCATGCCTTCCGGGACGACGAGTTCGTGCACCGCGAGGTGAACCGCCTGGAGGCGTGGCTCGACGCCTGCGCCGCCGGCCCGGCCTTCAGCCAGACAGCCGACCAATAACCTTCGGAGAGGGATCAGATGTTCGTGGTGTTGCTCCGGTTCGCCGAGAACAAGAGGGCTGCCGGCGAGCACATGGCCGGCCACCAGGAGTGGATCGAGCAAGGCCTGGACGACAAGGTGTTCCTCCTCGTCGGCAGCATCCAGCCCGGACCGGGCGGCGCAGTGCTCGCCCACAACACCTCCCTGCCGCAGCTCCAGGAGCGGATCGCAGCTGACCCGTTCGTCGCCGAGAAGGTTGTCGACCCGGAGATCATCGAGATCGCGCCCGGTATGGCCGACGAGCGCCTCGGCTTCCTGGTGGCCTGAGGTGGCCCCGTTCGTAGGTCCCGACGGCCGGCCGCGCTGCGCCTGGAGCGGTGCGGCGCCGGAGTTCCTCGACTACCACGACACCGAGGCGATCCCGACGACCTGCAGGTTCGCGCTCACGCCGGCGTCTCCCGTCTGGCCGACCCGCTGGCCCCCTCATCGACGGCGCGGGACCGGCCCGCGGGATCCGATTGGGCCGCGCTCGGCGGGTCGTACCGGTAGCCGACGCCCCACACGGTGACCAGCAGCCGCGGGGCGGTCGGGTCGTCCTCGATCTTCTCCCGCAGCCGGCGGATGTGCACCGTGACGGTCGACGGGTCGCCGTAGGTCCAGCCCCACACCTGTTCCAACAGCTCGGCCCGGGTGAGGGCGCGGCCGGGGTGGCGCAGCAGGAACACCAGCAGGTCGAACTCGCGCACGGTGAGCCCGAACGGGACGCCGCGGCGGGTGGCGGTGCGGGCGGCCGCGTCGACGATGACGGTGCCGGCGCGCAGGATGCCGGAGCCGGTCGGCGGCGGCTCGCTCGCGCGGCGCAGCACGGACCGCACCCGCAACGTGAGCTCGCGCGGCGAGAACGGCTTGGTCACATAATCGTCCGCGCCGCATTCGAGCCCGGCCACGCGGTCGGCCTCCTCACCACGCGCCGTCAGCATGATCACCGGGATGGGAGCCCTCTCCCGCAGCCGGCGGCACACCTCGATGCCGTCGAGACCGGGGAGCATCAGATCCAGGACAGCCAGGTCCGGGCGGCCGCCTCGACCATCCGCAACGCCGCCGGCCCGTCCACGGCCCGGTCGACCTCGAACCCAGCGTTGCGCAGGTACCGGTCGACGACCTCGGCCACAGTGGCGTCGTCATCGACGACCAGGACACGAGCCACGTCGCCACCATAGAGCGCGGATACCCACCCGCGAGCGGCACCGGAGCTGCCGTCACGGATTCGTAAGAAGACCGGCGCCGGCACCGCCGAGATGGTCGCCCACCAGCGGATTTCCTTGTTTGGTAAGGGTCGATGGCGCCACGCTGTCACTAGAGTCGCGATCATGCTTACGCAAAGTCACCAGATGCCGGTGTCGGTGGACGTCGTGCTCCCCTGCCTGAACGAGGCCGAAGCGCTCCCCTGGGTCCTCGAACGGATACCACCCGGCTATCGCGCCATCGTCGCCGACAACGGCTCCCGCGATGGTTCCCCCCAGCTCGCCCGTGAGTGCGGCGCCGTGGTCGTCGATGTGCCGCGGCGCGGCTACGGGGCGGCCGTGCACGCCGGCCTGCTCGCGGCGGACGCCGATGTGGTCTGTGTCTGCGACGCCGACGCGTCGCTGGACCCCGCGCAGCTTCCCGGGCTCGTCGCCGAGCTGACCGCCGGCCGCGCCGACCTGGTCCTGGGCCGCCGCCGGCCGACGTCCGCCCGGGCCTGGCCGCCGCATGCCCGGCTCGGCAACGCGGTCGTCGCCCAGCGGCTGCGCCGCCGTGGCGTCGCGGTCCGCGACCTGGGCCCGATGCGGGCCGCACGCCGCGCGCAGCTACTGCGCCTGCCGATCACCGACCGACGCTTCGGCTACCCGCTGGAGCTCCTGCTGCGCGCCACGCAGGCCGGCTGGCGCATCGCCGAGACGGACGTCGACTACCACCCCCGGGTCGGGCGGTCGAAGGTGACCGGAACGCCCCTCGGCACGGCCCGCACCGTACGGGATATGACGGCCGCGCTGGCGAGCCTGCGATGACCGCGCGGCGGCCCGAGGAGCCGACCCCCGCGGTGACCCTGCTGGTGGTGGCGAAGGAGCCGGTCCCCGGCCGGGTCAAGACCAGGCTGACGCCGCCGTTCACCCCGGCGCAGGCCGCCGCCGTGGCCGAGGCGGCCATCGCGGACACGTTGGCGGCGGTCAGCCGTCTGACCCGGCTTCCCGGTATCGGGCCGGTCAGGGCCGTCCTCGTGCTCGACGGCACCGTCGGCCCCTGGCTACGCGTGCCGATCGAGGTGATCCCGCAGGCCCGGGGACCGTTCGACGTCCGGCTTGCCGCCGCCTTCGACGCCTCCGCCGGCCCGGCGCTTCTGATCGGGATGGACACCCCGCAGGTGACCCCGGCGCTGCTCGCCGACGCCTGCCGCGCGCTGGCCCACACCGACGCGGTGTTCGGCCCCGCCGCCGACGGCGGGTGGTGGGCGCTCGGCCTACGCCGCCCGGACGGCCGCCTGCTGCGCGGCGTCGCCACCTCCCAGCCGGACACCGGGGCCCGACAGCTCGAACGGCTGGCCCGGGCCGGCCTGCGGGTCGCGACGCTGCCGGTCCTGCGGGACGTCGACACGTACGCCGACGCCGACGCGGTCGCGCGGCTCGCGCCGCACGGGCGGTTCGCCGCCGCCGTGCGGACCATCCGGACCGCCGAGGCGGGGACCGGCGCGGCCCGCCCGCTGGTCGGGCGATGACGACCGCCGCGGCCGGAGACCCGACGACCGCCGCGCACCGCGACCAGCCCGGTCGGCGCGGCCTGCCGGTCAGGGACGGCAGCCCACCGACCGCGTTGTACGAGGCGGCGCTGCGATCCGCCGCCGGCCGGTTGTGGGTGCGCTACCCCGACGGGCGGCGCGACCCGTTGCCGGTGCCCACCTGGCGGGGCGGACTGGTCCAGGGCGACACCTCCCTGTTGCGGCGCTGCGCCGGTCCGACCCTCGACATCGGCTGCGGCCCCGGCCGGCTGGCCGCCGCCCTCGCCGCCCGCGGCCTGCCCACGCTCGGCATCGACGTGGCGGCGTTCGCGGTGCACCTTGCCCGCAGGGCCGGCGCGACCGCCCTGTGCCGCGATGTCTTCGGCCCCCTGCCAGCGGAAGGACGCTGGTCGACGCTGCTGCTGGCCGACGGCAACATCGGCATCGGCGGCGACCCGGGCCGGCTGCTCACCCGCGCCGCCGAGCTGCTCGGCCCGGCCGGCCGGGTGCTCGTCGAACTGCAACCGCACCCGGCGCCACCCGGTCGACGGCTGGTCCGCCTGGAAGGACCGGACGGGCGGCTGTCGAGAGCCTTCCCCTGGGCGTGCGTCGGCACCGGGGAGATCCTCGGCCACGCCACAACCGCGGGACTGCATGTCGTGGAGACCTGGTGCGGTGGGGGCAGGCCCTTCGCCGCGTTGGGCTGATCCTGGACGCTCGGCGATCCGCGCCCCGCGGAGGGCCCGCCCTCAGGACGGGTCTGGCGCGGACCCGAGCCTCCGCCGCGCCCGCGCCACGCGGACAGCGATCAGGGCCGCGGCGCCGGCCCACACGGCGCCGAGGACGATCGCCAGGTTCCGCCCGTAGGGCAGCGGGTTGACCGTCGGGTTGTCGGGCGAGCCGCCGTAGCCGCGCCAGAGCGGCAGGGAGGCGAGCGCGACGGCCGCGCTGACCAGCAGCGCGCCCTGCACCACCGCCCGGTACGGGGCGCGCACGAGCCGGGTGAGCAGGAGCCCGACGACGGCCGTGACCGGGACGGCGACCAGGTCGTGGATCAGGATCCCACCGATCAGCCACCGGGCCGCCTGCAACGGGTGGGTAGCCCGCTCCATCGTGAGCAGCCCGTGGATGCCGTATCCGAGCACGGCCAGGCCGGCGGCGGCGAGCAGGCCGCGCAGGGCCAGGGCCGGGGTCGTCTTCACAGCATCACCACCCGGTGTACCCATTTGGTCTGCAGCACGCCTGGCCGGTTGGGGGCGATGAGCCGGGCCGGGTATCCGTGGTCGAGGTCGAGCTCGGCGCCGTTCAGTCCGGTGGCGAGCAGCGTCAGCGGGTCCCGGGCGTGTGGCGGGTTCACCTCGCTGGTGCGGTAGCCGCCGCGCGCTTCGAGCGACTCGACCCGCACCGTCGCGTCGGGCGGGATGCCGGCGGCGTCGAGCAGGTCGCGCAGCCGTGGGCCGTGCCAGGTCGCGTCGGCGGCCCACCCCTCGACGCAGGTGATCGGCAGCTTGGACGTGTGGTGGTCGAACGCCCGCAGTTCGCCCAGGCTGAGGGTGAACGGGCGCGGGCCGACGACCTCCAGCTGGTAGTCCGGGTCACGGGCGACCGTGGCGACCCGTGCGGCGGCCGCGGTCCGGTTGACCGGCAGCCGCTGCGGGCCGAGGTCGGGGCGCCGGGGCGCAAGCAGGTCGAGCCGGGACAGCCCGGGCACGAACTGGCCGGCGGTGGTCAGGGTGATGACACCGGCCGCGGTGCCGACGGCGACTACGAGGCCACGCCGGGACAGCCCGTCCCCCGGCGGTTCCGGCTCGCTGACCCGGTCCGTGAGCGACGCGCGGCCGGCCCGGCCCGGGCCGACGTTCGCCCGCACCACCGCGAGCTTCGCGGCGATGTGGATGAGCAACGCGCCGATCGTGATCCAGGCGACCCAGTAGTGGGTGACGGTGAAGAAGAACCGGAAGCGATACCACTGGGCGATGTTCGCTATTCCGGTAGCCAACTGGAAAAGGGCGCCCGCGATGAGCGGCACGATCGTCACCCGTTCCAGCGCGTGGGCGACCGACCGCACCGGCGGCCATTCCCACAGCCGCGGGTACACCGTCCACAGTTTCGCCAACAACAGCGGAACGCTCGCCAGCCCGGTGGCCACATGCAGGCCCTGGGTCACCCGGTACATCCAGACCGGACGGGCCGGCCACGCCAGCCACGACGGCGGGTGCTGCATGAAATGGGACACCAGGCCCGTGAAGAAGCACACCCCGAACGCGATCCCGAGGCAGATGCCCAACAGCGCGGCGACGCGGGGATCGTGCAGGCGGCTTGGGAAAGCGCCCTCGCGTAGCGGGCCCTGTCGCAGGAAAGCGGGTGGATGTGGGAATCGTCTGGTCAGCACGCGCACCCACGCACCGTAGGTCCCCCATGAGCCGCGTAGCGGACCGCGAAGCCTTACGGAACGGAGAAACCCGGGCTCGGCATGCCCGCGCCGCCCGGAATCGCTGCCACTCTCGCTGCATGCCGACCGCCCTCACCACCACCGACAGCCAGCGCAGTCCCACGCGGGCGGCCGAGCGGACGGCGCGGTTGCGCGGGCGGCGCCTGGCGGCGCCGATCGGGGCGGTCGTCGGACTCGCGGGCCTGCTCGCAGTCCAGGCGACGGTGCAGCGCCAGCCCGGCTTCCTGGTCAGCCGTCCCGCGCTGCTGTACCTGACCATGCTCTGGTGGGCGCTCGGCCTGATCACGGCCACCCTGCTCGTCCTCGCCGCTCCCCGCCGCCTGGCCCTCACCCTGCTGCTCGCCGCCACCGTCGCGATCCACGCGATGGCTCTCACGAGCGGCCCACGGCTTTCCGACGACCTGTACCGCTACGCCTGGGACGGCAAGGTGCAGGCCGCCGGCATCGACCCCTACCGCTACGGACCGCTCGACCCCGAACTCACCCGCGTCCGTGACGACTGGCTGTTCCCCGACTCGGCCGGGTGCACCCCCGACCACCCGCGCCCGCACTGCACCCGGCTGAACTACCCCCGGGCACACACCATCTACCCGCCGGTGGCCCAGGCCTACTTCACCGCGGTGCACGTCCTGCCCGGACCGCCACGCGAGCACAAGCTGCAGCTCTACGCGTCGCTCACCTCGCTGGCCCTGGTCGGCCTCCTCATGTCGATGCTGGCGGCGCGTGGCCGAGATCCGCGCCTCGCCGCCTTCTACGCGCTGACGCCGCTCGCCGGCCTGGACGTCGGCTCCGACGCGCACGTGGACGTCCTCGGCGCGCTGCTCGCGCTCGGCGCCATCGCCGTACTGACGCCGCGCCACGCCGGCCCGTCGGACCGCGCGGCAGTCACGGAGGTGGCCGCGACCACCTCACCGTCCCGGCGGCGCGCGTGGCTGGCCGGCGCGCTGCTCGGGGCCGCGGTGGCGGTCAAGCTCTATCCGGTCCTTCTACTCCCGGCGGTCGCTGGGCGCGGGCGTCATTGCCGGCCCATCAGCCTGCTGTGCGCGGCCGGGGCCGTCATCGGGCTCGCCTACCTCCCGCACGTCCTGGCAGTGGGCACGGGCGTCCTCGGTTTCCTCCCGCAGTACCTGAACGTCGAGGGATACGACCAGGGCAGCCGGTTCCTGCTGCTCGCCGGGCTCGGCGTGCACGGAGCCGCCGCCAAGGCCGTCGCGGTCGGCGCGCTCGCCGCGGTCACGGTCGCGGTGCTGCGCGCCGATCCGCATCGGGTGCCCGTCGAACGGGCCGCGCTGTGGCTCGTCGGCACCGCCTTCCTGACGGCAACTCCCGCCCAGCCCTGGTACGGCATCCTGCTGGCCGCGCTCGCCGTCCTCGCCGGCCGGCTGGAATGGCTCGCCGTAACCGCCGCCGCCTACCCCCTGTACATCTCCCTGTTCACCGACCTGCCCGGCGACGCCTGGACGCTACGGGTCAGCTCCTACGCCATCGCCGCGGCCATCGTGCTCGCCGCCGCGCTCACCCGTTCCGTCCGGCGCGGCCGGGTACTCGCCCCCGGGTCGCCGACGGTGTAGCGCAGCTGGACCCCTACCTGAGGTCGATGGTCTGAAGGGTGCCCGCCGACGTTGCGCCCGCCACGTAGGCCCGGTTCCGTGTCTCGTCCACGGCGACCGAGTTGGCCTGGCGGACCGTGGGGTACGGCGGGCCGTCCCGCCGCGGCGTGCCGTCCGCATCCACGGCGAGACGCACCAGCTCGTTGCGTGCGGTCAGGGTGACCCAGAGGGACGTTCCGTCGGCGCTGGCGGCGAGCCCGTACGGTGCTCCGGGCAGCGGCAGCCGGGCGAGCCGGCGTGGTGTGCCGGTCAGTGAGAAGACCTCGATGGCGTTCCCACGGGTGTCGGCGACCGCGACCCGTCCGGCGCCGACCTGGACCGCATGGGTCGGACCTGCCCCGGCCGGGAGCCGGGCGACCTGCCGCATGGACCTCGCGTCATACACGTAGAGGGCGTTGCCGCGCACGTCGACGACCCCGACCCGGCCGTCGCCGGCGGACGCGAGGCCACCTGGCTGCACCGGTCCTGGCAGTCGAGCGATCTCCCGGCCGTCGGCGACGAACGACACTGCGGAACCGAGCTCGTCGGCCACGACAATCCGGCCGGCCACCCCGGTGTCCGCGGCGTCATGCGGTTGGCGGCCGACCCGAGTCGTCCCCGACACCCGCCCGGACGGCAGGTCGATCTCGGCGAGCACGTCGGTGTCTTCGCCCGGGACAAGCACCGACCCCGCCGCACCGGCGAGCTGAAGATGACGAGCCGTGCCCGGGACCGCGACCGTGCGAACCATGCCCGGCCCGTCCGCGCCGACGAGCGCGAGTCGCCGTGCCCGTAAGGCGACGATCACCTGGCCGTCACGCGGATCGACCAGGACACCTTCCGGACCGTTTCCGACCGGCCGGACCGTGCCCGCCGGCCGCACCGTCAGCGGCGGGGCAACGGCCGGCTCGGCAGCCGGCGGCAGCCCCGGGACGGCCGTGTCAGCCGTGCCGGTCGTCGTGCCGCCGCATCCGGCGCATGCAGCGAGGACCGTCAACCCGGTAGCCACCCCGGCCGCGAGCACCGCCGCATGCCGGTACGCCGGCTGCGCGACCGCAGGTCTGGCTCGTCCCGGCAACGCCATGGCGCGACTGTAAGGTCCCCGGGCGCCCGGGCCACGGCCGCGGTTTCGGTGTTCCGCGTTCCGTAAGGTCGTTGGGCGTCGGTGTCGACTGTCGGTGACGCCGACGGGAGGATCGTCCACGTCGTGATCTAGGTCGGCTGATCTTCTCCAACGGCTGGCGGGCTCCCGATGGGAGCGCCTTTGAGCCTCATGCGGGTAGGGGTGTCAGGTCGACGTGCGCCTGGTAGAGCCTCCACAGCCGCGTCCTGACACCCGGCCTCGCCGACCTGAACAGACCCGACGACCCGCCACCACTGCGCAAAGCCGCGAACACCTACGACCAAGTCCACCAGGCCAGACTCGCAGCCTGACCCACAGCCCACGAACTTGACTCATCCTTACCGGCTTCGCCGGCTCAAGCCCTCTAGCGTTGATGATCGAAAGACGAGGACTGAGGCGTCGTCCCGGGGCGCTCGCGCACACCTCGCGCACACGTGAGCCCCATGAAGATCAGAAAGAGTTGCTGGTGCCACGCGGTGCCGATGAGTGCCGTGCCGTTCGTCAAGGCGAGGGAATCAGACGTGTCGACCATGTCCGGCGGGCGAATCATCTGATAACTGGCCAGAAGGCCGTCACGCTTGTGAAAATGTGAACGTACAGGTCAGAGCACGTGCGGTGCGCTCGGAGGGACTCGAACCCCCAACCTTCTGATCCGTAGTTTCATCTGGATCTTCCAGGGGTGTCCATGGACGTCCATAGAGTCCGTCTATCTCGGCGGTCGCGTCCGCCGGCGTCCATGGACGTCCGCCGACGTCCGGCGGCTCGGCTGTCAATTTGGCTGTCAGATTGCCTCGGCTGCTGAGGTAACCTGCGATCTTCGTTGGCAAGCCGACCCGTACCGCAGGCGCGCCAGCGCCGAGGAGCGGAAGCGGTGCGGCAGCTTCGTCCTTGACCCTGCGGATTAAGAGATCTTGGTAATTTGTCCGTCTATGTCCGGGGACGTCCGCCGGTGCAGGTCGCGCGCTGTCCAGGTTCCACGGACGTCCATGTTCGTCCGTCGTCGTCCGCCAGCTTGGCTGCCACCGTGGCTGCCGGACGCTGGCACAAGTCAGCACCTCAGCAGAACGACTCGAAGCCTAGAAGCTGCTCGTCGCCACCTCGGCCGTCACGCTGAGGCGAGTCACGACCTCTGTCGGCTTGGCAGTCGCGTGGCAGCGCACGCCCGACTTCCCGCCGACATGATCGGCTCACTCTGACCGCAAGCTCCCAGTTGGCCCCAGTCCGAGCGTCGACCCATGCCCGTGCTCCTCCACGCCACGCCTCGGGCGACGGTCAAGCCTGTGCCCAAGGCGACCAGCCCAGCCTGCGGTCCTCCACCATCCCCTACTCCCCCGCATCGACCACAGCAGATGGCGACGCCGCCAACGTTCGTCGCGCACTCACCGACCGAATCAGATGTAGCTCGTAGGGCGTACGTATAGATCGTCTTCGCTCCCGCTCAAGACACGTGCCACCAGTCAATGACACGTCCTAGTCCGACAAGTCACGTATCAATTGACAAGTACACGTAGCCCGCGTAGCTTGGTCGCATCGGACGTCACCTCGACGTCTCAGAGTCGGGGAGACGGAACATGGCGGTCGCCGTAGAAGCCGATGGGCTCACCCACCCGCTAGAGATCCGAAATGTCGCGGAGGTCGACGATGCGGGCGGCGTGCACATCGAGTGCCAGATGACCGGCGCCTACCTGGTCGATCTACACAAGAGCGGGCTGCTCTCACTAACGGGTAACATCCGTCCTGCTCACATGCAGGATAAGCTCAAGGGGAAAACGAAAACCAAGGTCAATAAATGGACTAGCGAACTGCTCGACAACAATGCAATTATCGGCAACATCTCAATCAGGCTCGATCCCACTAAGTCTGAATATGAGATCTGGCCCGATGACGAGACTGGACATACGAATCTGACCATCACGTCAGGCGTACTCGACTGCGCAGTCGATTCTCTTTCACGAATCAAGTCAATTTTGAGCGCGGCAGACAACCAGTTGGGAAGCTTCAAGCTAGGCACTCGCTTCCAGGTTCGCATCTGGATACTCGACGATGCGACCGCGAAGAAGGTCGCAACTATCTATAACACCCGTGGCGACAAGGTAAATGACTCCACGGCGAAATATGCCTACTCCGAGACCAAGGAGCAGGAGCTCGCTCGTCGACTGGTAAGCGGCTGCGTTCACCTCGGCCAGGATAACGTCGAGGTCCTCTCAAATTCCGTTTCCGCCAGCTCGCATAAATTGACCGCATTCAACACTATCAGTAGAGCGATTGAGACCCTATGGAAGGGCGGACCGGTCACTGCTGCCGATATCGAAGCGCAGTCCAGCTGGCTGATCAGTGCGTGGGATTCGCTGGTAAGGGTGCGCCCTGAGTACGGCAAGCTCTCGACTCCGAATCGACAGGATCAACGATCAAAGAGTATCGCGTCGACGGCGGTAGTGATCTACGGGCTCATCGGCGCGATGTCGACAATGTATGTTGACCATAAAGATCCTGCGACTGCATTCAAGGCTCTAGCGCCAGATGAGAAAAACGATTTGTTCTCGTGGAACAATCCAATCTGGACGAATGCGGGAGTTGTCACTCCCAGCGGGTCGGGTACCCGCACACTTGGTACCCGAAATAGCTTCCCAGCAAAACGCGCAGCGATCCGCACTCTGCACGAAGTCATGGGCTTGGGTGTTGACATGGCCGAGTAGGGAGCACAACCCCGATGCAGACACCGCGGCCGTTCACGCATCCGTCGCGGCGGTGATTGACACTCATCCTCCGAGGACCGACGGACAACTGCCTTGACGACGAGAAGCAGAAGTTTCAAGAACGCTCGATTCCCTGTTCGCCAGATACAAGAGATAATCGGACTCTGGCTATCTGCGAGTGGATCGGATCAGGATACTTGGCCCGAGATAATGCTGAACAGCATTACGAGGCGCGACGGCGAGACGATATCTTTCGGTAACCTCGATGAATGGTTCGAGGAATTTAGCAACAACCCTGTCACTGCCACGCTCAGTCTCGGCAACGGATTCTGGTTCTTCTTTGATCCACATCATGGCAGCACGTTCAACGTCACCTTGCACATAACGCGCGACGTTAATGACCTCATCGACAAAATTACCGAGATGGCGAAAACACTTGAGGTGGACTGCGGCGAGCCGTCGGCTGCGGCTGCGTATGTGGAGATTGGCTCAGTGGCGGGCGCCGAGAAATTCCAAGGCTTGACGGAGTGGGAGATAAAGGAACTGGCCAGGGTCTTCCCGTCCTCCGTGGCGGCCACGGATCTCTTGCGCCGATCGGCACTTCCGACCGGGCGACTGCCGGCCTTTGGGGCTGGCGACACGCCTGAATGGTTCTGGACGGCGGTTGGCATCCAACTCGACTTCGGTATTGCCCCCGATGGTCGACAGGTTCTTTTGGCCGCTGCCCAGCGTCTCTACCCCGCGAATTCGGTATTCAGCCGAGCACTTGGCCTTTAGGGGTCGGTCCTGCGACTGGAGGATTATGAGATCTTCGAAGAATCGTCCACACTCATCCGCCGATGTCCGCTGGTCCAGGTCAGGCGCCGTGCGGGTTCCGTAGATGTCCACCTCGTCCGCCGTTGCCCGTCGGGCTTGGCTGCCAAGCTGGCTGCCACTCACCGGCACGCCGGTCTCCGGTACCGCCGGGGGCAGATCACCCACCGTTGCGCTCTGCTGCCTACGGCGGGGCCGACATTGCGGATCTTCGTTGGCAAGCCGACCGGTATCGCAGGCGCGCTAGCGCCGAGGAACGGAACCGCTGCGGCAGCCTTCTGCTGTTGCCACCGTTGCAGGAGATCGGATCGGCCTATCCCTGGTCGCCTACGCCTGTCCGTCAGTACTGACGCAGCATTTCTCGCGTTACCGCCTTCCACCGGTTTCTGTCGGAGACGGTAGCATCACCAATCTCCTCAAAGATCTATCGAACTGCGCGGCCTAAATTTTTTTCAGCAAGAGGAACCCGTTGTGCGAGTTTTCCTTTACTTCGAATCCAGAGGGAATCGAGTCCAAAATATCGTTCACTCGAATTTGCGAAGCGAAATAGTGGATAGTCTGCCTTCTGCCACCCCTAAGAGTAACCTCTTTGGCGTGCAGGAAATAGGTTATCCCGCGCGAATTCGTATAGCCAAAAGCGGAGAAGCCATTGGCCTCAAATTTCGGAAAGATTTCCTCTGCATCGAAACCTGGAGCCCGGTTCAGACCGCCGCCGGCTGAAGACTCGACTGCCTCTACTTCCCCGGTGCTCCAGCCAATCTCCGACGCGATCAGTCCCCTTGGGAACAGCGCCGCCGCCATACGGCCGACTGAACGCTGAATCACCGCCCGGTTGTACTCAAAATCTGGATTGCTCGGATCATCCGGGGCGACAATTGTTTCCGACGTTCCAATCGCGAAATCTCGATAGGTCCTACTACCGTGGATATAGCGTGCAATGTCCTCCTGACGGTTCACTCCGCTGTGAATGCGAGCCGTTACCCGGCTCCACGATTCGCGGTTCCGGTCCAGATTTTCGGCAATTTCACCGAGGCCGCTTCTACGAGCTAGGCCGGTAAGCTCGTCTAGTTTTTTCTCAATGGTGTCAGCTGTGAAACGAGCCGGGGAATCCTCAGGCACGACATAGTGTGTTAGGTCTTCCAGCAAAGCAAGTGAGTCCAGATATACGTCCGATATGAATGGGTCATCTCGAATAGCGCCAATAGCTTCCCGTGGAAGCTCGACAAAGACCGCGGACATCAGCGACTCCTCGATTCGAGGATCGCTAGCGCCTGTGAAGTTGTAACATTCCGTTCAGCGAGTGAGCGCATATCGGCATCGATATCCCGTGATTCAAGGAAGAGAATATCAAACTCATGTTCTTGTAGATCCTCGATCAGATACTCCTGTGAACCGACGGCACCCGAACCCACAGAGCCATCAAGTCTCGAGTCATCAATTGATTCGACGTCAATTCGATACACTATTGGGAAGAAAAGGGCCACGTCCGCGCCGGCGCACACGCGCTTGAGCCTCCTTTGTGTCCGATCCGACAGATGGGCACCCCCTGCGATGACGCCCTTTCTCAAGCTTACCCGCATTGAAGATACGAATCGATCGTACGGATCACGGTCCGACCAGGGAGAATAAAGATCAGCGTAGATCTTGTACGGATTCGAGGAGTTTGGGTTTGCCAGCTTATAGGGAAAAAATGGACTCGCGGCCCATGCGTAGTGGCGACCCGTGAAGAAATAATGATTAATACACCAGGCCAAGAATGGCTGAGTTGAATAGTAGTGACATTCTGGCATGACTTGCCATTCTCCTGGGAGCCTTCGAGTAATTTTCTATACGAAACGATGCAACTTCTTAGATCGCCAAGATTAGGCACGGTCCAACGGACAGCTCCTTCTGAGTGTGTCGCACCGCAGCCTAGCTGGACGGCGACGTTCACCTCCCCTTAGCGGCATTCTGTCACGCCCAATCTGGCTGGCTTGGCCGGTCGAGATGGGAGCATGGGCACCGCCGGCGATCGCGCCGGCGAGCACGGCGCGCCAGCGCCGCGCGCAGCCGCCGCGCGGCGCCGGCTTGATCTCCAAATCGAGCAATTCGGCAGCCTGCTGGCCTACGGCGACGTTGCGGCGTCAGGCAGATCACGCTGGAAGTGGACGACGCGGTCCGGTGGCCCGAGTGTGCCGACACGCGGCCAGTCCTGGGCGATCCGTTCCGGCGCAGGGTTCCCGAAGTGCCATCGACGCGCAGGGGCGGTGCCGGGGCGCATCCATTCGTAGCGTGTGACCGGGCGGCGTAGAAGGTATTCGAACCAGTCCGCGGCGCGCTCAGCCAACTCGCCGGGGGTTCCCGTCGCGGTCCAGGCGAGGGGCGTCGGCTTGTCGGGAAGGGTAAGTAGCTGGTTGTGGACCTCGTCCCCGTGGGCGTGGTCTCCGTAGAAGTAGACGCCGACGGTCAGGAGGATGGCGTGGCACTCCGGGTCCGGGTCAAGGATGTCGATCCAGGCCAGGACGCCTTCATCAGGGAGCCCGGGGGTCTCACCGGGAAGCTCTAAGCGAGTGTCAGCGGGGTCCTGCGGCCAGGCGGTGGCACGGGCTCGGAGGACGCTGACGAACGCGTCCTGAATCTCGTCGAGGTGAGCTTCCGTCTCGAACCATTCAGCCTCCACGAAGCCCACCGTATGCGCCGGCCGACTCTCCGATCAGCACGGCGCTGGCGGGGCGGCTCCGGTCGCAAGCGGGCGATGTGGCTTTGTTGCGCGAGCTGACCTGGGGGTTCGCTCGTCTGGGCTACGCGTCGGCGAGCGGTCGGCTAGCGTTCGGCGGGTGGCTGGACCCGATGACGGGCGTGCGAACGGGCAGACGCTGGCAGCCCCACTCGACGTGTCTGCGGCCCGTCGTGTCCTCGTAGACGCCTGCGGCCTGGCAGGGCTCGACCCGGGCGACGCGGGGCTGATGAGGCTCGGCGAGCACGCGGTGTTCCGACTTGCTGCGGCGCCTGTCGTCGTTCGGATCGGCCGGTCGGTCGCCTACCTCGAAGCGGCGCGGAGAGAGCTGGTCATCTCGGAGTGGCTGACCACTGGCGGGGTGCCCGTGGTCCAAGTGGCTCGCCTGGCCGCTGCTCAGCCGCTCGTGATCGACGGCCGGGTAGTGACGTTCTGGGCCGCGGCTGGAACCGGAGACGACTACGGCTCCGCCGTCGAACTAGCGGAGATTCTCCGGCGGCTGCACGGGTTGGCCGCGCCGGGTGGCCTGGTGCTCCCGGACCTCGATCCGTTCGCGCGGGCCGACGCTCGTATCCGTGCTTCAACTAGGCTCGCGAGTGAGGATCGACGGTTCCTGCTCGACCGGGTGACGGAGCTCCGGGAGAGGTACGCCGGGCTGTCGTTCGCCCTGCCAGTGGGGCCGGTCCACGGGGACGCGAACGTCGGGAACGTGCTGCGCAACGAGTCCGGACGGGCGGTGCTGATCGACCTGGACGGCTTCGCGCGCGGTCCGCGGGAATGGGATCTGCTCCTGACCGCGATGTACGCCGACTCCTACGGCTGGCACAGCGCCGAGGAGTACCGGGCGTTCGTCGACTGCTACGGCTTCGACATCATGGCCTGGGACGGGTATCCAGTGCTGCGGGACGTACGGGAAACGACGATGGTGATCTGGGTCGGCCAGAACGTCGGCGCAGAGCCTCGTGCGGCGGCAGAGTTCGTGAAACGGATGGCTGCCCTGCGCTCGGGCGGGAGTCGGCGGAATTGGGCTCCGCTCTGAAGGTGGTACGACAGCGATGATCGAGCAGTCTGGCCGAGGCGGCGAGATGGCGGAGAACAGCACCGACGAGCTGAGCGAGATTCGAGCCGAGCGCGACGTGCTTCGCCGCGAACTCGGCGATCTTCGCGCACACCTCTGCGTAGCGCTACGGCTCATGCAGCGTGAGCCTGGCCCTCAGGGAATCACGGTGCTGAGCGTCGCCAGTGATCGGGAGATCGTCGAGGCTGTCCGCCGACTGGTAGCCGACGCCACTCCCGCCTCGTCCGAGACACAGCGTCGTTAGCGGCGCGGAGAACGGCTCCGGAGCCCGCGATCGGGCGTCAGGTCGTGGCGTTGCCAAAGGCGGTGGCCTGCGGCCTGTTCCGTGAAGCGGCGGGCGATCGATGCGCGGCCGACCTTGGCGAGTCGGCCACGGAACTCGGTGACGTACTGGGCACATCGGGCTGACTTGAGCTGCTCGCCGATGGTTAGGGCCTGAAGGGCGACGGTGCAGGCCGGTTCGGGGTCGCCGTGGTCGAGGTGGGCGTCGGCGAGAACCATGGCGGCGAAGAAGTCGGAGCGGGCGAAGGTGCCGTCGCTGCTGGCTTCGACGGAGCGGCCGGCCCAGGCGCGGGCGCCGGCGGCCCGGCCAAGGTCGCGGAAGCAGTGACCGAACTCGGCCGACAGCTCGGCCTCGTCGAAGTAGGCGATCCACTCGGGATCGTCGCCCGGGTTCCGCCGGGAGAACGCTGCCTCGGCGGCGGACAGTGAAGCGTCGCAGGCGGCGGCGTCGCGGTTCCCGGCGTGGGCGCGGGCCTCCATCGCGTGGAACTGGGCCGTCATCGTCGCCGTGGCCACGTCCTTGGTACCCACCACGGCCGTACGCGCGAGACACGCGGCCTGGTGGAAGTCCCCGAGGAACGTGGCCTGGTGGCTCATCGCGGACAGGACGCTACCGGCGAGTCGGCGGTCGTTGGCGTATTCGGCAAGGTGCAGGGCCTGCACGAGGTAGCGCTGTGCCAGGCCATGGGTTCCGGCGTCGTAGGCCATCCAGCCGGCCAACAGCATCGACTCGGCAACGGTGGAGAACAGTCGCTCCCCCGTCGCGGCGTCGTACCGGCCGCGGAGCAGGGTAGCGACGTCGCCGGACAGGAAACTGATCAGACCGTGGCGGGCGTGGCCTCCGCCGTACCGGTTGTCCAGCCCGGCGAACATCGCGGTCGTCGCCTGCACAGCGGCGATGTCCGGGACACCGACCCGGCGGCCGGATGAGGGCTGGCGGGGTGCGCGGGGGCCGGTGTGCAACAGCCAGTCCAGCGCGGCTTCCGGCCACATCGTCGGGTCGGGCGCGGCCTGCTCGTTCGGCTGGTCGAGATCGGCGTGCCACAGGGTGGACAGGAAGTCGACGGTGTTCTCGACGCGCGGCCGTGCGGTGGGGACCTTGGGCAGGGTGAACGTCGGCTGTGCGGGCGCGATGGTCTGGTTCGGGTCGGCGAGTCCGAGGCGTCCAGGCGGGATCTCGAGACCGCTCGCGAAGCGCTCGAAGAGCGCCAGGGTCTCCACGCGGCGCTTGCCCTGCATGATCCCGCTGATGGTGGGCTGGCCGACGCCGATCATGCGGGCGAGCTGTGTCTGTGGGGCGCCCGTCCACTGTTGGTAGATCTTCAGCACCTGGCCCATGTCTCGCTCTGCTAGGGCCTTCGCCATCTCGGGGCGGTCCCACAGCTCGGGCGGGGGCTTGGGGGCGTCGCGATGTGGAGTCATGGTCACGGCTCCTGGGGTGCGGCGGGCCGACGCGTGTTCGAGCCTGCACTGTTTGTCGCATTATCCACGGTCGGTATCCATGCACGTACCTGTTCGTGCCGACTTGACGACACAAGGCTGGCCGTCATGCCCGTCCTGCGGCTGTTCGCGCACGTAGGGCGGGTGATCGAGCCATGACCAGCAGAGACAGGAGGATCACGAATGACAGGTGACCCGACGGAACAAGAGGACGGCGGCACCGCCATGGCGGCTGACAGCGGGCAACGACCCGCGGGTGTTCCTGACGCTGAGGGCGGCGTCTCCGCGCGGCCGTGGACCGAGGACGACTGGGCGCTCGTCGTCGGCTCGGGCTCGGACCTGGCGGAGTTGTACGAGCAGATCGCCCGCCTTCCGACGGGTCTGGCGTTCGTCGAGGCGTTCGGGGACGTCGACCTGGTCCTCGTCTACCGGCCGGCGGGTGAACCTCGGTCGCGGCGGGAACTGCTCGACGCGATCGCGGGCCGCGTCGTCAGCAACGGCGGCATGCTGGTCGGCTCGGACAGCCCCGACGTACGGTCCGGTGGCGAGCGGTTCATGACCCCTGCGGAGCGGGCCGCGTTCGCGGCCGGGCAGGCGGATGCGCTCAGTGCAATGCGGCGGGCGCTGACAGGGATGCGTGGCCGGCGGACCGGCGGGAGCACGGTGCCGGTGACGGCATAGGACCTGGCGTCGGACGGCTGACGGGCCGGACCTGCGGGCAATGCCTCGCGGGTCCGGCCCTCGCTGTTTCCGGGAGATCGGCGCTTCGCGGCTGGCCGGGGGCTGGACGTCGTTCCTGACGCTCTTATTTCTGTCAAGCCCGGGGCATGCTCTGCCAGGTTGCCTGGCTAGCAGGGTGCGTCGGTGCCGATACCGTAGCTGCTGCAGACGAGGGATGAGGGCGCGTGAGGTTCAGTACCGATGACGGGCAGTTCGGCCTGGTCGTCTCGCCGCGTGCGGGAGACGGGAGGATGTTCGCTTTCCGGCTGGTCGTAGCCGGCTGCGTTGTCGGCGACGACGAGCCGTTCATTCTCGGCTCGCTCATGTGGGAGCTTCAGCACCGGCCGTCGTTCGGTGCCGGCGAGCTGCCGGACGTTCGGACCAGCCCGGCTGATGCCGTGAAGTTGCTGCTCGATGAAGAGCTCCGGCTTCAAGACGACCGAGTCGAGGCCGCCATGCTGCGGGGTGCGGAGTCGCTCGACCGCTGGCTTGTGTGGCTGTATGCCCACGAGGCGCACGGCGTCGCCCTGGCGCAGGCAGTTAGAGATAACGAGTGCGTCGGCCCGATCCTGGTGTCTAGGGTTGACCTCACCGACTTCCGCGGCCTCCTCGGCAGCGCGGTGCGCCACTGGCAAGAAGAACTCGGCTTGCCGCAGACCTAGCAGCTGTGACGCCTACCCCTCTTTAATGTGTGGGGTCACGGTGGTCGGTGATGGTGTCGGTGGGGTGGGTAGCCCGCCGGAGTGAGGTACGCGACGGGTGGCGGGTTGACGCCCGCCGAGCAGACGGAACGTGAGCGGGTCCGGTTGGCGGCTGCTGACCGTTTCGCCCAGGGCGCGAGCCAGGCGGAGGTGGCGCGTCAGTTCCATGTGACCCCGAAGACCGTGAGTCGTTGGCACCGGGCCTGGGAGCAGGGTGGTCCGGCGGCGCTGCGGTCGGCGGGGCCGCTGTCGCCGTGTCGGCTGGATGGCCGGGCGTTGGCCCGGCTGGAGGCGTTGCTGCGTCGCGGCCCCGGAGCCTGTGGCTGGGACGACCAGCGCTGGACGCTGGCCCGGATACGGCAGGTGATCGCCGCCGAGTTCGGGGTGGACTACACCCTGGCCGGGGTGTGGTACCTGCTGGACCGGTATGGCTGGTCGTGTCAGCTGCCCGCCCGTCGGGCCGCCGAGCGTGACGACGGCGCGGTCGAGGGGTGGAGAACACAGCGGTGGCCGCGGGTAAAACCACGGCGGCGGCCCGGGAGGCCTGGGTGTGTTTCCTCGACGAGACCGGCCAGGGCCTGAGGCCGCCACGAGCCCGTACCTGGGGCCGGCGCGGGGCCCGCCCGGTCGTGCGGGTGCCCGCCGCCGGGGGCCGGGGACGGGTGAGCGTGACCGGCCTGGTCTGCTACCGGCCCGGCCAGCGCGCCCGGCTGCTCTACCGCGCCCGCCTCGGCCATGGTCACCCCGGCGAACGCAAGGGCATGGGCTGGGCCGACTGCCGCGACCTGCTGACCGCGGCACACCACCAGCTTCCCGGCGGCCGACTACTGCTGGTCTGGGACCGGCTCAACATCCACCGCCAGGCCGAGATGACCGCCTTCCTGGACACCCACGCCGACTGGGTCGACGTCGTGTGGCTGCCGCCCTACGCCCCCGAGCTCAACCCCACCGAGATAGGTTTGCCGAACTACGAGGTGCGTATCCAGTCATGATGTCTGGTCTCCTTGCTGGTGCTGCTGGTGCTGCTGGTGCTGCTGGTCGGCTGGTCGGCTGGGTTGTCGGTCCAGCGGCGGCGGTTGTGGTAGCCGGCTGGGAGCTGGTGCAGGGCGCGCAGGCGTTCGACCTCGCCCTGGTCGGCGGTGATGATCCAGCGGTAGGGCGGTCGGCTGTCTTGCTGTCCGGTAGCCCAGCCGCGCCGTACCCAGGTGTACAAGGTCGCCGCTGGCATCCCGACCTGGCGAGCGAGGGCGGTCAGCCACCATTGGTCGGGGCCGAGACTGCCCTGGTCGGTGCGGCGGTCGTGGTCCAGGCCGGGGCGCAGGCCCAGGCGGCGGACCAGGTGCTGGATCTCGCCGACGTGGAAACGCTCGCGCAGATGGGGCGTGCGGAACCCGTCGGCGGCGAGCTGGTCGGCGACCGCGGCGTTGTCCAGGCCGGCCGCGACCAGCTGTCCGAGCCGGGTGAGCAGCGCGGGGTGGTAGGACAGCTGGTCGATCCGGGCCACCGGGCGGACCAGGTCGGCGTGGGTCTGGTGGCCGCCAGCCCAGGTGATGGTGGCGTGCACCTGCTCGCTGGTGCCCGCGGCGGTGACCGTGACCTGGTCGACCACGGCGCGGATCAGTCTCTTGCGGTCGGCCGTGGTGGTCGTCGGGGCCGACCACAGCGCCGGGATGTCGGCGGCCAGGGCGCGGATCGCGGCCTGTTCGGCGGCGGACAGGCGGGTGGGGTGCTGGCGGGCGAACCGCGCGTGGTCCTCGGCGAGCTGCGCCCGGGCGGCCAGCGCCTGCTCCCACTCGCGCTCGAGCTGCCTGACCACCAGGCGGTTTTCGGGTTCGGCCAGCTGGTACTGGCGGCGAGCGCGTTCGGCGGCGTACTCGGCGCGCTCCCGGCGCTGCCGCCAGATCCGGTCCACCTGTACTCGGTGCGCCTCGATCTGCTCGGCCGCGCGCAGCGACACCTCCAGCGCCGCTGGTGCCAGCGCGTCCAGCACCTGGGAGACGACATGGCCGTCCACGCAGCGCCCGGCCATCTGCTGGCAGCGCGGTTCGCCGTAGGTGTGGTGGCGTCGCTGACAGCAGTAGCGGTGGACCGGTCCGTCGGCTCCGGCCTCGTAGGCGACCTGCATCCGCTGGCCGCAGCGCCCGCAGACCACCAGCCCGGCCAGCAACGCAGGACCGTCCCGCGCCGCCCCCAGGCTGTCGGCCCGCGCCCGGTTGGCGGCCATCCGGGCGAGATTCCGCTCGTACTGCTCGACGCTGATATAAGCGGGCAGCGCCCCTTCGATACGCACCTGCCACTGCCCGGCCTGCAGGCCGCGGACCCGTCCGGAGTGCTCGCGACCGGGTCGCCGCCGGGACGGTTCGGTGCGGCTGCGACCGTAGGCGTAGATCCCCGCATACGCCGGATTACGCAACATGTTGACCAGGCCCTGCTGGTGAGGCGGACGCCAGACCACCTCACCCTTGCCCGGCCCCGACCGCTCCCGCATCCCGATCTGCACCCGATGCTCGACCAGGAACCGCAACATCGCGTGCACGGTGCCCAGCCGCTCGAACAGCTCGAACACCAGCCGCACCACGGCCTGGACCTGCTCGTCCGGATCAAGGGCGACCTCGCCCGAGGGACGGCGCACATATCCCGCCGGCAGCGGCACCGCCAGCTCCCCGCGGCCCGCCCTGGCCAGCCGCCCCGCTGTCATCCGCTGCCTAAG